>CALPNT020000102.1 GCA_943325005.2 Bifidobacterium breve | reverse complement strand
CAGGGCCTGATCGCCCATGGCGAGCACCTCACCAGCCGCTGCCAGGGCTGGACGGACGACATGGTGAGGCAACGGGGCTGGGCGCCTGAGGTGGCTTGAGCGCCATCCCCAATGCCCTGTAGCAGCAGCAAGCGGCCACCGCTGTCGCCCCAGGAGGGCTGGATCAGTGATGGCCGCCATGTCCTCCACTTCCGACCGACCCGCTGGGACCGCTGGTGTCAGCAGCTGGAGGTCACAGTCGGGGAGCTGTTGCCGGATCAGCCGGTGCCGCTGTTGAAAAAGCGGCTGGAAATTAGCCGCGAGGCGGCCCTCAAGCTCTGGAGCGAGAAGCGCAAAGAGGGTTGGCAGACGACAGTGCCCCAGTGGCAGCCTCCGCCCATTCCGTCTGGTTGAAGCCGCTCTCTGCTCAGCAGGAGCGGAGCTGTCCGCTGGCTTGCCTTGCTCAGTGGCGATGGCGGTGATGGGCGTCACTGACGTGCGGATGGGCGTGCTCCAGCTCCCCGTGGCGATGCTCATGGGCATGCCAGAAGGGCTGATCGCTGGCGATCCCTTCGACATCCTGCGGAGCATGGCGGTGTTCGTGATGGGCATCGCTACCGATCGGTTCATGGCGATGGCGATGGGCATGGCGCAGTGCCTCATGGCGATGCCAGTGGCTGTGCTGCTCCCGTAACAGCAGCACGACGCCTGCGGCCATCAGACCGCCGGCCACCATGAGCTGCGGGTTGACGGCCTCCTGCAACACAACGAGAGAGAACGCGGCCCCGACGAACGGTGCGGTGGAGAACAGCACCGCCTCGCGAGCGGCACCGAGATCACGCAGCGCCAGCAGATCCAGCCAGATCGAGATCCCATAGCCCAGGGCGCCGATCGCCAGCAACACCAGGATCACCGGCATGGGCGGAAAGCTTTGCCCCAGCACCAGGGCCAACAGCAGCATCGGCAGCGAGGCCCCTGCCGCCTTGGCGGTGGCGATCTGAATCGGATCGCGCAGACTCAGGCGCTGGCTGAGGTTGTTGTCGATGCCCCAGGCGAGAGTGGCCAGGGCGATCAGGGCGCTGCCGGCCCCATTGGCGCCGCTGAGGTTTCCCTGCGAGAGCACCACCGCCCCGGCGATCGTGAACAGTGCCGAAAGCAAGCCCACACGGCCCAGGTGTTCTCGGCCCAGCAGCACGGCGATCGCCAGGGTGAACAACGCCTCAAGGTTGAGCAACAGCGAACTGGAGGCAGCTGACATCAAGCCCAGGCCCAGGACCAGCGCCACCGGACCCACCACACCGCCCAGCAGGGTGAGGGTTGCCAGCGCCGGCCAGTCCTGCCGATGGATCGGGGTTTCGGCCCCTTTCCCCCGCACCAGGCGGACGATCAGCAGGGCCAGCGTGGCGCCGCCATAAAGCAGGCCGGCGATGCTCAGGGCCGAACCGGATCCGGTGATCGTGCTGATCAGTGGGGCGCTGCAGCCGAACAGCACGGCGGCCCCAAGCCCCGCCAGCTGGCCGCGTCGTTGCTGTTGCTCAACCAGCCTTTCCATCGATCTGCAGCACCCCCATCAAGCCCAGATCCTCATGGTCGAGGTTGTGGCAGTGGTAGACGGTGAGCCCCGGGAAATCCCTGAACGTCACCCGGATCCGCACGTCCTCTCCTGCCTTCACCAGCACGGTGTCCTTCCAGCGGCGCTGGGATTCGGGGCGGCCCGCGCGGCTGATCACCTGAAAGGGGTTGATGTGCAGATGGAAGGGATGGTCCATCACGTCGTCATTGACGATCAGCCAGTCTTCCGTGCTGTCCAGCCGGACGCGGGTGTTGATCCGGTCGGGTTCGAAGGACTGGCCATTGATCTGGAACCCCATGCCCATGGCCATGCCGCCACCGCCCATGGCGCCCATGGCGTGCTTCATCCCACCCATACCCATGGCATGGGCCAGGACGAATTGCCGCGTCCGTTCTGGCTCCGGCAGGGCCGGCACCGGGAGCAGGGTTGTCGGTAGCGGCAGCGGCGTCACTGCTCCGCTGTAGCTCAGGGTGGCCAGGGTTCGGGGATCCGCTTCTGCGGCAGCCATGCCCATGTGGCTGCTCCGTTGATAGGGAAGGTTGAGCAACCGGTAGCTGCCGGGGGCCTGGTTGCCCTGCACCAGCACATCGGCCCGCTCGCCGGGGGCCAGCAGCAGCTCCTCCAGGGGTTCCGGGGTGCCGATGGCGCCGCCATCGGTGGCGATCCGCACCAGCCGATGCCCTTCCAGGGCCAGGCGGTAGATGCGGGCATTGGAGGCATTGAGTAGTCGCAGCCGCAGCAGGCCCCCGCTGGCGATCGACAGGCCTGGATTGAGCTCTCCGTTCACCGTGAGCAACGGGCCCTCTCGACCGAGCATCCGTCCCATGCCCAGACTGACTTCGTTCTGGTCGGAAGCGCTGGCGTAATCCTTCAGCACCAGCACGGTTTCGTTGGCCGCCGCCACTTCCGGTATCCGGTCCAGATCACCGCGCACCACCAGGGCACCCCCGAGGCCGCCGAACACCTGATCGGCCGAGAGGCCGTGTTGGTGGGGGTGGACGTAGAACAGTCCGGCCGGGTGGTCCTTGGCGAGCGTGAAGTCATAGGTGAAGGAGTCACCGGGCTTCACGGTCAGGAACACGTTGTCAGCCGTGCCGCTGGGGGGGATGTGGAGCCCGTGGAAGTGCAGGTTGGTGGGCTGGTTGAGGCCATTGCGCAAGCGCAGGCGCACCCGATCGCCTGCCTTGACCTCCAGCAGCGGACCGGGTGAGCGGCCGTTGTAGGTGAGCAGCTCGGTGGGGCCACCCGGAAGGGTTCCCCGCGTGGCCTGGGCCACCAGCTCCAGATCGGCCACGCCGCCCCGGGAGACCAGGCGCGCCGCAACGGCCGGCTGGGCCCGGGCGGCAGAACGCTGCACCCGGTCCGAGAGAAACGGCCCGACCAGGGCCGTGCCGAGACTGGCGAGCCCCAGGCCCAGCACCTGACGGCGCTTGAGGGGAGAGGTCATCAGCGGTCCTCCGAACAGCCAGAGGGAGCCGCAGCTCCCTGGACTCAAGGTAGGGCTTCCAGTAGAGGGGAGAGTCAAGCCCTGGAAGCACGGCATCGGCCGCCGCAGGTTTGCTGCGGCCCTGGTCCTTGACTCTCCAGCCAAGGGGAGACCATACGGTGAGGTGTTCTGACCCTGCCGCCATGCGCCTGTCCCGCTTCACCGCCACCTTGATCGGGCTCGCCTCTGCTCTCTCGATGGTGGCTCCGGCCCTGGCCCAGATTCCCGGTGGCATGAATCACGAAGGGCACGAAGGCATGCCAGGGATGGCCGCCCCGGCCCATGCCGGCCATGCCCATGACGTGGGCCCCGCCGGTGCCACCTACGACCTGCGCTTCATCGACGGGATGGTGCAGCACCACACCGGCGCGCTGCGGATGAGCGAATTCGTGTTCGACATCGGCCAGTCCGGGGTGGGGGCCCTCGGCAAGGCGATCTGGCGCGATCAGGCGGGCGAGATCCGGGCCATGGGCCTCTGGCGCAAGTCCTGGTATCCCCAGGCGCCCGTCTATCCCGTGGCCCTGGCGAGCGGGGGTGATCCAAACAGCCTCTCCGGCCTCATCCGCATGAGCCAGACCCAGATCGATGGGATGCGCATGATCGGTGAGGGCCCCACCAGGGAGAACCGCGTCACCTGGTTCCTGGAGGGGATGCTCCATCACCACGGCGGCGCGCTGATCATGGCCCACGACGCCCTGGCCAAGAGCACCAACCCGACGATCCGGCGCTTTGCCACCGGTGTGATCGTGGCCCAGCGCGCCGAGATCATCCAGCTGCGGCGGATGCTGGCGCTTGAGGGCCTGCGCAAGCCGGAGTACAGCCAGTACGACGCCCTGTTCAGCCTCTGATCACCGATGACCTCAGCCTGAGGCAACAGGGACCTCCGCCATGACCGCCCCACCGGCCTGTCACCTCCACAGCCATCAGCGCCCGGGCGCTGGCAAGAAGGGGATGGCCAAGGATCCCATCTGCGGCATGGTCGTTCCCAAGGTCACGGCCCTCTCCACCCAGCGCGGCGGTCGCAACCACTACGTCTGCAGGCAGAGTTGCCTGCAGACGTTCCAGAATCCGGACCACAAGCTGCGCGTCATGCGCCGGCGCGTGGGCTTCGTGATCGGCAGGGTGCTGGCCCTGGCTCTGTTGCGGGCCGGCGCCTTTATCGCCTTGGCGGCGGGCATCAGCCTGGTGTCCTGGGTACCACTGCCGGCCCTGCCCTGGATGAGCTGGGGGAAGTGACTGTTCGCGCTCGCCACCCCCGTGCAGTTCATCGGTGGCTGGTCGTTCTACACCGACGCCTGGGCTGGCCTGAAGCGCCGCGCCCACAACATGGACGTGCTGATCGCCCTCGGCACCTCCATCGCCTACATCTACAGCGTGGTGGATGTCTTTGCGCCCACCTGGCTTCCGGTCGGCGTCAGTGAACGGGACGTCTACTTCGAGGTGTCGGCGGTGATGATCGCCTTCGTGCTGATGGGCAAAACCATGGAGGAGATCATCAAGAAACGCTCCTCAGCCGCTGTGCGCAAGTTGCTCGATCTTCAGCCCGCCACAGCCACGGTGATTCGCGACGGCATGGAGATGACCGTCCCTGCCGATGCCATCGACAAAAGCGAGACGATGCTGGTGCGGCCGGGCGAGAAGATCCCCACCGATGGGGTGGTGCTCGATGGCAGCACCTCGGTGGACGAATCCTTGCTCACCGGTGAATCCCTGCCGGTGGCCAAACAGGCCGGCGCCGAGCTGATCGGTGGCACCGTCAATGGGGCTGGCCTGCTCCGTTTTCAGGCCAGCACCGCCAGCGTGCAACGCCTGGCCGATCAGGTCACGGGCTGGTTCGTGCCGGCCGTGGTGGTGATCGCCGTTGGTGCGGCCGGCCGACAAGGCGGGAACCATCAAGGCCCTGCAGCAGGCCGGGCAGCTGGTGGCAATGGTGGGCGATGGCCAACATCGGCATCGCCATCGGCTCCGGTTCGGATGTGGCCAAGGAGGCCGGCGACATCATCCTGATCCGCAACGATGTGCGTCTGGTGGTGAGCGCCATCGGGCTATCGCGGGCCACCATGCGCAAGATCCGCCAGAACCTCTTCTGGGCCTTCGTTTACAACGGGATCGGCATCCCGATTGCCGCTCTGGGCTGGCTGAACCCGATGATCGCCGGGGCAGCCATGGCCCTGAGTTCGCTGTCGGTGATTGTCAACTCGTCGCTGCTGCGGCGGTACCGAGCGACTTGATCAGGAAGGCGGCGTTGCTGGCTTCTTTCCGCTCCGACTCCCCAGCAACAAACCAATCCCCGAGCCAACGATGAACAGGGTGAGCACGCCGAGGAGCGTGGAGTAGTAGGGCTGCAGATTGACAACACCGAAGTTACCGCTGTGCAGCTTCATCAACCAGAAGGCTTCGATGCCCTGGGCTGAGAGGGCGCCGTAGAGCGAGCCGGAGAGGGCCGTGAGCAAGAGCGGCACCGCCGCCAGGGGCACGAGGCTGCGGTGCAGCCGACGCAGCAGGTGATGGCGCTTCACTCGTTCTGAAGGGCCTTGTGCAGCACCTGCTCATTGGCGCAGGGCATCCACAGGGAGCCCATCGCGAAAGCACCTTTGCACTTGAGCTCGGCAGCGCGTTGCTCCGCCTCCAGCTTGGTCTTGAACATGCCCTTCATATGCGCCGCAACGGGTGCGGTGTTGAGGAGCGGGGCGAAGGTTGCTGCGGCCAGGCCACCCAGCAGGGCCCATCGGCGACATGGCGGCAGAGGGCTGGTGTGGCGCTGGTTCATCGGGTGGTCGCTGGGAGGTTCAAAGCAAGAATCAGAGGCGGTATAGAGAATGGTGGAATCACTTCTCCTTGGAGACGGCCTTTTCATAGATATCGAAGTTCTGACAGGGCATCCACTCCTTGCCCATCGCAAAGGCGCCGCTGCACTTCAGTTCCTTGGTTCGCTGTTCCGCTGCGGCCTTGCTCGGGAACATGTCGTTGTCCTGGGCGCGGGCGGCACCCGGCGCCAGGGCAACACCGGCCAACAGGAGGAGAGCCAGAACGATGGGGTTCACGGAATGCCGGGAGGAAGAGCCGAAAGCCAGCTTAGAGTCTCCACATAACAGGAGAGTCAAACCCATGGCGGCCGTCGGCATGAAGATCGGAGCGCTGGCCGGCCGCAGTGGTCTACCGGTCAAGACCCTGCGCTACTACGAGGACCTGGGCCTGCTGCCGGCGACCGGCCGCAGCGAAGGCGGTTACCGCCTGTTCGCTGAAGAAAGCCTGCGGCGCCTGCAGTTCATCCGCAAGCTCAAGACCCTCGGGCTCAGCCTGGAGGAGATCCAGGGCTGCCTGGCGGTGCACGATGCCGGTGATTTGCCCTGTGGCGATATCGCGATCCAGCTGGAATCCCAGATCGAGCGGATCGATGGCCAGATCAAGGAGCTGCGCCAGCTCAGAACGGAACTCAAGGGCCTGCTGGCCGGCTGGCAGAGCAAGCCCGCCAAGGAGAGGGATGTGATCTGCCCCAATCTTCATGTCTGAAGGCTGATCGAAAAGCTGGGTCAGCACGGATCGAATGGGTACTGATCCGGAGAAACACTGAGCCAACGAAGCCATGGGCCGGAGCCGCGTCCAGCTTCCTTCTGCGTGCCCGTGCTGAGGACGGGAAGAAACAAGGGAACAAAACCAGGAGCCGGGACGGGAGCGGGCCCGCCGGGTCAACTCGAGAAAGCGATCGCCCACCAGGGCGTCAAAGGCGAAGTCCTTGGCAAACCACTGGCGCGGCCGGGTTTCGCTGATCCAGAAGGCCAGAACCTGGCTGGCTTGTTCTCTGTGGCCCGTCATCAGAGCAGCGCCTGCACGCTGGCCACCTTGTCTTCCAGGGTCTGGTCCTTGTCGGTCCGGGTGTTGATTTTCACGGTGGTGTAGATGCGGAGGCAGCCCATGGCATGCACCACCTGGTGGCAGGCCTCGATCGCGGTGAACACCGGCTCCCATTCGCCCTCGATGGCGGTGCCGTTGGGATGCAGCTGGATCTTGAGGCCGGCGGCGGTAAGCACCTGCTCGCAGGCGGCGATGTAGGGCGCCAGGTGCACGCCCACACCGATCGGCACCACGCACAGATCCACGATCACCTTCATGGGTCATTGCCAGTGCAGTGGTTTCATCCTGGGGGAACAGCCTGAAACGGGAACAGCATCCACACGGATCCCTGGTGGCTCAGTGCTCGTCGAGCAGCGTGACCTGACGACCCTCCAGCAGCAGCTCACCGCTGTCATGGAGCTGACGCAAGGCGCGGGAGAGGGTTTCGGGACTGGCACCAAGCTGACTGGCCAGGTCTTTTTTGGAGGCGATGGTGAGGGTCACGGCCCCGGATGTACAGGCTGGCTGGGCGGCTGAGCCGTCTGGGTGGCCTACCTGCTCCTTGGCCAGCGCACGCAAGTAATGCAGCAGTCGCTGCCGCAGGGTCTGGCTCTGGAGACTGCGCAGCCGTTGCTGCAGCAGACGGCACTTGCCGGCGAGAAGGCGCAGGAAATAGGAGGCCAGCTCTGGACTGCCGGTGATCCGCTGCCAGGCCTGCCGGCGCGGAAACCAGAGCAGCTCGCTGTCGCACAGGGCCTCAATGTGGTGGGGAAAGGGCGCATCAGCAAAGGCCAGCGCCGCAGCCACGATCTCGCCGCCGCAGAAGCGGCCCAACTCGATCTGACGGCCGTCCGGACTGATCTGGTGGATGGTCACCTGGCCCTTCAGCACCCACCAGAACCCCGACGCCGGCTCCCCCTCCAGCGCCAGGCTGCCGCCGCGGGGAATGGAGCGGGGCTGGCCCAGATCACGCAGGCGCTCCAGCACCTCGGCCGACTTGATCAACGTCAAGGATTTCTGAGCGGGCTTCTCCCATCGTGAGCTCAGCGGCGCTGCGGTGCGCCGAATGCCTTGGTTCCCCGTAGGAGAATTAACGATGTCGATGTTCTGTTTCCAGTGCCAGGAAGCGGCCCGCGGTGAAGGTTGCACGGTGGTGGGGGTGTGCGGCAAGACAGCCACCACCGCCGCCCTGCAGGACGGCCTGATCCAGGTAGCCCGCGGTGTGGCCATTTATGCCACAGCCCTGGCAGGCGTAAGCCTGGCCGGTGCAGAGGCAGACGCCGTGGCACTGGCACGGGCAGTGGCGCCCGCCGAGGCCCACGCCTGGCTGCGGTTGGCCCTGTTCACCACGATCACCAACGCCAACTTCGACGACGCGGTGATCGAGGCCCAGATCCGCCGGGGTCTGGCCTGGCGTCTGGAGCTGCAACAGCACTGTGCGGCCGGGGCCTTGCTGGTGCCGCTGGCGAGTAGCCATGCGGCCAGCTGGTGCCCCACCAGCCGCGAGCAGTTACTGGCAGCCGAGGCCGAGATCGGCGTGCTGCGCGGCAGCGACAGCAACGTGCGCTCCCTGCGGGAGCTGCTCACCTATGGGCTCAAGGGCCTGGCTGCCTACCTGCACCACGCCGCCGAGCTGGGCAGCGAGGACAACGCCCTCAACACCTTTCTGGCCCGGGCGCTGGCGGCCACAGCCAATCCGAACCTGGATGGGCCGGCACTCACGGCCCTGGTGCTGGAAACCGGTGGCCAGGCGGTGGCGGCGATGGCTCTGTTGGATGGCGCCAACACCGGCCGCTACGGCCACCCGGAAGTCACCCAAGTGCGCATCGGCGTGGGCCAGCGGCCCGGAATCCTGGTGTCGGGCCACGATCTGGCCGACCTGGAGGAGCTGCTGGAGCAGAGCCGCGAGAGCGGCATCGACATCTACACCCACAGCGAGATGTTGCCGGCCCACAGCTACCCAGCGTTCAAGACCTATCCACACCTCTACGGCAACTACGGCAACGCCTGGTGGCAGCAGCACCGCGAGTTCACCAGCTTCCGTGGACCGATCCTGTTCACCACCAACTGCATCGTGCCGCCGCCCAAGGATGCGGCCTACGCCGCCATGGTGTTCACCACCGGTGCGGCCGGCTTCCCCGGCTACCGCCACATCGAGCGCGGCTCTGATGGCCGCAAGGATTTCGCCGAACTGATCGCCCTGGCCCAGCGCTGCGCGCCGCCCGAGCCACTGGAGAAGGGCACGATTCCCGCCGGCTTTGCCCACCATCAGGTGGAGGCCCTGGCCGCGCCGATTCTTGAGGCAATCCACAGTGGGGCGCTGAAGCGGTTTGTGGTGATGGCGGGCTGTGATGGCCGCCAGCCCCAGCGCAGCGACTACACCCGCTATGCCAAGGAGCTGCCGAGCGATACCGTGATCCTCACAGCCGGCTGTGCCAAGTACCGCTACAACAAACTCGACCTTGGTGTGATCACGGCTCCAGGTGGGGTAGCCATTCCAAGGGTGCTCGATGCCGGCCAATGCAACGATTCCTATAGCCTGGTGCGCACGGCGCTGTTGCTCAAGGATGCCCTGGGACTTGAGAACATCAACGACCTGCCGATTGACTACACCATCGCCTGGTACGAGCAGAAGGCCGTGATCGTGCTGCTGGCCCTACTGCACCTGGGTGTGCAGAACATCCAGCTCGGCCCTACCTTGCCCGCCTTCCTCTCGCCTGGGGTGGCCCAGTTGCTGCAGGAGCAGTTTGGGCTGCGAAGTGTGGAGGCCGTTGCGGCCTAGGAGTTTGTTGCCAATAGAGCACCAGCCCGCCTGACACGGCGAACGCCACCCGTGAGTTGAACCGCTGCGGCTTTTTTCTTCTGGTGAGCATGCCCGTCGTCGTGGGGCTGAATCACAGCCCTGGCTGCTCTGGCCAGGGCCACTGCCCTTCATCCCGTTGCTGCCGCCAGCGCTTGCTGCTGTGATCGCTGGAACCTGAATAACTTGAGCAGGTTGTGAGTGGCGGCGATCAGGTGCCACTCGCCATTGACCTTCTCTATGCCCCGCAGCAGGAAGCGACGTAAGCCGCGTGCCTCCTTGATCTGTCCATTCACCGGTTCCACGATCGCCTTGCGCTGGGCATAGATCTTGGAACCTTTCTTGCTGCGGAGCTTTCGGGCCATGCGGGTTTTGGCGTCGGCGTCCTTGGGCAGCGGGCCGCGTTTCGGCGGCGGTGGCTGACCGTGCGGCAGCCGGCCGGTAGCGATGTAGGCGTCTATGCCCTGATCGGCGCAGGTCTTGGCGTTGTCCTCACTCCAGTAGCCCGCATCAAAGGTCATCACATCCGGTAAGGCACCGGCGCTGGTCGCGATGCGCTCCAGCATGGGTTCCAGATGTTCCACATCCGGTGGCTGGTTGCTCACTCCCACGGCGACGATCACTTGGTGGTCACTGTCGACAGCCAGCTGGCAGT
>CALPNT020000101.1 GCA_943325005.2 Bifidobacterium breve | reverse complement strand
TGGTTCAGCTTGCTGGGGCAAGCCAGGCAATCCAGCGCAGACACAGGCCTTGTGGATTGCCTTCCAGGGGGATGTCTGGGCTGGTGCCGGGGCCAGCGATCGAGAGAGTGACGGGTTGCCGCTGGGGCGTGCGGCTCCAGGCAGGCGCCCTGATGGGCAAGAAAGCTCAGGCCAAGGGAGGAGGCGAACCAACTGCGGCGGGTGTTGGACTGATCGAGGGTGTCGTTGGCATGGTCTTCAATTTCTTGCCTCTCCAGGCGATTGGAGGTGTCGTTGATGGGTTCTTCACCAGCGAAGTCTGAGAAACAAAGCTGTTGATCTGTTGTGGTGCAGCCGGCCTCCTGCTGAAACACACACCAGGAAGCCTGTGGTGTAGCGAACCGAGCTCTTCTGCGCCAGTCAACACCGAGTGCCCGGGCGCTCACCGTGCTCTGGGCCACCAAGCGGTGCTTCCCGTCCTCGGTTTCCACGGCTGAACCTTTCAGTGTCTTGCCATCACAGACCAGTTGGTGAAACCCCGCTGCCCCAGCAGGGATCTGGCTGATCATCCAGGCCTGCAGCACCTCCCGGAATTCCTGCAGGTGAGCCTTGTTGAACAGGAACGTGGCATCGGAAGGTCAACGCTTGAAGTTCAGGCCCAGGGCCTGATTGAACGCCTCCCGGTGCCGCATGGCAGATGCCTCCAGATCACGGGAACCACGGCAGTCACTGAGGATGCCGAGCACCGCCACCAACAGCAGGAACCACTGCGGATAGCGCACACCGCGGCGGTAGCGGCCATCGGGGATGGCCTTGAGGAAGCTGATCAGATCGATCGGTGCGTCCTGATCAATCGGGCCCTGCAGAGCAAGCCAGCCCGCAGATGGGAGCACATATACGAGGCGATCGCCCTGCCAAGGTGGTAGCCGATCAACTGGCAACTGGATACCCCATGGACCCCGGCCAACAGCAACTTGATGGCCAAACTTTTCCTGCCAATCCATCGATTGGATGGGATGATTAGGCGGGATAGAGCAAGCTCCATTGCAGTATTATGGCTGCTCAGCGATGGATATGGGGAACAGCCTCGATCAGCTCCACATGCTCCTGTTCATTGGGGTCGTTACGGCTGACGATGGCCACGGCAGCTTCGCTGGCGCTGAGATTGGTGGGTTGATGGGGCAGGCCAGCGGGTATGTAGAGGAAATCCCCGGCATGATTCACAATTGAAAATTGCAACTTTTCGCCATAGCGGGTCAGCACTGTGCCTTGAACGATGTAGATCGCTGATTCCGAGCCAAGGTGGCGATGGGCCTTGGCACTGGCTCCCGCTGGAATCACGACGCGATTGAGCGATAACCCCTTGGCGCCACTATTGGCCCCCGAAATACCCACGAATTGCTGAAGATGCTGTTTGTTGACATGGCTAGCGCTGGGGCGGATCGTGATGATCCCGCCATCGCCCGGCTTGCCGATCACCATATCCGCGTCAACCCGCAGCGGCCAGAACAGTGCCGTCGCGATGGCCAGGCCGAGCAGTGGGAGTTTCGGGCACCTGGTTCTGGCGAGGGTGGAATGCCCCCCAGCTCTGATGAGTTCGGGTGATGGACAGGTCATTGATCGGATCGACATCCTGACAGGGAGCAGATTAACTCTGCTGAACCTGGTGAGCTGGCGAAAGCCCATGTCCGAACCAACCTGGAGCCTCCCTTCCGGCTGATCAACTCTCAACTCAGATTCCGGAAGCTCTTCGATCCAGGCCTCCGCAAGAACGTTCTCAAGCTGAAGCTGCTATCGGCCCCGGCCGCTGTCGTTGGTTGTCTTGATCAGCTCCATTGAAGGCGGGGAAATCGATTGGTGTTTGCTCCTGACACACGGTGTTGCTTCAGGTGCGAGAGCTTTCAGGGTTCATGTCATGGTCGACATCCATTATCAGATAGAGGGGCGCCTACCGAGCCTGTAAGGTGTGGACCAGATCATGCAATTGATGACGATGAGCGATTCTCCGCCGCCGCAGCTGTCTGCGCCATATTCTCAGGCTTTTCTGCTGATCTCCTCCAGCCGCAGCCCCTTGCAGCTTTGGGCCAGTATCCAGGACGTCTGGTCCCAGATTGAGCAGATTGGTTGTCAACTTCTCTGGTCAGCCCCGTTGTATGGTCGCCATGGCGTGGGTCTCTACGTCACCGCACTTTCGCGCCAGCTGATTGAAGCCGCTGCCGAGACCCTGCAGATGATCTCAAGCCTCGAAGTAGATCTCAGACTCTGTAAAGATGATGGCCACACTCACGGCATGATCACGGATAGCACGATCCATCCAGTACAGGGATTGGTCGCCATCACCTTGCTTCCCGAAGCCCAGACCAGGGAGAGCGAGATGGTCCAGGAGTTGAAGCTGCTGACTGGCGTGCAGCAAGTCCGAGCCTGTTATGGGGAGTCGGATGTTTTGATGCTGCTCAGCGCCAGCGATCTCGACGAGTTCCGTGAGGTGCTGGTGCACCAGATTCGGGGAGCTGCCGGTGTGGCCACCACCAGCACCCGCCTGGTCTACGCCTCGCATTGCGGCTGAAGTCGTACGCTCCAGATGGCCAGCCCCACAGCCAGGCTGACCGTGAAGATCTTGATCGGCCACCAACTCCACACCAGCAGCCCGAACATCAACAGGACCAGCAGCCCGATGCCAAGCAGCCCCGTGGTGACGACGGGATGGCCTGCCAAGGCCCAGCTGCCTGGCACCGGGCCAGGCCGTTGCAGGCGAGCCTGACGCAGGATCAGGGCAGGCATGATCCAGCAGCCCACCGGTATTCCCAGGCCGCCGCCGATCGAGAGGGCCTGGGTGAGATTGGTGGAACCGCTGTGCATCCAACCCAGAATCAGCAGCAGGCCAGCCAGGGTGGGGATGGCCGGCAGCACGGCCTGGATCAAGGTCCTGCGGGCCAGGGCCAAATCGCGCAGCTGGTTGCCAAGAACGCCGCCGGCGCGGATGGCGGAAAAGCCCGACAACGTGATGGCCAGGGCAGCGCACAACAGGGCCAAGGAGGCATGGCCCCGGCCTCCCAATGCCACCAGCACCGTGCCTTTCATCCCCTGCAGGCTCTCGCGTGGAACCACCCGACTGACCATGGCCAGCCACACCATCACCACCCCGATCATCCCGAGGCTTCCAGCGATACTGCCGCGAATCAGACTGGCTCCAGCCGGATCGCGGGGGAGCACGAAGTTCGCCGTAGGGGCGAGCAGGGAGGAACCGAAATAGGTGTAAAAGCTGATCGCCAACAACGAGGACCACGGCAACAGGGACCGCTGATCGCCAGCAATCAGCGGCTCCCAGAACGCAGCAGGGCTGAAGGGGAGCATGTCGGGAATGACACCGATGCTGATGCCCAGCAGCAGCAGAAAGGTGACGATGCCCAGCAGCAACATCACGCTGAAACCCAGGCTGCGGCGGGCATTCAGACCGATTACCACCACCGCCAGGCCCAATAGCCAGGGGATCTGGGGCGTCTGGGTGAGCCCCGCCATTACATCCGCAAAGCCCAGCAGGCCACCGACCAAGGCGGTGAACCACATGATCAGGATGGCGAAGGTCGCCACCCGGTTACCCGTCTTGCCCAGATAGAACTGAGCCACCGCAGGCAGGGTGGTGCGACCGCTGGCATCGGGCCCGAGCCGCACGATCGACTCGCTCAGTCCAGCGGTGATCAACACATTGCCCAGGCCGATCAGCGCCATCGAAATCAGTCCCAGGCCTGGACCGAGGCTGGCGGCGGCAATGGCTGAAACCAACAGGGTCTGGGGCAGGGGCAACAGCAGCGAACAGAACAGCGACAGCACGAACGGCGGCAGGTCCAACAGGCGCTCCAGCCCTTGATGGTGAAGGGCGGGGGAGTCGTTCACGGGGTCAACCTTCGCGTTTCGATCGAGCCAGCATGGGGTGCCGTCCATCAGCCACCCGCCGACAGGCCATAAGGACGCGCGCCCATCCGAGCCCAGCCGCACCGTGTTGCCGCTCACCGGTGGCCAAGCGGATGATGCAGGAAACTGGAGCAACGAACCGTGATGGCGATGCCCCAGACCAAACAAGAGCGGCCACTGCCGTTGGTGGTCACCAGATCAGCAGCCGAGCCGCCGAGCTCCACCTCAGAGCAGGCCAGCGAGGAGCGCCGGGGATTCGGCGGCGGCGTTGGCAAAACCTCCCGCCGCAAGGGCGGCAAGAAGCGCAGCCCCGCCCTGAGCAAGGCTGATTGGGGCCCCTTGGGCAAACACCCCGACCTCGAGGCGATCGTGGCCAGGCAGCGCCTGCACCTACCGCTCTCGGGCCGGATCACCGAGGGGGCCGTGACGCGGGCCTGGAAAAACGCCGCTGGTGAACACCACCCCGATCGCGGTGGCGAACATGACACCATGCAACTCGTGAATGGAGCGCGCGATCTGCTGCTGGGCCGGGGTGTGGACTGAGCCAACGCGGAACGGCAGCCGCTCGGATCAGCCCCTTGAGCTGGTCGCCCTCACGCTAACCGCGGCTGGACTGCCAGCGCCTTGCACGCTCAAGGCTTGCCAGCCCATCGCCGCTCAGACCTCCCAGGCTTCCCGCTGTTGACTGAGACCGCTCCAATCGACAACGCCGCTTGTCCCGATGACATGGCTGTTGATGACACGGCTGTTCTTGACACAGCTGTTGGGGACATGGCTTTTGATGCGGTCGTCGTGGGTGCTGGGGCCAACGGCAGTGTGGCGGCCATGGTGCTGGCCGAATCGGGCCTGCGGGTGCTGCTGCTGGAGGCGGGGCCCGAACTGACGCCCGCCCAGGTCCGCAGCAATGAACCGCTTGACAGCCTGCGGCGGCTTGCCCATCTCGCCGGCGGTCGCCACCGCAGCCAGGCCAACCATCCCGGCTACTGGAAGCACAAGCCGGAGCTGTTCATCGATGAGCAGCTCAATCCCTACACCACCCCCCCCAGTCAGCCATTTCTGTGGACCCGCGGTCGCCAGGTGGGCGGCAAAAGCCTCACCTGGGGGGGCATCACCCTGCGGCTATCGCCGAGCGAATTCCGCGCCGGTGAGCTGGACGGGCATGGACCTTGCTGGCCGATCGGCAGTGACGAACTGGCTCCGTTCTACGGGCGTCTTGAACGTCTGCTTGGCATCCACGGCCATGCCGATGGCTTGCCCCAGCTCCCCGATGGGGAGTTCCTGCCGCCCTTGCCTCTCACTCCTGGCGAAGCCCATCTGCGGCGTGCCATCGGCCAGGAGCTGGAGCTGCCGCTGATCCATTCGCGCGGTTTTGCCTTGCCCCGACCTACGGCCAGCCAACCGTGGCCCCGCTCCAGCGCCCAGGGGGTGACTCTGGCCCGAGCGTTGGCCACCGGCAGGGTGCGGTTGCGCGCCAACGCCCAGGTGAGCCATCTGCAGATGAAGGCCGGTGAGGATCGAGCTGAGGCCGTGGTGCTGATCGATACCCGCAGCGGCCAGATGGAGCGGGTGGCGGCTCCGCTGGTGGTGCTCTGCGCCTCCACGATCGAGTCGGTGCGAATCCTGCTCAATTCGCAGGAGGGCCGCCAGAGCGGTGGCCTGATTGATCCCTCCGGCTGCCTGGGGCACTACCTGATGGATCACATCTCCACCTGCCGCTTCTTCTCGATTCCCGGCATCGCCAGGCCCGAGGGGCCGGTTGAGCTGTCCGGGGCCGGCAGCTGCTTCATCCCCAACACGGTGAACCTGCGGGGCAACGACGGCCTTGGCTTTCAGCGCGGCTACGGGATCTGGACGGCTCTGCAGCGCTTTGACCCACCGCGGCCCCTGCAACGCCGTCCCGAGGAGGCCGTGGGTTTTCTGATTGCCCATGGCGAAGTGCTGCCCGACGCCAGCAATCGCATCAGCCTCGATCCCCAGGTGCGTGATGCCTGGGGACTGGCGGTGCCCCACATCAGCTGCCGCTGGGGCCCCAATGAAAGCGCCATGGTGGCCCACATGCACGGCCGCATGCAGGCTGTGGTGGCCGCTGCCGGCGGCACGATCCGGCCGCTGCAAGAGCTGTTCAGATTGCCGCTACTGGAACCGCTGATCCTGCGCACGGCGGCGGTGCGGCCGGAGACACCTCCGCCTGGCTATTACATCCATGAGTTGGGTGGAGCCCGCATGGCGAGCGATCGAGCCGGCGGCGTCGTTGATGCCTGGAACCGCTGCTGGGGGGCACGCAACGTGCTGGTCACCGATGGCGCCTGCTGGCCGAGTGCCGGTTGGCAGAGTCCGACATTGACCGAGATGGCCGTGACCTGGCGCGCCTGTGCGGCCGCTGCGGCTGGCTGGGGCCGTGAATGACAAGCCAGCCGCTAATCCGTTGGCTGGCTGACCAGCGGACCCATTGGCGCGCTTACGGTCAGCTTTTGCCCATTTAGATCCCAGCTGGTGTCAACGACCACAGTCCATGGCAGCCGCTCTGCTCATAATGGCGGGGCGACCTTTCACAGGGTCGGGCAAGGGAGAATAAGGCGAGGGTTGGCCCCCTCGCTTTTTTTTGGCCGCTCTCAAACCCAGGCTCAGCCGCCATACCCAGCTCCCATCACCTAGTCCAGACCATCCAGTCCGCGACACACGTCAGCACTCACCTGTGCGGCCAATCCGTGCACGATGCTCGAACTAACCGCCGGGCCGCAGGATCAAGGCCTGCTTCTCTGCTGAATCGCTGAATCCCTCGGTCTCAGACTCCACGCAGCCATCGCCAGCGGCTACGGACAATGCGTCTAACCGGTTCTATCCATCGCCCAGCCCGAGGGTGTACTCCATCCAGCTCCAGGGCGGAAACTGAACATAAAGTTCGCTTGTCTCCACGGCGAGCTGCTCCTGCTCAGGGCAAGCGGGTCAGCACGTGGAACCGTCGCAGCCACTGATTGACCCGTCGCCGCAGTCGCGGCGGCACCTCCTGCACCAGTTGGCCCAGCTCCCGCGCCGCCAGCCGATGCAGGCAGCGCACATCCACCGACCACAGCGCTTCCGCCTCGCGGATCAGCCGCGCCCAGCTTCGAGCCGCTTGCCAGCGGCGCAGGCCCGGCCCCGGCGAGTCGCCAGGTGGCAAGGAATGGGCTGGAGGGCTGGGAACCATGGACTGGAAACGTGGACTGGAAACGTGGGCCTGGACAACCTTCGACACGCTGCAGCATGGCCAAAATCTGCTTGTGCTGCCACCAATTGCCACTTCGCTGCGCCGATCGGCAGAGAGTTCCACCAACTTCAGGGCGTTCAGGCTGTGCGCGGCAGCTCCCCGTCCAACCGCTCCACCGCCTCGACCGCAAACGAGAGCGACTCCACCTCCCGATCGCTCAGGCGCCGGCACCAGGAGCCACGCACCGGATCATTCCAGCGGAAGCCAGCCTCCTTGGCTCGATGACGCTCGGCATAGCCAAGACAGGCTCGATAGAGGCGACGCGGCTCCAGGGCCAACTGCAGCAGCAGCTCCAGATCGGCAGACCGTTCCAACACCTGAATCAAATAGATGCAGTCGGTGAGCGCTCGATGCGCCGCCCAGACCGGGATGCCATAGGCCAGGGCCAGATCTCGCACCGATGGTGTGGCCCGCAGCTGGCGTTCAGCAGGCCAGCGGATGTCCTCCATCGAGCAGATCCAGGGTTTGGACAGGGGTGGTAAAGGGGCCTGACCGAACCACTGACGATCGAAGTTGGCGTTATGGGCCAACACGGCATCCGACGCTGCCACCATGGCCTCGAAACAGGTCAGGCCGGCCTGCCAGGGCTGGCTGAGTCGACTTACTGCAGCCGGGATGCCATTGATCGGCTCCGCTGGATTGCTGGGGCAGGGCAGCAGAAAGGACACCTGCATCAGCACCGCCCGGCTGGGCACATCAAACAGCACGGCCCCCACCTCGATGCATTGCCCCTGGTCGCGGCTGAGCGCAGTGGTTTCGGTGTCGAGGACCAGCAGCCGTTCCGGGCAGCTCGGCAGGGCCCGGGTTCCGGCCCCGGGCAGCCCCGACAGGCTGACCACAGGTTCGGCCTGCAATATGGCTGGCTGGCGATCAACCTGGGGTAACGCTGGCGCTGGGATCTCCATCTCGGTCCCTGGTGCAGTGGTGACGGCGGTGAGTGCAACCGGGACGCGAGCCGGCAGCCCCTGCACCCCGTTGGCTGGCACGCCAGCGGCTGGCACCAGTTCGAGCTCCTTCGCCCCAGGCACCCTGGGCGCAGCCGGGAGCGGCTCGGCTGGGCGCGTTGCGGTTGGCAGCGTCGCAGCACGTGGCGCGGCAGACGGTGGCGCGGTAGGCAGTGGCTCAGTAGGGAGTGGCGGATCGGAGGCCGGACTGGGCTCCTGATCCGGGGGGACGCTGGCTTTGGTGTTGAAGGTGAGCAGATCAGTCTGCTCCCAGAAGCTGGCTTGCTCCGTCATGGCCCACCGCTGAACACCTCCCATGGTCCCAGCTCGGGCAGGCCGCAAACAACAGCGCTGGCCTCTCCTTAGGGTTAGAGATCTGTTGTGCGTGCCATGCCCAGTCCCCTTGTCAGCGGTGATCGCGCTCCCCAGATCAGCCTGGCCGATGCCCATGGGGTTGAACGGCGCAGCGAGGCCCTGGCCGGCCGGGCCCTGGTGCTGTTCTTCTATCCCAAGGACGACACCCCCGGCTGCACGATGGAGGCCTGTGCCTTCCGCGACAGCTACGCCGATCTGCAGGCGCTGGGGGCTGAGGTCTGGGGGGTGAGCGGTGATGACGCCAGGAGTCATCAGCGTTTTGCGACCAAACACCAGCTGCCCTTTCCCCTGCTGGTGGACAAGGGCAACGCCCTGCGCAAGGCCTTCGGAGTGCCCGCTGTGCTCGGACTGCTGCCGGGTCGGGTTACCTACGTGATTGACGGCTCCGGCGTGATCCGCCATGTGTTCAACAACCTGCTGGATGGGCCGGCCCATCGCCGCGAGGCGCTGGCGGTGCTCAACCAGCTCCGCTCCGAGACGGGCGCGAATGGCTGATGCCGCAGCCTGGACTCAGCGAGGGCCACTCTGGTGTCTCGAACCGCCCGCTGAGGCTGGCCCCCATGGGGCTGGCCCCCGTGGGGCTGGCCCCGGTGGTGCTGGCCCCGGTGGGGCCGACCGGCTGGAGTTCATTGGCGGCAGTTACCTGGCGGCCACACCGCAGCTCAGTTACCGGCGCCTGCTGGAGGCCTTCAGCCTGCAGGGCTGGAGTGTGCGGGCCTGGAGTTACGTGCCGGGTTTTGATCATCAGAGCCAGGCCAACGAGGCCTGGCGCAGCCTGCGCCGCGATCGCCTGCAGAGCGAATCGGTCGCGGCGCCGGCTGGCCAGCGGGTGCTGCGCCTCGGCCACAGCCTGGGCTGCAAGCTGCAGCTGCTTGCCCCTGATGGCGGCCGCGGTTGCGCTGCCCTGGCAGCCCTCAGTTTCAACAACTTCTCGGCTGAGCGCTCGGTGCCGTTGCTGGCCGAAATGGGCCAGCAGTTCGGCTTCCGCAGCGAGTTCAGCCCTTCCCCACAGGAAACTCTGCGCCAGGTGACCGCGGAGTACCAGCAACCTCGCAATCTGCTGGTGCGTTTCCGGCGCGACGAGCTCGACCAGAGTCCCAGGCTGCTGGAGGCCTTGGGCCGCCGCCACCAGGATGCCAGCGAACTGCTGGAACTTCCCGGTGATCACCTGACGCCGGCCACGGCCGGCCTGCGCCGCCAGCTGCTGGGGGCCTGGGCTGATGATCCCGCCAGGCAGCGCCAGATCGAACGGCTGGCGGCCATCATCAGCGACTGGAGCCGCGAGCGGGAATGAGGCTGAACGGAGACGGGTGTCAGCCCCGTGGCGCCGGCATGATGCCTGGTTTCAACGCCGATCGCCAAGCGCCATCAGCTTTGGCAATCACTGAGCCTGCGGCGCGTGGAACGGCTCAGGCCGCTGAACAAACAAGCCGAATCGCTGCTTGCCATTGACTGCTTGAAAGCCTGCCAGCATCCTTAGCGGGAATCACTGTTCACCATGAACCCTTTGATCGACGCCTTCAGCGCTGCCTGGACCCGCTGCTTCGACTACAGCGGCCGTTCCAAACGCGGCGATTATTGGTGGTTCGTGCTGGCCAATGCGATCATCTCAGTAGTGCTGCTGGTTCTTGGCCACGTTGCCAATCTCTTCGGCTCGATCTACACGATCTGGGCTGTGGCCAGCATCATTCCCTCCCTGTCTCTTTTGGTGCGTCGTCTGCGCGATATCGGCAAGGGCTGGGGCTGGATCTTTATCGGCCTGGTTCCCCTGATCGGCAGCATCTGGCTGATCTACCTGCTGGTTCAGCCCTCCCTGGCTCTCTGAGCTCCATGCCCGGCAGGCTTGAGCCGGGCTGGATTGGGCGCCTACCCCCTCACATCCGCAGGGCATCCAGCACCGAGCGGTCTTCGAG
>CALPNT020000100.1 GCA_943325005.2 Bifidobacterium breve | reverse complement strand
TCCGGCGTGCCCTGGGATCTGCGCAAGGTGGATCACTACGAGTGCTACGACGACTTCGACTGGAATGTGGCCTGGGAGAAAGAAGGCGACTGCTACGCCCGCTATCGGGTGCGCCTGCAAGAGATGCGCGAATCACTGAAAATCCTGCGCCAGGCGATCACGATGATTCCCGGCGGTCCCACCGAAAATCTGGAGGCCCGGCGCTTAGCCGAAGGTAAGGGCAGTGAGTGGTTCGGCTTTGACTATCAGTACGTGGCCAAAAAAGTGGCACCCACCTTCAAGAGTCCCTCAGGTGAGCTCTACACCCGGCTCGAATCCGGCAAAGGCGAAATCGGCGTGCTGATCCAGGGCAACGACGACGTCACCCCCTGGCGCTTCAAAATCCGCGCCGCCGACTTCAACAATCTCCAGATCCTGCCCCACATCCTCAAGGGAGCCAAGGTGGCCGATCTGATGCCGATCCTGGGCTCGATCGATGTGATCCTGGGTTCGGTGGATCGCTGAGGCGCCGTCAGCTGCGGCGGCGGCGTTGGAAGACCTGGCTGCGACCATTGGGCGGCATGGCTCACGTGCTGCCCGCCGCCCTCACCGGCACTCTGGCGATCAAGGGTCTGCATCCGGAGCTGCCCGGCTGGCCCTGCCCGCTGCGCCAGCTCACCGGCATCCCCTGCCCCACCTGCTATCTCACCCGCGCCACCAGCCAGGCGCTGGTGGGCCATCTGGACCAGGCGATCCAGTTGCATGCGTTCGGGCCGCTGCTGGCAGCGGGTCTGCTGATCTGGAGCCTCACCAGCTGGCACAGCGGCCGGCTGCAGCCCTGGCCAACCCAGGCCCGCTGGCCGGCCCCACTTGCTATCGGCGCGGCTGCGGCCCTGCTGCTCTACTGGCTGCTGCGGCTCTGGAGCCAAGGGACTGGGCTGGCGTCACCGCTGCTGCCCGGCCTGGCGTTTCCGGGCGGCTGAGGAGCGGGGATCGGCGTCGCTGCAGCTAGGGGGGTGTCTCCAGATCCGACTGCTGCCGTTCCAGGCGGTCGATGCGTTCACGAAACTGCTGCAGCGCCTGCCAGGCAGACTGGTCCCCAGTCAACGGAATGCTTGGCGGAGCCGTCTCAACGTCCGGCAGCAACAGCGAGGTCAGCGGCGGCAGCCAGAGTTCTCCCGCCTCATCAAAACTGGCCCAGACCTGGCGACCGGCGGCCTCAGGCCAGAGGTGAAGGGGCAGGACAAACCCGCAATCCTCTTCGTGCCCGTGGGCCGCCATGCCAGGACGGGGCAGTGTGCAGCTCAGCGCCCGAGAGACCACCCCCTCGGCATGCAACCAGACGGTGGCGGGGCCAGAAGCGCGGGAATAGCACCAACCCCGCAGCTCGCCAGCATCGGGACTGAGCCCATCCCAATGACCCCGCATCCCGCGCAACGGCAAGGCGAGGGCCGCTCTGAGGCGTTCGTCAGTGCCGGCGCCGGCATCATCGGCCAGAACCAGAGGGAAGCAGAAGGCTCGATCCGCCGTCATCGCCAGCAGGCGCAGCGGCTCGCCGGACGAGGGATCGGGATGGCCATCGGGAATCTCAAGCTGAAAACCAAAACGGCCGTTGCGGCCGAGTCGGTCGACCACATCAGGACGCTCCACGTTGATCGGAGCCGTGGCGATCAATGTGGAACCCAGGAGTAGGTGCACCTCGGTGAGGGCTAGCTCGGCATGGCTCACCCAGCCCATCACCTGGGATGGCGTGATGACATCCACCAGTCCCTGAAGAGGCTTCTGCACCTTGGTCTTCGGCTGGGTCGCCAGGGGGAGCAAGGCTCTCAACCGGCTGATCCCGGTCAGCGCGCTCCGATCCGGTCGCGGCCGTTGAGCAGGCACCGCCAGCATCTGAGGATTCGACTGAACCATCTCCCATTCGGACTGGGACCAACGATTCCGCCCCGTGCTGATATCGAACGGATTGCGCAGGTACGGCCCACCCTGATCGGAAGGGAAGCTGTTCAGGGGAGTCGTATACAGACAATCCGCAAAGTAGTAATGCACCACCTGGCTCCAACGCCGGGCCTGCCTGTTCAACACCGGTGCCCCACCGTGGAGAAGGTTGGCATGCCAGATCAGCACCTCACCACGACGAGGCAGAAACTGTTCAGCTTGCAGACCGTGAAGGCCTACATCCCGTTGCCAGACGGACTCAAAGAAGCGCTGGGGATGGGGTTCGGCCGCCACTTGTTCAGGGCTGAGGCCAAGACTGCCGGCACTGTGATAATCAAGCCGATGACTACCAGGAAAGTAGATCAACGGACCACTGTCTGGTTCAACATCGTCCAGGGGAATCCACACCCCGCACATGAAGCCCTGGGGCTGGGAATGGAAGTGCACAGCATCACTGTGATAGGGCTGCTCGCTGCCCACGGCAAAGTTGAGCGTTTGAAAGGCAAAGGGTTCACGGCCATAGACATGGCGCAGCAAATCCAGCACGGCAGGTTGCAGGGCCAGGCTCCGTACCGCGGCCTGCTCACGCCATCCGTCCTGCACCCTTGGTGCGCCCGTCCGGCCAGCCTCCCAGTCGTTCAATTCAGCCTTGAGGCGCCGCTGCTGATCGGCGATCACCTCACGGCAGTCGCTCAGGAATGAAGCGTCGTCGATCGCGAGAAGGCAAAAGCCTTGGCGGCTGAGATTGGCGGCCTGCTGGGACCAGCGGCCGAAGCGGCCATCCGCCAGCAGGGTGTCGACATCCGGTCGATCAATCAGCGGCAGTCCTTGGAGATCAAGGGTCATCGGTGCTGGGCCTCGAACATTCCACCAGCCCTGGCGATTGAACCTGGTGGGCGCAGAGCCAGAGAAAAGTTCTCCTCAACCAGCGAAAGATGGGGACTGTAGTGGGGATCTGCAATCAGCAGATTGCCCCAGCGCCCCAGCATCGCCTGGCGCTCCTGTTGCCATTGGGCCATGGCCTCGGGAGTGGAAGGAGCACCACGACTGCGAGATTCATGATGGATGAGTGAGGCATCGGGGCAGTAGAGGTTGCGATAGCCACGAGCCATCAAGCGCAGACAGAGATCAACATCGTTGTAATTCACAGCGAAGCGGGCGGCATCAAAGCCACCCACCTCCTGAAACAAAGCCTTGCGCACAACCATCACGGCCGCCGTGACGGAACTGAGCTGATGGGTGAGTTGCAGCCGCAGCTGGTAGCCAGCGGCGTTGGCCTCAAAATATTTATGCGCATGTCCGGCAATACCACCGATGCCAAGCAGCACGCCGGCATGTTGAACGGTGCCATCAGCAAACAGCAAGCGGGCCCCCACCGCTCCGATCTCCGGCCGCAGGGCCTGGGCCACCATCGTGCCCAGCCAGCCTGGCTGCAAGGCTTCAACATCGTTATTGAGAAAAGCGAGAACCTCGCCGCGGGCCAATCCTGCGGCTTCGTTGTTCAAAGCGGCGTAATTGAAAGGGCCAGGCCGGCGCAGCAGCCGCACGCCTGGACGAGCCTCGAGTTCGGCCAGATAGGCAACACTGACTGGATCGGAGCTGTCGTTATCGATCAGCAGAATCTCGATGGGCGGATGGACCTCAGCCGTACGCCGCAACGAGTCCAGGCAGCCGCGCAGCAACTCGGATCGATCGCGGGTGGGAATGATCACACTGACGAGGGGTGCTGGATCGGGAAGCGACCAGTGCAGGCAATGGCCGCCAGCCGGGCGGGGCGTGACCTCAACCGAGCGACCCTGACGCGCCAGAAAACTGGTCAGAGTGGTGGCGCTGACGGAGTCGCCCCGGCACTCAGCGCAGCGATCGGCCCGGTGATACAACACCTCGGGTAGATGCACGATCTGCTCAGGCCGGCAGGCAGCCGTAGCCTCCAGCGCCAGGCCGTAGAGGCTGACGGATTCAGCCGCATCGGCGAGTCTGCGGGCCACCTTCTGGGCCAGATCGGCTCGGATCAACCAGCAATGGGAGTAGTGGGGATCGCTGTAGAGCAGATCCGGATTCCAGGACGGTTTGAACTGGGGACTGTGACGTCGCCCACCGGATGTGATGCGATCCTCATCTGCATAGAGCACCAAGGCCTGTGGATGCTGGGCGAGCGCAGCGGCAAAACGGCACAAGGCCTGGCGAGCCAAGCGATCCCCGATCTGCAGCAGCACCAACCAGGACCGGGGATCGTCGTTCTCGGACGAACTGTCTGGATCAAGGAGCTCAAAGGGGCCTGGGACCTGACGCTTCAGGCTCTGAACCGAGATCTGCAGGCCGGTGACATCGGAACTTTCGCCCCAGAGGCCTGGAGAGAACCGGGGCCGCTGCCGATCATCACCGACACGGGCAGATTGGAGCGGGTCCTGGGCCACGCCCGGATCGGCGGCGAGTGCGGGCTGCTCGAGACGCTCGATCCACTCGTCGTAGCCCACCAGAGGCCAGTGGCCACGAGCCAGCAGGCGGTTGTAGTCGCTCCAGAGCCTTGAGAATGGACGTCTGAGAGTATGCCGATCGTAACCAGGGTGCAATCTCAGCAACTTACGCTGCATCAAGCAGCGGGCCCGCCAGGCTGGTTGGGGCTGAAGCCTCAGCACAGGCAGCTGACTATCGCCATTGAGTCCATAGAGCTCAAACGTGAGCTCCTGCGTACCAGCACGAATGCGCACCAGACGACGACGCAAGCGGTTGCTGACCAGAACGCGACCCTGACAACCATTGAAAAGGCCAAAGCAGCGCAGCTGCTCGCTGCGATGCAGCACGGTCAGCATGTACCAGCCGGGCCTTGGAGGAGACGGGAGAGAGAGACGCGCTGGCGAAGTCTCAACGTCCCAAACCCAATCCTGGCGGAGGCGAATGGAGAGCCAACGATGCAGAGGAAGCCATGACATCGTCTTACTGGCGATGGCTGGCTTGCATGCCAAACACAAACTTGGTCAGGCTGAAGGCGACGGCACTGGAAGCCAGGATTGTGATAAAGCCTTTGCTACGCCAATTGTTATCTGGATCCTCAGGTAGCTGAGGGGCTGAAAGCAGAGCCATGAACTTCTGTTGGCGTGTGCTCTCAACTCTGGCTTTTTCCACCGACGTCAGCGCTAGCTTATAGCTATCAGTCGCGAAGGATAGCTCGGATTCAAGCTTGACAACATCTGCAGCCTTGCGGTTGAGATTGCGCCCCTTGACGGATAGCAACAGGCTACGCTCCTTGGCAATCTGCTGCTCCAGCTCACGGGTTTCGTCGGCAATGGCAAGCACCTCGGGCTCCCGCGGATCCTTGTACTGACGCCGCAACGTAGCCAGCTCAACTTTCTTCTCAACAAGCCGTTCCTGCAGCTTGCTGATGGTGACAGCCGCCAACTCAGCTTCAGCCTTGGGATCAATCACCACGGCGTTGTTATTCTGGTAGGTGATCAGCCGATTCTTGATCTGCTCCAGGTTGGCACGAGCACGCCGCAATTCGCTCTCTGCAAAGTCAAGTTGCTTGAGGCTGATATCTTGATTGAGACGATTGACGAACTGCTCACTTTTGGCGAGCATGAACCGATTGAGATCGTAAGAAGCTTTCGGGTTCAACGCAACAGTACGCAATACGATGGCACCCGACAGCTCATCAAGGCTTACCGAAACCTGCTTTTTGAAGAAGTTTAGCGTTTTCTCGGGGCTTGAACCCACTTTAATACCTGCAAACGGATCGCGACCATCGCGAGCGTAGGACTTTTCAATGTTGTAGCTGCGCTTGAGATCGCTGAGAACCTGCGGCGATTGCAGATAGGTTTTGAGAAAGCGAGCATCCTCCAACGAAAGCTGATTACTGCGACCCAAGAGGGAACCAAGGCTGCCACCATCAGCATTGGCAGCATCTTCAGCTTTGCGAATCACAAAATCTGATCGAGTCACAAAACGATCCCGAGCAATCATATAGAAATAAACAGCCGAGCCCAGCACAGGGAGCAGCAACAACTGAACCATTGAGAAGCGCCGTAGATAATTGACGCGCAGCTTCGGTGGCTTGATCGGCACCACTTTTGGATCACTGGAAATAGCGTCGTCAGTGAGCTGCTCCAAGTGCTGATTATTCGCGAAAAAGCGCTTGAGCGGATTGGCATGGTCAAGGTCAAACATGGTGAAACCAATCAGTAATGTGATTCTGCAGGAAGCAAGGCTTAAGTGACAGGTTCACTGGGAACTTGTGACGGATCCGGGGACAGCGGATGAGTCGATACCGTACCGGACAGGAGGCGCTCGGTATGGATGGCAACGGCTTCATCGAGGTTGGTAAATTCCTCTATTTTACCCGCATCAAGAATAAAGGCCCGATCGCAATGCAGCTTCAAACCCCAGAGGTTGTGATCCACCATCAGGAAATCAGCTCGCTGCTTTCGATCCAGCAACAGCCGTTTGCTTTTTTCACGGAATCGCTGATCGCCGGCAGCGGTGACCTCGTCAATCAGGTAAACATCAAAATCAAACGCCATTGACAGACCAAAGGCAATGCGAGAACGCATGCCACTGGAGTAGGTCTTAAAGGGACGATCAAAGTAGACCCCGAGCTCCGCGAACTCTTCCACATAACGAATTTTACTGGGGATATCCTTCTTGGCAGCATAAATACGACTGACAAACGTGACATTCTCACGGCCCGTCAGACTGCCCTGGAAACCACCCACAATCCCCACAGGCCAGGAGATGGAAGCATCAGTTTCAATCGTGCCACTATCGGGGAGATCAATGCCACCGAGCAACCTCAGCAACGTACTCTTGCCAGCGCCATTGGCACCGAGGATGGCCACTGATTCACCGGTAGCAATCGTGAAGTCAAGATTTTTAAAAATGACACTACGGCTACCTTGATAAACGTAGCTTTTAGTGAGGCCGCGAACTCGGATCATGCCAGGGTTCTCACAATCGACAAAAATCAATAAACAGCATTGACCAGCCACAATCAAAGCGTCAGCAAACGGCGCTCATTGTTTGAATAAATCCAAAAGGCGATGGTGGTCTGGACGACAACCCATACAATGACGTAATTGAGATTGGCATCGGGAGTGAAATATTCATCGCTCATCGCTTTACGATTCAATTCAATGCAATGCATCAGGGGGTTCCAGACAAAAAATGGCCTGGTCCAAGCTGGAAAGACCCAGTAACGAAAAGGGACACCGGAAAGAAACCACAGGATGCGAGGAATCCAGATTGCCACCTGACCAAAAGCGGGTACGAGATGGCTGGCTGTCATAAAAATCACTCCAGTGGAGAAGCCCAAGGATGCCGCCAGCAGAAGCGAAATCAAAAACAGGCCAAGATCAGACATCACCACCTGATCCAGATAGATCCAGGTTCCTGCAAGCATGATAAACATGCAACAGATGTAAAGCCCTGACTCGCATATCGTGCGAGAAATCACAGTATCGATCGGCTTAACGGGTCGATAAAAGAGCAGGGCCTCATTGGCCTGTATAGCCGTAACGCTGCGATTAGCAATATGACTAAAAATACTAAAAAGTACAATGCCAGACGTGAGAAACAGCACCACATTCAGGCTGCCGCCTCGATTCAAGTTCAATGCCGAAAGAAAGATCATCCAGATCGCCAGCAGCCCCAGCGGCTGCAGCAACACGCCCAGGAAGCCCCCCCTCACCTCGCCGACGCGGGTGCGCAGTTCGCGATAGGTGAGGGCATCGACCACACGCCACTGGATTTTCCAGCCGCTAAGGCCCTGGATGCCATCGCTGCGCTTTCCTGATCGACTACTGCCAGCGATAGACAAAGCCAACCCAAAAGAACGGCTGCATTACCCTAACCCCAGCCCTGTACTCACGGAAGCCAAGCCAGCAGATCCTTGGCTAGCCCCCGCCGCAGACGGCGCTCCATCCTGTCCAGGACCTGGTCAAGAGCCCGTGCCGCCAGCGACCTGCACCAGCCTGGCGCTGTGGAAGGTAAGCCCACCCATACCGTTGCCAGGCCATCCAGCCTCGCTGGACCCGGCCGGAGATCTGCCGCGAGGCCAAAGCTGAGACCATCGGCCCAACGGCCCAGCCCGGCAATGCGGCAGCGATCACTGAGCAGATGGAGGCTGGCCCCCTGGCAGCAGGCCTGGAGCTCCAGGGTGGGCACCAGCTCATACTTCAGGAGCCGGAGGGGCTGGGAAGAATAGCGAAACCGACCGAAACCGAGCTGCTGTAATTTACGCCTGTCAAGTAGGGCCGCCACGGGCCGATCCACAAGGGCAAGATAGGTCGCGAGACGCTCTGGTGTGGCGCGGGGATCGTTGAGTTGCAAGGGGCATTGGCGACAACGGCTCACCATGACGCCCTGGTTCGATGCAGGCGCTGATGGCGTAATGTCCATGGGAATGAGCCACTGGCAATAGTTAGCTGGCTGCGTTGGACGCGGCGGCAAGCTGATGGAGACTAACCAAATTTCCTCTCTCCCCAGCGGCACGCCAGCGGCGATCAGGCATCCGCAGGTCCTGCAAAATGCGCCTGCTCTGGGTGTGCCCAGCCCCGGTATGGCCCGTGTCGCCACCCTGGCCTCTCTGCTGGCGCCTGCCCAACTCCATCGCGGCCACAAAGCCTGCCGAGAGCAGGCCCTGGATGCTCTGCTGGCCTGGGGCAACAAGCCATCGGCACAAGGAGCCGAACGCCTGGCCGAGCAGCGCAACCTCCCCCTGTGGCGCTGCGAGGACGGCTTTCTACGCTCGCTGGGTCTCGGTGCCGACGGCCCACCCCTCTCCCTGGTGGTGGACGACCTCGGGATTTATTACGACGCGACGCGACCGAGCCGGCTGGAAGCCTTGATCACCGACCGGCTGGAGGCCAATGCCCGGCAGCGAGCACAGCAACTGCAGCAGCTCTGGTGCCAGGAACGGCTGAGCAAGTACAACGGTGCCCGCGAATCCACACCACCGCCGGAGCCCTTTGTGCTGGTTGTGGATCAGACCGCCGGCGACCAGTCGATCCGCAGCGGCTTGGCCGATGCCGGCAGCTTCCGCACCATGCTGGAGGCTGCCCGACGCGACCATCCGCACTGCCGGATCGTGCTCAAGATTCATCCGGATGTGGCCCGAGGCTGCAAAAAGGGGCATTACAGCGCCGCCTTCCAGAAGGATCCGAGCCTGGTGCTCTGTGCGGATGGCGGCCATCCCGCAGCTCTGCTGCAGCAGGCCGAGGCGGTCTACGTGGTGACATCCCAGCTGGGCTTCGAAGCGCTGCTCTGGAACAAAACCGTGTATTGCTTCGGCATGCCCTTCTATGCCGGCTGGGGCCTCACCCGTGATGCCCTGCCGGCACCTGAACGGCGGCGCAAGGGCAGCAATCTCGAACAGTTGATTTATGCCGCGCTGATCGCGTATCCGGCCTACTTCGACCCCCATCACCACAGCCGTTGCAGCCCGGAACGGCTGATGCGGGTGTTGGGTCTGCAGCAACGGCGACAGCGCGAGTTTCCGGAGCGAATTGAAGCCTTTGGCTTCAAACCCTGGAAGCAGCCGATCCTGCGTCGCTTCCTGACTGGCAGCCAGGTGCGCTTCCGGCGGCGACAGAGCCGACCATCGCCGCGGGCAGAGGCGCTGGCGATCTGGGGTCGTGATCCGGGCAAGGGCCTGGGACCACAACAACAGGGACTCCGACCTTTGCTGCGCGTCGAGGACGGCTTCGTGCGTTCGGTCGGCCTGGGAGCCAATCTGATCGCCCCGCTCTCCTGGGTGATCGATCGACGCGGCATCTACTACGACGCCGGCTCCGCGTCTGATCTCGAGCTGATTCTGGCCGAGCACACGTTTACGGCGCAAGAGCGGGAGCGGGGCAAGGCTCTGCGCCACCAGCTCGTGAATGCCGCCATCACGAAATACAACCTGGCGGCGCCGCCCTGGCGCCGGCCCGATCACGCCAGGCGCGTGGTGCTGGTCGCCGGCCAAGTGGAAAGTGATGCCTCGATTCGCTATGGCACTACCGGGTTGCGGACGAATCGGCAATTGCTGGAGGCGGTGCGAGCGGCCGAACCGGAAGCCTGGCTGATCTACAAACCGCATCCCGACGTGGTAGCAGGGCTCAGGCAAGACAGCTCGGGTGAGTTCGATCCCGATGGGCTCAGCGATGAGGTGGTAATCGAAGCAGCAATTAGCCAACTGTATGAAGCCGTTGATACCGTTCACGTCCTGACCTCGCTGGCCGGCTTTGAGGCCCTACTGCGCCAGCGGGAAGTGCACACCTGGGGGCTGCCTTTCTACGCCGGCTGGGGCCTTAGCCATGACAGGCTGAACTGCGATCGGCGCCAGCGCCAGCTACAGCTCGACGAGCTTGTCTACGCCAGTCTGGTAGCATATCCGAGGTATATAAGCCGCACCAGCGGGCTTTTCATTGAGCCCGAGGAAGCCATCGACGAGCTGTGTCGATGGCGCGAAGAATCCCCCAATGAGTTGCACTGGTGGCAGCTTTTATTTCGCCACTGGGGCCGTGCGCGAGAGCGGCTTAGGCTTGGCAATCGGTAAC
>CALPNT020000099.1 GCA_943325005.2 Bifidobacterium breve | reverse complement strand
TCCGGCAGAAGCTGCGTTGCAATGGCTTCAGCGGCCGCTGGCTGGCTCCTGAACCCCTCCTCCTGGCTGGCTGTCCCGTCCGATCTCTGGACGCCACCGTGAGCGGGATCCGCGCCCAGGGCCGACAGCAGCGGTCTGGCCCTGGCCCAGGGCCGTTGCTGGGTGTTGGCCGGGGTAGCGGGAATTAGCCAGCGGCTCGATCTGGCCGCAGGACAAAGTTCCTGGCGTTCAGCACGACAGGTTCAGCACGACAGGTTCTGGGGCCGCGGCAATCGCCGGTTCAGAACCCCATCACTCTGGCCACCACATCGGTTTCAGGCGCCAGGCCGGTATGGAATTTCGAGTCGTTGTTCTCAATCGCCGTGGTCGGATCCTTGAGCCCGTTGCCCGTGAGCACGCACACGACCGTGGCCCCGGCAGGTACCTCCTGGTGCCGCTTCAGCAGGCCGGCCACCGAGGCGGCGCTAGCTGGTTCGCAGAACACCCCTTCGCCGCTGCCCAGCAGCTTGTAGGCCTCGATGATTTCGGCATCGGTGACGGCCATGAAGCCGCCCTTGCTTTCGGCTTCCACCTTGAGGGCTTTCTCCCGGTTCACCGGATTGCCGATCCGGATCGCTGTGGCGATGGTGTCCGGGTGTTCCACCGTGTGGCCCAGCACCATCGGCGCCGAACCGGCGGCCTGGAAACCCATCATTCGCGGCAGGCGGCGGCAGTGGCCAGCAGCCTGGTACTCCTGGAAACCCATCCAGTAGGCGCTGATGTTGCCGGCATTGCCCACGGGAATGCAGAGCCAGTCGGGGGCTTCACCCAGGGCATCCACCACCTCAAAGGCGGCGGTTTTCTGGCCCTGCAGCCGATAGGGATTGACCGAGTTGACCAGGGTGACCGGATAGCGATCAGCCACATCGCGCACGATCGCCAGGGCCCGGTCAAAGTTGCCTTTAACCGCCAGCACCTCGGCGCCATAGAGCAGGGCCTGGGCCAGTTTGCCCTGGGCCACATAGCCATCGGGAATCAGCACGAAGGCCCGCATGCCACCACGCCGCGCGTAGGCCGCGGCGGCGGCTGAGGTGTTGCCGGTGCTGGCGCAGATCACAGCTTCTGAGCCGGCTTCGCGGGCCTTGCTGATCGCCATCGTCATGCCCCGGTCCTTGAAGGAGCCCGTGGGGTTGAGACCGTCGTATTTGAGGAACACCTTGACGCCGCGGCCGATCCGTTCGGCGATCACAGGCGCGGGGATCAGCGGCGTGGCTCCTTCCCGCAGGGTGATCACCGGCGTGGCGGCAGTCACCGGCAGCCAGGAGCGGTAGGCCTCGATCAAGCCCGGCCAGTCCTGCATCGTGGGCCTGTGGCCCAGGCGCTGCAGAGCTCGAAGCAGGGGCACGGGTGGAAATGCGGCGCTGGAGCGAATCTACGTCGCCACTTCTCGCTCATCCCCTCCTGCGGCCCTGGGCCTCCGAGCTGGGGGCGGGTCAGGGGGTTTTGCTGCTGCTGGTTTTGTCGCCACGCAGCCCATCGAGCGGCGAATCGGAGAAGAAGCGCACCAGATCGGTGATCGAGCTTGTCTTGCTCATCAAGCCCATCAGGGCGGGCAGACTCACCGCCAGTTCCTGGGTGGGATAGGCCTGCAGGAAGGTGATGGCCGACAGTCCAGTTTTGTTGTCAGCAAGGCCCAGGATCACCGCCGAGCGCAGGGCGGGCAGCCCCACCTGGGAGGCCTTGAGTGGAAAGACGATCTGCGCCAGGCGATTCAGCAGCGCTTCACCGATGCGGGTGTTGAGCAGACGGCTGACCAGCACCACCGGCAGCACCACCGATTGGTTGAGCAACTTGGCCACCGCTGCCGGTTGCTGATGGCTCAACTTCAGAACATCAGCCAGCAGACCCCGGGCTTCCCCGGTGACAGCCAGGTGCTCGAGATCGGCGACGGGAATGGAGCGGCGAAAGGCGCCACTCACGAACACCACATTTTCAGCCGCCATGGCGGCAGGGGATGCGCAGCACAGGCCAAGGCCGAGCAGTGCTGCCAGGAGCCGTTGCCGTTTGCGCAAGCTGATCACCGGAAAATGAACTCCGAATCTAGAGCGACCTGCCGTGCTTCCTCGGCCCTCAGCGGCTGCTCAATTCGACGGTCTTCCGCACATCCGGGGTCACCAGCAGGTCGCGCAGCAGGTGCACCACCCCGCGCTCCGCCAGTCCCCGTGCCAAATCCACCCCCATGCGGCGCAGGTCCGGTTCTCCGAGCACCCTCGGCAGGCGGCGCAACAGCAATCTGGGCTCGAATCCCGGCAAATCCTGGAGGATCGCCGCCAGTTGCCGCAGCGGTTCGAGGTCGAGCAGGGGGCCGCTACTGCTCGAAGTGTCCATCAATCTGGCCTGGCGCAGTCCTGGTGGTTGCAGGGAGCGGGGCAGGCGCTGACCGAGCCGCACGGTGGTGCGCCAGGCCAGGTTGTCCATCCGTTCCACCGCCGCATCCACCAGTTGCTGGCGCAGCAGGCCACCGTTGGCGGAGAAGAGGAAGTCGAGCACCTGATCCAGCAGGCCTTCGATGTCCAGTTCGGCCTGGAGTGAGGCGCTGCTGATCAGATTTTCCAGACGTTGCCAGCGGAATTCCTCGCCATCGAACAACATTTCGCGCAGGCTGCGGCGCAGCGAGGGATCGGGATCCTCCATCAGGCGGCGAGCGAAATAGGGGTAGGCGGCGCCGAGAATCTTGAAGCTGGGATCGACACTCAGAGCAATCCCTTCGAGGGTCACGAGGGAGCGGATGATCAGGGCGTAATAGGGCGGTACTCGGAACGGGAAGCGGTACATCACGCCGGAGAGGTCATCGGTGACAACCTTGAAATCCATGCGGCTTACACCCATCTCCAGCGCCTGGCCGAACACCCCTTCAAAGGCAGGAACAATCGGCTCCAGATCCACTTCTTCTCCTAGGAATCCAAGCGAAACAAAATCTTTGGAGAGGGCGCTAAAGTTTCGATTCACCAGATGTACCACCGCTTGAATCAAGCCGGTGCGCGATTCCCTGGTGACTTCGCTCATCATGCCGAAGTCGAGATAGGCCAGTCGTCCATCGGCGAGGGCTAGCAGATTGCCTGGATGGGGATCGGCGTGGAAGAAACCGTGTTCGAGTAACTGTTGCAGGCTGCAGTTGACCCCCACCTGCACCATATCGTCGGGATCGACGCCGATAGCGCGGACCGCTTCGAGGTTGGTGAGTTTGACGCCTTCGATCCACTCCATCGTCAGCACCCGCCGGCTGGTGGCCTCGTGGAAGATGCGCGGTACGGCGATGCGAGGATTGTGGCGATGCAGTGCGGCAAAGCGCTCGGCGTTGGCGGCTTCATTGAGATAGTCCATCTCCTCGAACACCCGCTTGCCGAGTTCATCGATGAGGGCCACTAGATCACTGCGGATCAATCCCACATTGGTGTTCATCCAGGCGGCGATATTGCGCACGATGTAGAGATCGAGCGTGATCTGCTCCCTCAGGCCCGGGCGCTGCACCTTCACCGCCACCCGCTCGCCGTTGTGCAGGGTGCCGCGATGCACTTGCCCCAGAGAAGCGGCCGAGATCGGTTCGCGGTCCAGCTGGCTGAAGATCTCGTCCACTGGAGCCCCGAGATCTTCCTCGATGCAGGCCATGGCCAGGGCGCTGTCAAAACCAGGCAGTTGGTCCTGCAGCTGGGCCAGTTCTTCCAATAAGACCGGCGGCACGATGTCGGGCCGGGTGGAGAGGGCCTGGCCGGCTTTGATGAAGGCGGGTCCGAGTTCAGCCAGCAGTTCGGCGCATTCTCGGGCGCGGGTGCGGGCTCGATCCTTGAGCTTCAGGGCGCCGCTGGCCCAGTCGAAACCGACGCCCAGCAGATACAGACCGATCGGCACCAGGGTTTGCCAGAGCCGCCGGATCAGCCGCTGGGGATGGCCGGCGTAGATGCGGGTGATGGCGGCCGGGTCATAGCTCAGCAGTCCAGCGGCTTCGATGAAGTCGCCCAGGTCGCGCGGCGCTGGCGTTGCGGGGCCATGTTGCGGGCCCAATTCATTCAGGGGGGTTTCCAGGTTGCTCGAGTTGCTCTGAGTGGCTGGGGGCGAGCTGACCATGGCGGTGGGGTGCCATGCCACGCGGGGGCGGACGGCGCAAATTGGAACGTTCCCCCCTTCTAAACGAAACCTGCAGCCGCTACGGTCAGAGCTCACACCGATGGCGTTGCGGAGGCTGGCGTGCTCACGGCCCTGAGCCTCGAGAACATCGCCCTGATCGAACACCTCGAGTTGACGTTCGAGGCCGGTTTCACGGTGCTCACCGGTGAAACTGGCGCGGGTAAATCGATCCTGCTGGATGCGCTCGATGCCCTGCTGGGCGGAGCCCAGGGAGCTCAGGGGGCCCGGCTGCTGCGGCGGGGTTGTGGGCGCGGCCGGATCGAAGCCTGTTTCCAGCTGTCCCCACCGGTGCGCGCCTGGTTGGAGAGCCAGAAGCTGGAGACGGAGGAGGAGGACCTCGTCCTGAGCCGGGATTGGCGGCTGCAGGACGATCGGCTCAGCAGTCGTCACCGGCTGAATGGCATCGCCGTGAGCCGGGCCCAGGTGCTGGATCTGCGCCCGCTGTTGCTGGATCTCACGATTCAAGGGCAAACCCAGCAATTGGCCCGTCCCGGCCAGCAGCGCCGGTGGCTGGATCGTTTTGCCGGTGAACAGCAGGTGCCGCTGCTGGAGGCGGCCCGCAGCGCGTTCCGGCAGTGGCGGGCGGCGTCGGTGTCATTGGCTGCAGCCCTGGCTGATCACGAGCGGTTGCAGCAGCAGCGCCAGCAGCAGGAGCAGTTGCTGGAGGATCTGGACGTGGCGGGTCTGGATGATCCGCTCGAGGCGCAACAGTTGCAGATTGAGCAGGATCGCCTGGCCCATGGGGTGCGCCTGCAGCAGGGGGTGATGACCCTGCTGGGTCGCCTGGTGGAGGGAGCGGAGGCGGCCCCTGCGGCGCTCGATCATCTGGCTGCCTGCGAGCAGGAGCTGCAGCAGATGGAGAGTCTCGACGCCAGCGTGGTGCTGCTGCGCGAGCGCTGCACCGATGGTCTGGTGGCTCTCCAGGATCTGGCTCGGGAGCTGGATCGCTATGGGGCCTGTCTGGAGAGTGATCCGGAGCGGCTGGCGGAGCTGCAGGAGCGGCTGGCCCAGCTCAAGGCGCTGGAGCGGCGCCACGGCAAGGGGCTGGCTGAGTTGATTCAATGGCGCGATCAGCTGCGGGAACGCCTGGCTCCCGGTTCCGCGGAGGCCTCCCTGGCGGCCTTGCAGCAGAGTGAGCAGATGGCCCTGCAGGCGAGGGATCGGCGGGCGGCAGCGCTCAGCCTGGCGCGCCGCAGCGCCGCCGTTGAGCTCGAAACCCGATTGATGGCGGCGTTGCGACCGATGGGGCTGGCCAATGTGCGCTTCGCGGTGGCGATCGAGGCGGCGGAGCCCGGGGAGGAGGGTGCCGATGTGGTGCAGTTCCGTTTCAGCGCCAATCCCGGTCAGCCCCTGGCTCCCTTGGCGGAGGTGGCCTCCGGTGGCGAGATGAGCCGCTTTCTGCTCGCCCTGAAAACCTGCCTGGCGGCGGCGGATCCCCACGTCACCCTGCTCTTTGATGAGATCGACAGCGGTGTCAGTGGCCGCATCAGCGGTGCGATGGCTGAACTGCTGCGCTGCCTGGCCCAGCAGCGCCAGGTGTTTTGCGTGACCCACCAGCCTCTGGTGGCGGCTGCGGCTGATCATCATTTCCGCGTCAGCAAGAGGGTGGAGGAGGGCATCACCCAGACGCGGGTGTCCCAGCTGCGGGACATTCAGGCCCGTCAGACCGAATTGGCTGAACTGGCCGGTGGGGATTCCGGCGAGACCCACAGTTATGTGGCCAGCCTGTTGGACAAGCGAGTGGCCTAGCCCGGTGCCGCAGGCAAGCCGTGATCTGGTGGCGCCGGAGATCTGCCGCCCTTACCTGCTGGCCCTGGTGGGATCGGTGCTGATCGATTTATTGCTGAGACTTCAGATTATTTATTACTATGTTGCTGAACATTACAAGTTAAAGATTTATTTAAGTATTTTTGGTGATTTATTGCAGATTTTTTATTCAGTTTTGTCGCTACTTTTTCTGTATTTATTTCTCTTTCGTTGGTTGCCTGATTTGCGACAGGGGCGATTGATTCAGCGGCGACTGATGCGCTCGCTTGGCCTGTTGGCTTCGCTGCAGCTGGTGACCAATATGATTTCGGTGAATGTTACAATTTATCGGCTACACATTGATTCCTATGAGCTCCTGATTGAATCTTTTGCCCTATATATAGCCATAAATCTAGTTTTTGTTTTTTGGTACTGGTACTGGGATTATCCGCTACGAAATTTATCAATCAATGATAGTAAAAATAGCTTTATCCCTCAGGGTATTCTGTTCCCAGAAGAGCAAATAGAGGCGCATTTATTGAAAACTGATTCTTGGTTGCCAGGGCCAACTGATTATCTTTATTTCACAATTTTATCCAGCAATTGTTTTGGCTCTCCCGAAGGTCACATGTTAATTGGTAATCGACTTAAAAAGCTGCAAATCATTCATACTTTATTTATGATATTTGTATTTATTGTCATCGTTGCTCGCGCTATCAATACCATCAATTGACTACTAACTAAGGCTATCATTAAGTAACTGAGCTCAAGTCCGTGGAGATTGAATCCCGTGATCTCGATCACGGCGTCTTGGGCTGAATTGAAACCAGCCATCGGGTCGTTGACCCCAAGGAACAGGCGGTTGCCGAAGCTGAAGCCAGCCGCTCCCGAGGTCACGAAGTGGGAGCTGCTCAGCAGGGTTGTGATGGCGCTGGTGGTGAGCGCGGCTCCCTCCGATCCCAGCATCGCCACTGCATGAGGGCTGCTGCCCGGTGGCTTCGATCCGGTCGTCGAGCAGATCGAAATCGGTGAGGCTCTCCAATCTGAGAGCCTTGCTGGTGCCGCCAATCAAGCTGTCCAGGAGGCTGCTGTAGGTCAACGTGTCCGCTCCATTGTCGCCGGTCACGTTATTGATACCGCTGCCACCTTCTAGGTGATTGATTTCCTCGTTGCCGGTCAAGGTCTGGGCCAGAGCATTGCCTTTGGCCTTGAGATTGCTGCGGCCACTCAGCATAATCTTCTCGATGCTGTTGCCGTTGCTGAGGGAGACATCGCGTAGGGACACGATTGTGTCCAGGCTGCTGCTGGAGCCTGCCGGATCGGCGATTCCCGCTTCCACAAAGCTGACCTTTTGGGTTGTGCCGCCGGTGGTGAAGCCGTCGATCGTGGCGAGGATCCCCAGGCTTTTGCTGCGAACGGTCACCACGCCCTCATGGCGTCGCGTGCGGCTGGTGCTGCCGCTGCCGCTGCCGCTGTAGCGATTGGTCTGGAAGTTTTCCAGGGGCTTCTGCGTGGTGGCGGCGTTGCCGGCCAGCTCGGCGTAGAGGGTTGGGATTGCGCCATGGGCATTGCCTGCTGAGGTGTTGCTGGCGAAGTCTTTGACGACGAACGCAACGGCTGCCACGGTTTTGGAGAGGTTGGGCACCTGATCAGCGGTGCTATTCGTTGTATTGAGGTCATGATCCCGAGGCTGTGGCCCACCAAGGTCAGGAGCTGGCCGCTGTTGGCCAGGGGTTGGAGTTGTTGACTGGCCCAGGTCGCCACGGCCTGCACATCGCCGGCGGCGTTGAAGGGAGCCACACGCGAAGGTTTGTAGTCAATCGAGGCTGGGCCCCAGTCGTGGAAATAGCACCTGCACCTTGCCCGGAATGGCGATGGTGCTGGCCATGGCGGTGAAGGCAGCGCCGAAACCTGTCGGATCGTCCGGTGCCTTGCCGACGCCTTGGCCCCGCCAGCGATGGGTCAACACCACGATGTCCAGGCGTTCCAAGGCCGCCGTGCCCGTGCTGGCGGGGCCTGCCCGACCAGCCAGGGACGGCCTGATACCAGGTCCAGTGCCACCAGGCCCGGCTCCAGCCCATCGGGCCGGCTGGCCACCAGGGATTCCAACAGCACGGCCAGCGGATCGCGTTCGCTGTGGTCAGCGATGGTTCTCATGGTGGTGTCGCGGTGACCAGGAGCCGCTGAGCGATCACGGTCTCCACTTCGCCGGTTCGGCTGTGGATTGGTCTGTCGACTGCTGACGGCCTGTCCCCCGTAAGATCCGATGTTCACGAAGATGCTGGATGCCCCGCGCGAGCGCCGGTTCCGGGCCGAAGACCACGGCCACCAAGCGGCCGGCCAGCAGCAGCAGTGTCACCGTTAGCAGTGGCAAGAGCGAGCCTCCGGCCCTCACGCTCCATGACAAAGCTGCTGCCCTGGAGGGCAGTCGCAGCCTCAGTGGCGGCTCCCTCGAGGACGTGATCCGGGTGCGGGGTGCCCGCCAGCACAATCTCAAGAACGTTGATCTCACCATCCCGCGCAACCGCCTGGTGGTGTTCACCGGCGTCAGCGGCAGTGGCAAGAGCTCCCTGGCCTTCGACACGATCTTCGCCGAGGGGCAGCGCCGCTACGTCGAAAGCTTGTCGGCCTATGCCCGCCAATTCCTGGGCCAGGTGGACAAGCCCGACGTGGACGCGATCGAGGGGCTCTCACCGGCGATCTCGATCGATCAGAAATCCACCAGCCATAACCCGCGCTCCACCGTCGGCACGGTGACCGAGATCCAGGACTACCTGCGCCTGTTGTTCGGTCGCGCTGGTGAGCCGCACTGTCCCCAGTGCGAGCGCTCAATCCGGCCCCAGACCATCGATGAGATGGTGGATCACATTCTCACCCTGCCGGAAGGCACCCGCTACCAGTTGCTGGCGCCGGTGGTGCGGGGCAAGAAGGGTACCCACGTCAAGCTGCTCTCCGGGCTGGTGGCCGAGGGCTTTGCCCGGGTGCGCATCAACGGCGAGGTGCGCGAGCTGGCCGACAACATCGAGCTCGACAAAAACCACGCCCACAACATCGAGGTGGTGGTGGATCGGCTGGTGGCGCGGGAAGGGGTGCAGGAACGGCTCACCGATTCACTGCGCACCGCCCTCAAGCGCGGCGAGGGGCTGGCGCTGGTGGAGGTGGTGCCGAAGGCCGATGAACCCCTGCCGGAGGGGGTGGAGCGGGAGCGGCTCTACTCGGAGAACTTCGCCTGCCCGGTGCATGGCGCCGTGATGGAGGAGCTCTCGCCGCGGCTGTTTTCTTTCAATAGCCCCTACGGCGCCTGCGCCGATTGCCATGGCATCGGCTTCCTGCGCAAGTTCACCACCGAACGGGTGGTGCCCGATCCCAGCCTGCCGGTCTATGCGGCGATTGCCCCTTGGAGCGACAAGGACAACTCCTATTATTTCTCCCTGCTCTATTCGGTCGGCGAGGCTTTCGGGTTCGAGCTCAAGACGCCCTGGAACAAGCTCAGCGCCGAGCAGCATCAGGTGCTGCTGCACGGCAGCCAGGAACCGATTTCGATTCAGGCCGACAGCCGCTACCGCAAGGGGCAAACCCATGAGCGGCCGTTCGAGGGCATCCTGCCGATTCTGGAACGTCAGCTGCGGGATGCCAGTGGCGAATCGATCCGTCAGAAGCTGGAGAAGTTTCTCGAACTGGTGCCCTGCGCCAGTTGCCGTGGCCTGCGGCTGCGACCCGAAGCCCTGGCCGTGAAGGTGGGCCCCTATGCCATCCATGAGCTCACGGCGGTGAGTGTGGGTGACAGCCTGCGCCGTATCGAGGCGCTGATGGGAGTGGGGGCCAGTGAACAGGCCGGCCCGCTGCTCAATCCGCGCCAGATTCAGATCGGTGATCTGGTGCTGCGCGAGATCCGCATGCGGCTGAAGTTTCTGCTGGATGTGGGCCTCGACTACCTCAGCCTGGATCGACCCGCCATGACCCTCAGTGGTGGTGAGGCCCAGCGCATCCGCCTCGCCACCCAGATCGGCGCCGGCCTCACCGGCGTGCTCTACGTGCTGGATGAACCCAGCATTGGCTTGCATCAACGCGACAACGATCGGCTGCTGGCCACCCTGATCAAACTGCGCGACCTGGGTAACACCCTGATCGTGGTTGAACACGACGAGGACACGATCCGCGCCGCCGACTACCTGGTGGACATCGGTCCTGGTGCCGGCGTGCATGGCGGCCACATCGTCGCCCAAGGCTCGTTTGCGGATCTGCTGGCGGCAGAAGATTCGCTCACCGGTGCCTATCTCAGTGGTCGCCGCTCGATCCCCACCCCGGCCCAGCGCCGCGATGCCGGCAGCCGTCGGCTCACCCTGGTCAATTGCAGCCGCAACAATCTCGTCGGCGTCGATGTGGAGATCCCCCTTGGTCGCCTGGTCTGCGTCACGGGAGTGAGCGGCAGCGGCAAGAGCACCCTGGTGAATGAGCTGCTGCATCCGGCTCTGGAGCATCAGCTGGGCCTGAAGGTGCCGTTCCCCGCCGGTCTGGGGGAACTGCGGGGCATCAAGGCGATCGACAAGGTGATCGTGATCGATCAGTCACCGATCGGTCGCACCCCCCGCTCCAATCCCGCCACCTACACCGGCGCCTTTGATCCGATCCGCCAGGTGTTTGCCGCC
>CALPNT020000098.1 GCA_943325005.2 Bifidobacterium breve | reverse complement strand
TCGAAGCACACGCTGATTGCATCACATGGCACCATCCGTCATCATCGAAGGCCCGGTGCTACTGCTGATGGGGCCCATCGGCAGCTTTTTCTCCAGGCTGGCTGAGTACCTGAGGATGGGAGGCGTGCCCGTCTGGAAAGTATCCTTTCCTCTTCATGAGTTTGGCTATTCAAACCGTGAGCGCCTCGCCTACGACGGAGCCATGGATGATTTCCAGAATTTTCTGATCGAGCAGATCGAATCCAAAGGCATTCGTCATCTGTTCATGTATGGCGACTTCATCGATCCCCACCGCCTCGCGATCGAGCTGGTGCAGAAGCTCAATGCCCAACCCGAACGGCGCCATAAACTCGATGCCTGGGTGTTCGAGCTTGGCTACATTCGGCCCAACTACGTGAGCCTAGAGCGGGAGTGTTGCAATGCCCGCTCTTCCCTGAATCGACCAGCCGCCTTCTACCGATCACTGCCGGACGTCAACACCATTCCCCAGCGCTCCGCCAAAGCCGAACTTCGCTGGCGTAAATGCTGGAAAATGCCCACCTTCGTCCTGCATGCATTCAGCTCCTATCACATTATCAAGGGCCCGCATAAATTGCAGCCCCGCCCTTCGTATCTGATTGCACAACTGCATGGGCTCATACGCAAATACATCTATCAAATGACGGAACGGGAGACTCGGCGGAAGCTTCGAGATGGCCGGCCCTATATTCTCGTACCACTTCAAGTCGCCAGCGATTCCCAGATCAGCCTGGGGTCTGATTATCAGGGCATGGAGCCATTCATCGAAGAACTGATTGCTTCCTTCGCGACCCACGGCCGCCCGGCTGACCGACTCGCTTTCAAGCATCATCCCCGCGACCGGGGTTACAACCACTACGGGCGCTTGATTGATCGCCTGGCCAGATCCCATGGGGTGAGGGATCGGGTTCTCTATTTCCATGATGCGCCTCTCGGACCGACCCTGAAAGCGGCTCGCGCCGTGGTGACAATCAACAGCACTGTGGGTTTGCAGGCCTTATATCACGCCACCCCCACCAAAGTACTGGGTCGCACCTTTTACAACCTACCTGGCCTCAGTGACCAACAGCCACTGGCAGCATTCTGGACCAATCCCCAAGGCCAGGATCGCAGCCTGTTTGAACGATTTTACAACTATTTGATTGAAAGTACCCAGATCAGTGGCAATTTTGATGGCCGCTTTCCTTTCGCAGACACGATCCAGATTTCACCAGATCTGGCCCTCCGGCCCAGCCCAGGCAAGCAACCCAGTGCCCTGCAAGTGGGGCGCCGTCTGCTGATCCTAGGCCGAGGTTTTGCCACCTATTATCTGCAACTCTTGGCCATCGCGGTGGGAGCCAGAACAACAGCTCGACGCCTGCTGGAGGGAAGCGCCCGCGATGTCATGGCAGGCCTGGGAGTACAGGTGCACCTGGAGCAGAACCCATTGGGACAGGGACAACATCCGATCGACCGTCCACGAATCAGCATTGCCAACCACGGACATCCTCTGGATGTGCTGCTGATTCAAGGTTATTTTCGCGAATGCAGCATGACGACTGCGGCCAATCACCTGCGCCTCATCTTGCCATTCTTTCGGCAGAGCGCCGAGAACTACGGCCACATCCATCTCAACCATCGTTGCCCCACCTCCAGGCTGGGAGGCCTGCGGCGGTTGATGCGCATGATGCAACGCCACGGCCGCCTGTTCCTTTTCCCCAGCGGCTCCCTGGTGACCCCGATCACCGAGCGTGTGTCCGGCAGCCTTTACCTGCTGGCACGGCGCAACAAAGCCCTGATCATTCCCTGGATTCTTGACTACAACGGCTTCCACTCCGATGAAGGCAATTTGCACTATCGCCCCCTCGCCATGATGCGCTTTCGGCTGAGCGGTCCCAAGGCCACAATCCACTGCAGGGAGGGTGATCCGATCAACCCATTGGACTTCAGCGATGAGCAGTCATTTTGCAATCATATCAGCCAATACTATCGAGACCATTTAAATCCAGGCCAGATCCACCGAAACCAAGCCAGGGCAAAAGCCTGATGTTCAGTGACTCAGCTCCCACACCGGAGTCAACGACTCAATCACAAAACTTCGATGTTGGCGTGGGGTCAGCTTCTGCAGATTGCAATGCATCAGGATTTCAGTGATCTGGTTGAAATCCCGCGCCAGGGAGAGGCCCGCCACTCTGGCGTTGGAGGCTTGCATGTATCGCCTCATTAGCACGGGAACCCGGAAGGGCGCCTGGAAATGCTCTTGCAGCTGATATTCTAGATCCTGCAGAGACTTAGCCAGCAGCGAATCGCAAGGATCAGGCAAGGGGGAGAGTGGATGTCGCGGCGGTGGAGCGGGAAGAGCATCGCGGAATGGGGGCGAGAGCAACGTTGCCAGAAACCGACGATTGAGCTGCTCGCCATGGGCGAAATGGTTGTAGGAGACCAACCCCAGAGCATGGTGATGCCCCGTCGCCAGCGGGATGCTGGCCATAGCCTGAAGCAGCACCATCAGCACCAGACTGGTGCGCTGATAGGGAGCCGCCACGAAGGTGCGGCCGATCTCGACATAGGTTAGATTCTGGCTGCTGAGATGGGCGTCCAGCCCCGGGTAGCAATGCTCCAAGTATGAGCGGCTGCCATCCCAGCCGGAATGGTGCCAACCGGAGAGGGCCATGCGCAGGGATCCAGCCAGCGCCTGCCTGCGGTGATCCCAGACCAGCAGGTGCCAATAGTGATCATCGCGACCATCAAGATCAACGTCTTCAGGACCGTGCGGAGAGAGGCCACGATAGCTGCAGGCTCGCACAGAGCCCACCCAGGGGGCCACGGAACGGAACTGTTCTGGTGAGAGGAAGTAGGCGCTGAACTGGCCGGTTTCGAAACAAAGATTGGTCTTCAGATCGCTTGGCAGCCGAAGGGGCTCCAGATGTTGCATTCCAACCTGATGGACCTAGACGCAACCATAGATCCTTTGGGCCACCCATTAGAATAAAATACTGTGTTCCTCAACAACCCTGACGCCACCGTCCGGATCCCTGCTCCAGATCCCCGGGGGGCGTGTCGCCCTGCTTCACCAGGGCGGCGGTTCGACCATTGACCACTTCCTGCGTGGCCCCCTCGACGCCAACGGGGCGAAGATTCTGCTGATCGATTCCGAGCAGCGTCCCAGCGCCCAGCTCCTGCTGGAGCTGGGCGGCTGCAGGCTGATCGTGGTAGTGCGCTACCTGCCTCGCCCCTGGATGGCGCCGCTGGCACAGCTGCGCGCCGGCGGTGCCAGTCTCGCCTATCTGATGGACGACGATCTGCTCGACCCCAGCGTTCACAGCCTGCTGCCGCAGCCCTACCGCCGGCGGCTGTGGGACCGGGTGACGCGCCTGCATCGCCGTCTGCCGCAGCTGGTGGATCGCCTTTGGGTGACCAGCGAACCACTAGCCCGCAAGTATGGCCATCTCGGTGCCGAACTGCTGCCGCTTTCACCCCATCCCGACCTGTTGCGCGTGAAGCCACGGCTCCAGCTGGCCTACCTCGGCACAAGTGTGCATGAGGCTGAATTCCTCTGGCTGCTGCCCCTGCTGGCAACACTGCAGCATCGCCAGTCGCACACCCATGTGGAACTGTTCGGCGACCTAGCGCTGAACCGCCGTTTTCGCCATCTACCGCGCACACGCATCCTGCATCCGATGCGCTGGGATAATTATCTGGCCGAGACGGGCAGCGGTCGCGTCGATATTCTGCTGACGCCGCTACTGGCCGTGCCCTTCAATGCGGCCAAGGCAGCGGTGAAGGTGATTGATGCCGCCCGCTGCGGCGCCGCCGGCCTCTACTCCGACCGAGCCCCGTACCGCGGTTTTGTGCGCCATGGCGTCGACGGCCTGCTGCTTGACGACGAACCAAGCAGCTGGCTGACGGCCATTGAGCGGCTGATCGACGACCCTGAAGAGCGGAGGCGACTGGCGGAGGCCGGGCGACGACGCGCCCTGGAGCTGAGCTGCAACCCCGGCGATCGGCTTCAACCACACAGTTCTGACCATCTCCTCCCCCCATAAGCTCATGACCACCCCGTCGAAGCGTGCGATGCCGGCCTCCCCTCTCCGCATCCCGCTGCGATCCAGTGTTTGGCTGGTTCCCCTAGCTGGAGGCTGGCTGCTGACGCTGCTGCTCGGAGCGACGCTGCCGGTTATGGCCCAGCAGGCGCAGCGTGGCTGGTCGCAGGCTGGCGTGGCCGATCCGGTTCGCTATCGGCTTGGCCCTGGCGACCGCCTGAAGATGACCGTCTTCCGAATGGAGGGATACGAAACCAGCGCGGAGGTGATGAGCGATGGCGCCCTCAATCTTCCCCGACTCGGCACCGTGTCCGTCTGGGGACTGACGATGGACGAGGCTCGCGCCCGCATCACACGCGGCTACGCGGCGATTCTGCGTCGCCCGATCGTGTATCTCGACTTACTGCAGGCCAGGCCGGTAAGGATATCCATCAGCGGAGAAGTGCAGCGGCCTGGTTTATACAGCATCGGACAGGGAGGCACCAACCAATTGGCCAGCAGCGGCACCGGTGCCAGTACCACCGCCATTCAGAGCGCCGGCTGGCCAACGCTCGTGGACGCGGTCCAACGAGCCGGTGGCCTGACGGCCTATGGCGATCTACGCCGGGTGACCATCCAGCGCCGCAGCGGCGGGGCGGGCTCTGTGGTGCTCAGCACGCAGTACGACTTCCTGAAGGTGCTGGAAACAGGCGGCCCGATCGACAATCCCCTGCTGTATGACGGCGACAGCGTCTTGATTCCAAGAGCGGATCAACTCAGCCAGGCGGAACTGCTGAAAGTGGCTTCCTCCACCTTTGCTCCCGACACCATCAGCGTGAATGTGGTGGGTGAGGTGGAGCGACCAGGTGCCCAGGCCATCAAGGCGAACAGCCCGCTGTCCCAGGCGCTGCTTTCGGCCGGAGGCCTCACCCGGCGGGCGAGCGCCGGCAATGTGCGACTGCTGCGGCTAGAGCCGAACGGCACGATCCGCCAGGCCACCGTCGCCTACAACCCCACCGCACCGATGGGCGCCGACCAGAACCCGCCACTGCAGCAGGGCGACGTGGTGATTGTTGACCGCCATGGCTGGGCCAAGGCCAACGACGGTTTGCGTTCGGCGGTGGAGCCCATCGCACCGCTGGTCAATGCCGGTTCGCTGTTCCGGCTGCTGGGCATGCCCTTCTGAGCTGGGCACGCCCTTCTGAGCAGGGGAATGGGGCCAGGCTGAACATGGATCGATTAGGGTCAAAAATACATTTTTCAGTCGCAAGACGATGCTGGCATTTTTCAAGCGTCGGCATGACAAGCACACGCACCGGGGGGGGATTGACTCGATCACGCCGGGCTTGATCTCGGGCTGGGTGTATGGGCCCAGCGTGCCATTCACGGATGTGCGCCTGCTTCAGGGGCCCCATCTGCTGGCCCAGGCGACGATCCACCAGCCCCGACCCGATGTGGCTGAGATGCTTGGCGTACCGGGCAACTTCGGGTTTCAGCTGATCGTGAACGCTGAGCCGGCAGCGGTGGGCAACCAGGTTCCGCAGATTCTGGCGACGTCAGCCGATGGCAGTGTGCGGGTTGAGCTGCAGCATCTGCCGGCGCGGGCCCAGACCGCTCAGCGACTTCAGCAGGTTCTCGATGCGGAAGTGCGCGGTGCGATGGGTCATTTTGATGGGCTGAGTCCTGACGGGAAAGCGCTTCAAGGCTGGGGCTACCGGCGCGGCCATATGGGCCATGAACCGCTGCAGGTGTGGGTACAGGTGGAGGGGCAGCCAGCCCTGGCTGTGCGCTGTGACCAGTACCGGCCTGGCATGGCCGCCCAGGGCCATCCGGAGAGCTGCGGATTCTCGCTGAGACTGGATGTGTTGCCCTCCAGCTGGGCCGGGCGGGCGGTGCGGGTGAGTTTTGATGCCGCTGGCCAGATCCCGCTGCCTGGAGCTGCGAGCTGCACCTTCCCCGCCCTGGTGAAGGGGGCGACCGTCTTGATGCATCCAGCCTCAGGCTCGGCCTACGCGCCGCGCCTCAGCGATGCCCCCATCGAGCTGCAGCAGAGCTGGCAGGCGGTCGAGCAGTTCCGCCAATTTCTGGACAGCCTGGAAACCCAGGTGAGCCGGGCTGAAGCGATCCAACGCAACAACCGGAACCTGGCCCTGAACACTCAGCGGCCCCAACGCAAGCGTGACCGCTTGCTGCGGCTGCTGGGGGGCGCGAGCTGAGGCTCGGATAGCCACGGTCCAGAGGGGGTGGAGAGCTGAAGCATGCGCCCCAACAAGGAGAAGGCCCGGCCGTTCTGCTCGGCCTGGGCCGCCACCAGCTGATCACTGGAGCGGGAGCGCAGGAAGTAGTGCTCCAGCTCCTCCTGCACCTGATGCAACTGCAGCAGGGTGAGCTCAGCTTCTTCGCGGGCCTCGGTGAGCTGCTCACGGCCATGGGCGGCCTCATCGCGCTCGCTCCTGAGCTGAATCACCTCCGCTTCCAGAGCCAGCAGCCTGGCGCCCTGCTCCTGGCCGGAGGCCTCGGCCTGCTGGAGAGCTTCAACCTGGGTCGCCGCCTGCTGATCACTGGTGCGGCAGCGCAGGAAGTAGTGCTCCAGCTCCTCCTGCACCTGATGCAACTGCAGCAGCGTGAGTTCAGCTTCTTCGCGGGCCTCGGTGAGCTGCTCGCGGGCTGTGTGCAGCTCGGCTTGCAGAGGTTCGCGTTGCAAGACTTCCTCCTGCAACGCTTTCTGTGTGCTCAGAAGCTCAGGCAGGCGCACCTCGGCCTCCCATGCCTGTAGCAGCAGGGCTTGCCAGTCGCTGTTGCTGAGGTTGACGACGGGCAGCGCGAACTGCGGCTGACGCCCGAGCAGCTCGGCCTGACCTTCCAGGTCGGCATAGCGATGGAGCACGTCATGGCGACGTTGCAGGTAGAGCTGCAGGGGCAACGGCAACTCGGCTGGAGCGGCGGCCGGCCGGTCGGCGCTGTCCGAATCCAGGTGGCTGAGGTTGAACAGGCGAGTGTCACTGGGCTCCAGTTCCCGGGCCTGCAGAAAAATGACGGTGTGCTCCAGCCAGGTATCGAGCAGGTGCTCGAGACTGGAGGCCGTGCTGGGCTGCTGGCTGATCAGCAGATCCACCGGGCTGATGTAGCCCATCCAGATAGGCCGGCGTTTGTTGCCCGACAGCTTTTGCAGTACACGAGCTGGTTCAAGGGATTTCACCGGACGCGAGACCAGCTCTGCTGGCCACTGGGCGCCGATACAGGCGACCAGACGCAACCGAGCCGGCGGGTCGAGCTGAGCGGTGGCCGGATGGTTGACCAGGGCTAAAGAATCTTGCATCCATGCAATTTACTGGTGGAGCGCACCGCAGCAGCAGCTACCACGCAGGAGCCAGGGCTCGATGGCTACCGCTGCAGGGCGTGAGGAGCCAAAACTTTCTTACTCTTGAGTGGAACGAATGAGCCGATCCATGCCCACGGCTACCCGCCAACCTGTGTCGTGGCTGGAGCAACTGCGACAGCAGGCCAGCACGGCGGCCTGGGTGGTGCTGCTGGGGCCGCTGCCCGCCGGCGAGGAGGACGACTGGATCGACGCAGCGGGCCATGGCGGCGTACCGGTGTTGGTGATCGTGCCGCAGCTGGAGCAGGCGGACAGATTGCAGGAGCGGCTGCACGGCGAGGGCCGCAGGACTGTGAAGGTGTGCTCGGAGCTGCTCGCCGCCGCAGCCGGGGATGTGTGCTGGTATCGCTACAACGATGCCCGGCGCAATGGCACCACGCCGCTGGAGGTGCTGCAGGCGCGGCTGCCGAATCTGCGACTGGAAAGCCAGGAATGGCGCCGTCAGTGCAGCCTGGCCGAAGTGCTGGATGGCTGGAGCGCATCCCTGCCCCAACCGCCCGGCGAGGGTGGGCTGCTGTGGCTGCCTGCTGCGCTGGCCGAGGCGGTGCTGGCGGGCTGCGGCCTCTGGCTGCAGCGGCTGCGAGTGCTGCAGGTGGCGGGTGAACCAGAAGATCCGGCCGGCCTGGCCGAGCGGCTGGAGGCGCTCTGTTTTCGCCTGGGCAGCGAGGCGATTGATCCCCAGCTGTGGCGCTTGGATGCCTTGCGGGTACTGCAGGCGGAACGGGATCGGTTGGTTGTCGAGCGGCAGGGCCTTGCGGCGAACGTGGCAGAGCTGCAGCAGCTGCAGGCAACCATGAACAGCGAACGGGAGGGGCTGCTGGCGGAGCGCACGGGATTCGGAGCAGAGCGCGCCGGATTGCTCGCCGAGCGGGATCGATTGCTCGCTGAGCGCGATGCTTGGCTCGCAGAGCGCGAAGGAATGATCGCCGAACGGGACCGATTGCTCGGCGAGCGAGATGGTTGGATCGCCGAACGGGAAGGATTGCATTCCCGTCAGCTGCAGATTTCAACCGAGCTGGATGAAATCCTGGCCTTGCTGGAGGCGACACCCGCTGAGGTCAGTCGGGATTAGGAGCAGCGGACTCGATTTCGCCGCGAGATGACAGCGGCCGGGTCTGCTGCTGCTCTCCTTCTACCGCTGCCGATAGCGGGCAGAGATCACGATGCTGGCGGGATAATCTCTTCGAGTAACACCGCCAGGGCTTCACTCAGCTGGATCCGGTTGAGGGTGGTGCCTGAGAGGAGGAATCGGCATTGAGCAACAAGGCATCGAGCCTGGATTCGAGTTCGGCGAGCCGTTTGTTCTCGATCTCGAGCAGCTTCGTACGCTTCTCGCTTTCGAGCGATCTGATCCTCAGCTGCTCGGTTTCTTGCTCGATGTCGTAGACGGGTCGCCAGTTGAACGTCGCCAGCAAGCGCCGCCAGGGCGGCAAGGTGGAGACCCATTCCGATCTGGTCAGAGGCCGGGATGCTTCCGAGATGGAGGAGGTTGTCATCGCCGTAGTTGGTGGTGAACGAAATCAGAAGCAGCAGGGCACCAGCCAAGAGGGTCGAAAATCCCTGACGATCCAGCCAGCGGGGCCGGGGCGGCAGAGCGAGCAGCGTTGGCGAGCTTTTGGCCACCATCAGCGTAGCGAGGGCATCCCCGACCTGATCGCCAAATAGCATGCCAGTACCAACCCCCAAGGCTTCCGTGTTTCCACGGGCTCTCCCCAAGCGCCTGCGGTAGTCGTCCCCATCCGCCACCAGCCCACCCCAGGCGGGCGCCGGCCACCCCATCAAACCGCCGTATCCGCCCTCCACTTCAACCGACCCGCCAGTTCCTGCCGTTGCGCCCACAGCACCTCCAGCCGCGCGCGATAGCGCGCCCCCGCTGCGGCGAATGACAACCGCTGCCGGTAAGCCGCCAACACGGCCGAATCAACGCTGGGATCCGGCAGCGCTACCTGGGGATCGGCAGGCATGACCAGCCGCCGCGTGGCCACCTGGCGCATCAGCTGTGCGGCGTGGTCGAGATCCGGCTCGCCCCACACATGGCCATCGGCACAGGGGTAGGCACCGCGGGGGATGGGCACCTCGTGGCAGCGCACGGGATGGGCAAGGGGGCCGGTACAGAAATCGGTGTTGCCGCCGTAATCCGTGGCGATCACATCGAGACCCAGCTGCAGGGCTTCGGCCATGCCACGCCCGAAGCCCTCAGAGCGGTGCAGGGAGAGGAACACATCGCAGCAGCCGTAGAGGGCCAGGAGCTCGTCACGCTCCAGACTCTCGGCGATCAGATGGATGCGGGAATCTTCGGTGGCGCGGGCCTGAAGCCAGTGCCATTCGGCGCTGAAGCGCTGGGGCGGGAAGGTTTTGATCATCAGGGCCACGTGCTCCGAGAGCGGGTGGTGGTTGCACTCCAGCCCGAAGGTGGCCGGCAGATGGGGGAGAGGGAACGCCAGCTGGAAGGCTTCCAGGGCTGCCATCGGGTTTTTGCGGATGGCGGTGGAGTTGAGATCAAAGCCGTAGCCGAAGAGCACCGCCTCCGCGGGCAGGCCATGGCGCGCGCGGGTGACGTGGCGGTTGATGCGGCTGGTGAAGCGATCGGGTTCGCGGATCTCAGCAGCCATCGGCATCAACTGCAGCGGCAGGCCAGCGACGGCGGCTGGCGCCTGAAGAGCTGCAGCAGCGAACGCACTGGAGGGCCAGAGCTCATCGGCCACCTGCAGCAGGGGCAGCCAAGGCTTCGGCCACTGTTGGGTTTCCCAGGGCCAGGCGACCAAGGTGTAACGCTCACGAAGAGGATCAAGCCCTTTCTCAAGTAGCCAGCGGGCCTGGGTCGGGGCAGCCATGCAGACCAGATTGAAGGCATAAGGGCCACCGGCTGAATCGGTACATACCAACGGCTCCAGGGTGCGATCGCTGCAGGCGGCGCCATTGGCGGCGGGCTGGTGAAGCACACAGCAAGGCACCCCAGCCACCTGCAGGGCGCGAGCAGCCATGCGGATGTCTTCACCGATGCCGAACACCTCGAACGCATGGCCGATCAGGTTCACGCCGAAAGACCGCTGGCGGAAGGCGACCTGTGCAGATGGCTGAAGCACAGGGACAGGAGATGGTCCTCCAAACCCGCTGGACACGGTGCGCAGCAGCGGGTAACTCGTGCAACGATCTTGGATCGCCCGCTGCAGGCGCCGGTGCGGGCCGGCCGGAGGTGCGGCAGCGTCAAGGGACAAGTCGGGGTGGAGCGCCTGCAGAAGCTGTACAGGCAACTTGCGGTCGAGTTGCAGTGCGGCGGCCTGCTCTTCGGCGAGGA
>CALPNT020000097.1 GCA_943325005.2 Bifidobacterium breve | reverse complement strand
TGTAGTTGAAGGTGCCGGAGATGCCGAGGGGCATGGCGTCCGAGAAGGAGCCTTGACCGAAGGGGTAGACGAGGAACACGGCGCTGGCAGCAGCCACAGGGGCGCTGTAGGCGACGCAGATCCAGGGGCGCATGCCGAGGCGGTAGGAGAGTTCCCACTCACGTCCCATATAGGCGTAGATGCCGATCAGGAAGTGGAAAATCACCAGTTGGAAAGGACCACCGTTGTAGAGCCACTCGTCGAGGCTGGCGGCTTCCCAGATCGGGTAGAAGTGCAGGCCGATGGCGTTGCTGGAAGGAACAACGGCGCCGGAGATGATGTTGTTGCCGTACATCAGGCTGCCGGCAACGGGCTCACGGATGCCGTCGATGTCGACGGGAGGAGCAGCGATGAAAGCAACGATGAAGCAGATGGTCGCGGCCAGCAGCGTGGGGATCATCAGCACACCGAACCAGCCCACATAGAGGCGGTTGTTGGTGGAGGTGACCCACTCGCAGAACTGATTCCACGCCGAAGCGCCGGAGCGCTGTTGGATTGTGGCGGTCATGAGGTCGAGAGGTGATGTCCGCGATGCCGGGTCGAGAGGCCCAGATCAGGGACGGGATGAAGGGGCGGAATCCCGCCAAAGCCAATGTAACGGAAGATTGCGCCGCCTGCAAAGGGGCATTGTGAAGAAATTCTGGGGGCGCCGCTCTTCTTGGCCTCGCGGCAGACCGGCGGCGGTCGCGCCATAAAAAAAACAGGTGACCGTCGTGCCTGCCCCACGGGGGGGTAGGAGGCGATCACCTGCTCGTATTCCAGAAGTGGCTGGAGCGTTCGGAGCAGCCCGCTGGCTCAGAGCGTGGCTCCCACCAGGTTCGCCCAGGGATCCGCGGCCGCGAACAAGCCGGTGACATTGGTGCGGAACTGGTCGCCCACCGTCAGGGTGGAGGCGATGAAGGCGGGTTGGGTGGCGAGGATGTCGTTGCTTGCCTGGATTGCGAAGGCCTGCTGGTTGGGAGCGATGAAACTGGAGTTGGATGTGCGCACCATGATGTCGCGCAGGTTGTCGAGCTCGTTCCAGAGGTTGCTTTCGTTACCTTTGAGGCGGGGAATGTAGTAATAGCGATCACCTTCCTGGGAGCGGTCGAGCTGCTCGAGGAAGATGTAGGCCATCAGGGGACCCATCTGGCCCGAGTCTGCGGTGGGTTTCTCGGCGAGCATGCCCACCCAGGCATCTACATCCTCGAGGTTGGTGTACACCGACTTGAATTTCGTCAGCAGAGCACTGTTACCCCAGGTTGTGGGATCGGCCTGGTTGAAGGCAAGAGCAATGCCAGCCGCGTTGGTGGCGGGGATCCAGTCCCGCATCTTGCTGCCGAATTCTTCCCAACTTTCGTAGGGTTTGAACAGGGGGTTGCCCTTAAAGCTGGCGGTGGTGTCCGTACCGTTGGCTTTGATGAGGGGGCCATCTGTAAATAGTTCCCTGCGCATCTGGTTGAAACCGGCCAGGCCCAGTTCGCGTCCGCGCAACACGTTTGCTGTGAAGAGATCGAGATTGCGGGTGACCAGGTTGTTCCGCACCACATCGGTGAGAAGCGTGTCGATCGCCTCATGGGCTTTCTGCAGCAAGCCGGCCTGGATGGCGGTGGCGCCGTAACCGTAAAAGAGCCCAGGATTGAGGAAACCGTTGAATAGATTGAGGCCCGTGATCAGATCCTCATTGATCTGACTGTGGCCCACTCGGAAGGAAGCCACGGCAAATTCCAGGGAAATCGTGGCGTCTACATTGGGATTGTAGCCAGCAAATCCGTGGGCACCATCGCCAAAATCCAGAATTTTGTCGCCGGCAAGACTTGGCGCAAACTCCTCGTAGATCATTTTCTGGTATTCGCCCTCAATGATGATGCGGGCCATGCTGTGCAGATCTTCTTCGGAAATACCAGTGACGCGGAAGTTGGCTATAGCAGCCTTGAGGTTGTCAACCTGGAAATTGTGCTCTCGGGTCCACAGAGTGTGGTAAGTGGAGAGACCGATGTTCTCATTGGAGCGCCAGTCGCCGGCCACTGTGTGGAAGAGCAGCTGGCCAGCACCCCAGTCTTCGGACTTGATCTGTGGCTGGGAGGCAAGCTGCTGGCTGGTGATCGTCCTGCCAGGGAAAAAGGGCGCGATGGCGGCTGCCGATTGACCACGCAGCGCATCGGGAATGCCATCGAGATTTTGATCAATGGCAGCCAGGGGGCCGAAATTGGGATCGGCCACGCTGGTGATTCCGCCGGCCTGGGCGTTGATCGCCACAGAGCTATCGCCGATCAGGGGGGCGCCACTTAGCTTCTTATAGGTGGGGCTGGCGGGATCGAAATCCTGCACATTGCCAGTATTGACGAAGCGAGCATCTTGGGTGAGCGCGACCCAGGCGGGGCTGCCCAGCGCCACCCCATTACCACCGTTGGCCGCAAGAATGGCGTTGATCTTGGCGGGATCGACGCCATTGTTGAGCAATACCTCGGCGTAGGTGGGGGTCTGAGGTAGGCCGTCGCCGCTGAGCAGGCGAGAGGAGAGAAGCTTGGCTGTCTTCACGAGCAGGAAACCACCCGGGGCGGTGGCATTCACCAGCTTCACTAAGCCGTTGGCCACGCCGCTGACGGTGCGGCCGTTGACCTTGGCGCCGATCTTGTAAACGACTCCAGCCTGATCGGTATAGACACCTGCGGCGTTGAAGCGGGCACTCTCACGCAGAAGGTAGGCGTGGGCGGCATCAGAGCCGTAGGCCTGGCTGTTCTGGATCAGGGCCTCAGTTTTGTTTTTGGACAGCAGATCGGTGTCGACCAAGGCCCTGCCGAGGATGGAGGCTGCACTATTGGCAGGCGTGGCAACACCACCATTCAGTGTAAAAGCGTACAGCCCAGCCTCGCCATGGAGGCCGGCGTTGAAGTAACCCACCTGCACGAGAGTGCGGTTCACCGGATCCATGACAAATTGGGCACCCCGATCGCCCACCACGCCTACAGCGCCACCAGAAATCGCGTTGAGCGGGTCATTGGCTGCAGTGGCGGAAGCAATTGATTGGCGAGCGCCGCTGCGCTCCAGGAAGCTTTTGCCATGGTCGAAGTATTGGCCGAAGCTCATGTTGGCTTCGTTCCAGCCTCCAGTATTGGGTACAGATTCAGACTGGGCGCCGATGGCATTGCTCACCGAGCGTGAGTTTGCCAGGGCTTGATTTAGAGGTTCAACAAGTTTCTTGTTGAGGTTGATGTCAATGCCATCGGCGTAGCCGCGGGGGCGGCCAATGTCTTCTGTCCCGTTGACGTTTCCCCATTCAGGGTTTGTCAGGCGGGCGAAAGGAATCTCGGCATTGGCCCAGTATTCGGCGCCCAGGCCCTGGCTATTTTTCTTATAGTTGGGATCGGTGGACTTGATGTCATCGACGGTTCCGTATTTGCCGTCGCTACCAGCATTAGAGAGGTTGTTGCCGAAACTGTTGAGGCTCCGGGTGCCGGAGATTTCGTATTGCTTGCCGAAAACATCTGTGGCGAAAAACTTGCCATACTTGGCTGGGTTCGCCAGTTTCAGGAGATGCTTGAGATCCTGCAAGCCAATGTTGAACTGCGAGGCGAAGCGTGTATAATTAATCGATTTGGCTGTGCCGGCATAACGAGCTGCCGGCTTTAGGGGGGAGGCGACCAGCGTCTTTGCGGTTGGAGCAATCGCAGCAGGGGCGGTCACAACGGCTGCAGATATGGTATTGGCTGATGGGGTTGGACTGGCGGCAGCTGGCGTTTTGGCCGTAGTCGTTGCTGCTTTTGTGGCGGTAGGCGTTGTGCCTATGGGCGTGGCAAGGATCGCTCCGGTGAGGGGATCGAGAAGGGCGCTGTCTGAGCTTGCCGCGAGGGAGGCAGGGGCGCTTCCGAAAAGTGGAACGGTGGCCATGGAAAGAGGAGGTTGTCAATGGAGCCTTCACTTATCTTAAGCAGGCATGGCTCGCTTTTGTGGGGATTTTTTCAGTGAAATTTCAGCAATGGCCGGGGCGAGCCCCTGCTTGGATTCGTTTTTTGCTGGTTTTGCCTCATTTTTTGGCGAAGAAAAGCAGCAGGCTGTCTGAGGGCGGTGAGTGGGCTGAAAATTAACTGTGAGTTCTCTTGGCGCGTTCCGCTTCGGGTGATGGCCCCTTGATCGCGGCGAAGCTTGTGAGAATTTCGCCAACTGATGACGCCCATCATCAGGTCAGTCTGTTTTGACGGACGGGCGCAGATCTGCAGGACGTGATCTGGGATTTTGGGGTCAAATGGTGGTTGTTGAAGCCGTTGCGCTGGAGGACCTTTGCTCGAGTGATTAGCCGTGTCACTGGCGCTTGTGCCAGCGCTGTAGTCCTCTTGAAGCGTGCTACTCATCAGCTCCTGAGGAGCAGATCCTTGGTCGGGAAGGGGGACAATTCGCAAACGACGACATGCCAGTCGTCCACGCTGTGACGCAAGGTCGCGAGTTTTCTTGAGCGGCTTGTGGTGATGATCCGCCAGCGGCGCGTCATCTGGAGCCCATGCTTCACGCTCTTGCCTGCCCACGGCTATTTCAGCGTGTGCAGCTCTTGCGGTGTCCTGCGGATGCGGATACCCAAGCTGCGCAACCCTTTCTCCAGTGTCCTGAGCAATGCCGTTGCTGCGGCCCGTCTCGCCGCGGCCCCAGGCGCTCGAGGTGCAACTCCTCAGCGGTGAAGCGGCCCCCGCCTTCCCTGGCGCAATTTCTGGTTCGCCCGTTTGCTCTCCATCTCGCGTCTCAACCTCTCGTTGGGGCTGATGCTGGAGGCCATCCGTTCCTGGCTGGACGCCCTGCGCCGCTGCGCCCCCAGCCAGCGGTAGGACCTGGACCTCGGCCAGCTGGAGCAGGCCTGATGCCTCGGCATTTCTTTCAAGTAGCTGCCTGCTGCTCGGGTTTGGTGAGAGTGCTGCCGCCCTCCTTAACCTCCAGCGCCGCCGCTCTGCGGCAGGTCTTCGCTCGGGCGCACTGCGCCTGGGGCGCCTCTCCGGCTTCGGCGTACGGGCCTTGCTCCCTCCCCCTGTCCGCGGTTGTTAGGGTCAGCTCCAGCCAGTGCTGATCGGCGTTTCTGCCTCCCTTCCACCGCACCCTTCCCACCCCTTACCCCACCCCTGAAGTCGATGGACGCCGCGCCTGATCCGCGGGTGCTGCTGGTGCGGCTGCCCTGCAACCCGATCTTCCCGATTGGTCCGATCTATCTGGCCGACCATCTGCATAAGCAGTTCCCGGCCATGGCCCAGCGGATCCTTGATCTGGCGGCCCTGCCTCTGCTCGATGTGGAGCGGGTGCTACTGACCACCGTGGCGGCTTTCCGGCCCACCCTGCTGGTGTTCTCCTGGCGAGACATCCAGATCTATGCGCCCGTCGATGGTCGCGGCGGCAATCCCCTACAGAACTCCTTTGAGGTGTTCTATGCCCGCAACCCACTGCTGAGGCTGCGCGGAGCCCTCGGCGGCCTCAAGCTGATGGCCTCCTATTACGGAGAGCTCTGGCGCAATCTCGCCCTGGTGCGGCGCGGACTGCGGCGGGCTCGACGCTTTGTTCCCGAGGCCCGCGCCCTGATCGGCGGCGGCGCCGTCAGTGTGTTTTATGAGCAGCTCGGAGCCCGTTTGCCGGCCGGCACGGTGGTTTCGGTCGGCGAGGGCGAAGTGCTGCTGGAGAAGCTGATCCGCGGCGAGTCGATCGCGGCCGAGCGCTGCTATGTGGCCGGTGAGGCGCCGCGGCCTGGCCTGATCCATGAACAGCCCGCCCCGATCGAGAAAACCGCCTGCAACTACACCTACATCGCCTCGATCTGGCCCCAGCTCGACTGGTATCTCGATGGCGGCGACTTCTACGTGGGCGTGCAGACCAAGCGCGGCTGCCCCCACAACTGCTGCTACTGCGTCTACACCGTGATCGAGGGCAAGGCGGTGCGCCTCAACCCCGTCGAGGAGGTGGTCGCTGAGATGCGTCAGCTCTACGACCGCGGCGTGCGCGGTTTCTGGTTCACCGACGCCCAGTTCATCCCGGCCCGCCGCCAGATCGAGGATGCCAAGGAGCTGCTGCGGGCGATCGCGGCGGACGGCATGACCGATATCCGCTGGGCTGCCTACATCCGCGCCGACAACCTCGATGCCGAGTTGGCCGAGCTGATGGTGGCCACCGGCATGAGCTACTTCGAGATCGGCATCACCTCCGGCTCCCAGGAGCTGGTGCGCAAAATGCGCATGGGCTACAACCTGCGCACCGTGCTGGAGAGCTGCCGGCTGCTGGCTCGCGCTGGCTTCCGTGAACACGTGTCGGTGAACTACTCGTTCAATGTGATCGACGAGCGGCCGGAGACGATCCGCCAGACCGTCGCCTATCACCGCGAGCTGGAGCGGATTTTCGGTGCCGACAAAGTGGAGCCGGCGATCTTCTTCATCGGCCTGCAGCCCCACACCCATCTGGAGCAGTACGCCTTCGACCAGGGTTCGCTGCGGCCCGGCTACAACCCGATGAGCATGATGCCCTGGACTGCCCGGCAGCTGCTCTGGAATCCGGAGCCGATGGGCAGCACCTTCGGCCGCATCTGCCTGGAGGCGTTCGAGCAGAACCCCAGTGATTTCGGTCGCACCGTGATGGCGCTGCTGGAGCGCGACTACGGCGTTGCCCCGCTGGAGGAGGCGCTGCATGCGCCGGTGCAGGGCAGGAAAGCGCTCGCGACGGCGGTGCGCTGAACCGTCCCTAGCGGTTGGGGAAACCAGAGCCGCAGCCAGGGCCCCGGGGCTTCCGGACGCCACCAGCCTGAGCTGAGGATCCGCCCAGCGGCCGGACCGAGGGTGATCAGCACGCGCAGGCCTGCCGTGGGAGCGTGCAGGGAGGCCAGGGGTTGCCCCGTGCGGATGGCGATGGTCACGAGCTCTTCGCTCACCACCACCGTGGCGAGCAGCTCCAGCAGGCTGGTCAGATCACCCCGCTGGGGGAGCAGCCAGTGTTGTTGCCTGCCTGTGTTGGTCCAGAGCAGGGTGAGCAGGGCATCGCGGAGCATGGAGCGCTGGGCAGGGTGCAGTCCTCCAGTGCCACCGAATCGTGCTTCTGTCTCACGCTTTTGTCTCAGCGGTTGTTGCGCCACCAACGCCGCCGTGCCAGCAGCAGGGCCCCGAGTCCAAGCCAGGCCAGCAGGCCGCTGATCGGGTTGGGCGTGGGGCTACCGGCTCCGATCAACCAGGCCGGGGTCGCCGCAGAGAGTTGCAGCAGGCCGGCCTGCAGAGCGAACCAGCCGCCCACCAGGCCGCCGTGCAGGCCGACGGCACCCCAGAGGGCACCGCCATCGGCGCGGCGCTGCAGTGCCAGGGCCAGCCCCAGCAGCACCATGCCGATCAGCAGCGCGATCGCTTCCACCCCCGGCAGTCGATACCAGGGGTGCACCAGCGCAAACACAGCGGCCTGGAGGCCGATGGCCCGCTGGCTGCCGCCCAGACGCTCCAGTTCACCCCACAGCCAGCCGCGGAATAGCAGCTCTTCGGCAAAGCCCACCCCCAGCAGCAGCGCCAGGGCATTGGCCAGTTCGCCCATGTCCAGGAGCCCCAGCCAGCGAGCCTGGCCGGACACCAGCAGCACCACCACCACCAGGACCAGCAGGGCCAGGGCCTTGAGCAGGCCGCGAACGAAGGCCTTGAAACCGGCGGCGGGAGGTAGGGCCACGCCGAGCGTCTGCCATGGGGTTTGGCAACCCCAGGCCTGGCGCAGGCGCCAGGGCAGGGTGGCCAGCAACAGGCCCAGCGCGATCACCGCGCCGGCCAGATCCAGCTGGTCGGGGCGCCAGCTGGGGAACAGCAGGCCCAACGGCCGGGCCGTCAGCCAGCCCAGCCCGTAAAGCAGCGGCACGTACAGCAGCGTGCCCCACCAGTGGAGGCGCGGCTGGCCTGAGCGGCCGGTGGCGGCGGCCATCAGCTCTCCGGCTCGATCGTGCTGGTGAGGCCCTTGGCCTTGAGGGTTTCGCTGTAGAACTCCGCCGGCTCGATGTCGCAGACGATCACCAGGCCGACGCCGGTGTTGTGGGCCTCCAGCATCACGGCGATGGCGTCCTGCTCACTCAGGGAGGGCACCACCTGGCGGAGGGTGGAGACGACGAACTCCATCGCGTTGACCGGGTCGTTGTGCAGCAGCACCTTGTAGCGAGGTGACGGCTTGCGTACCCGCTGCTGTTCCTTGTCGAGCACCGTGGTGCCGCCGGGACGGTCCGGCGTCGCGGTGGCCCGCCAGGCGGAGTGGCCAGCGCTGGCTGTCCGGAGCTGGAGGGCGATCGTGGTGCTGGTGGTGAGCGGCAGGTGGTTCATGGCCGTTCCCGTGACATGACGGTTGGGAACTCTAGAGAGCACGCACCCGTGCCATCGCCTCCTCGACGCGGGCCCGGCTGTTGAAGGCTGAGAGCCGGAAGTACCCCTCGCCAGCGGCGCCGAAGCCGCTGCCGGGGGTTCCCACCACGTGGGCCTGGTTCAGCAGCTTGTCGAAGAAGCCCCAGGAATCGAGCCCTTCGGGGGTTTGCAGCCACACGTAGGGGGCCTGCTCACCGCCATACACCTGCAGGCCGGCGGCGCTGAGTTCGCGGCGGATGATCGCGGCGTTCTCCATGTAGAAGCGGATCAGCGCCTGCACCTGGCTCTTGCCTTCGGGCGAGTACACCGCCTCGGCGCCGCGCTGCACGATGTAGCTGACGCCGTTGAACTTGGTGCACTGACGCCGGTTCCAGAGGCTCCAGAGCTCCACCTTCTCGCCGCCTGCGGCCGTGCCCATCAGGCCACGGGGCACCACGGTGAGGGCGCAGCGGGTGCCGGTGAAGCCGGCATTCTTGGAGAAGGAGCGGAACTCGATCGCACAGTCGCGGGCGCCTTCGATCTCATAGATGGAATGGGGCAGCTCCGGATCCTGGATGAAGGCCTCGTAGGCGGCATCAAACAGGATCAGGGCGTCATGGCGACGGGCGTAGTCCACCCAGGCCTGCAGTTGTTCCCGGCTGGCCACGGCGCCGGTGGGGTTGTTGGGAAAGCAGAGGTAGATCAGATCCACCGGCTGCTCGGGGATTTCGGCGCTGAAGCCGTTGGCGGCGGTGATCGGCAGGTAGGTGAGACCGCCGTAGCGGCCGGCGTCATCGGCCTCGCCGGTGCGGCCCGCCATCACGTTGCTGTCCACATAGACCGGATAGACCGGATCGGTCACGGCGATGCGGTTGTCGGCTCCGAGGATGTCGAGGATGTTGCTGCTGTCGCACTTGGAGCCGTCGGAGATGAAGATCTCCTCGGCGCTCACCTGGCAGCCACGGGCCTGGAAATCGTGCTGGGCGATCGCCTCGCGCAACCAGAGGTAGCCCTGTTCGGGGCCGTAGCCATGGAAGCCCTCGCGGGTTCCCATCTCATCGATGGCCGCTTTCATGGCGGTGCGGCAGGCCTGCGGCAGGGGCTCGGTGACATCGCCGATGCCGAGGCGGATGATCGGGGCCTCGGGGTTGGCTTCGCTGAAGACCTTGACGCGCCGGGCGATTTCCGGGAACAGGTAGCCCGCCTTGAGCTTGAGGTAGTTGCCGTTGACCTGAACCATGGAAGAGACGGGCGGGACGTCCGCCGGGAAGTGCTGGCGGGATTGTCCTATGGCGACCCACCGCCCTGCATACGATCGGAGCCTTGACCTGCCGCGGCCCCCTGTGCTCCTCGCACCCACCCAGTCCCGCGATCCGATCGAATTCGAGGCCCTGATCGGCCCCGACATCCTCAAACCAGCCCGTTACCTGGGTAATGAACGGGGCGTGGAGGTGCGGGACTGGGGCCACGCCTGGGAGGCCGCGGCTGTGCGCTGGGCGCTCACCTACCCCGAGGTCTACGAGGTGGGGGCCAGCAATCTCGGCCACATCATTCTCTATTCGATTCTCAACGCTGTTCCCGGCCAGCTCTGCGATCGCTCCTATCTGCCGGCGGCCGATCTCTCGGCTCGGCTGCGCCAGCGGGGTGTGCCCCTGTTTGCGGTCGAGAGCCGCCGGCCCCTGGCCGCCTTCGACATCCTCGGCTTCAGCCTCAGCTACGAGCTCGGGGCCAGCAACATCCTCGAGATGCTCGACCTGGCCGGCATCCCCATCCGCGCCGCCGCTCGCGGCGACCTGCCCCTGGCCGATCCGGCCGCCCCGCCATTGATCTTTGCCGGCGGGCCCACCGCCACCAGCAATCCCGAACCGTTCGCGGCCTTCTTCGATTTCGTCGCCCTCGGCGATGGCGAGGAGCTGCTGCCTGAGATCGGCCTGGTGGTGGCCGAGGCCCGCGCCGCCGGCCTCAGCCGCTCGGACACCCTGCGGGATCTCGCCCTGGTGCCCGGCGTCTATGTGCCCTCGCTCTACGGCCCCGGCGCCGACGGGGTGACGGTGGAGCCCCTGGAGCCGGGGTTGCCGAAGCGCATCCAGCGGCGCACCGCCACGCCGATGCCCCACTACGCCATGGGGCTGGTGCCCCATATCGAAACCGTTCACGACCGCCTCACCGTCGAGATCCGCCGCGGCTGCACCCGCGGCTGCCGCTTCTGCCAACCAGGGATGCTCACCCGCCCCGCCCGTGATGTCGAGCCCGAGGCGGTGATCGAGGCGGTGGAGGAGGGCATGCGCCGCACCGGCTACTCCGATTTTTCGTTGCTGTCACTGAGCTGCAGCGACTACCTGTCCCTGCCGGCGGTGGGGGTGGAGCTGCGCAACCGCCTCGCCGACCAGAACGTCTCCCTCACCCTGCCCAGCCAGCGGGTGGATCGC
>CALPNT020000096.1 GCA_943325005.2 Bifidobacterium breve | reverse complement strand
GGTCCCGCGCCCGCTGCAGGGCTTGCTCAATGGCCTCGGACTGAAGCTTGAACTGCTTGAGCAGCAGCTGCTCCTGGGCCGTATCGATCAGCTCCAGCACGGAGCGGCAGCCGTCGTCCGGCATGACCACCAGACGCTGATGGGGATGGAGAAGCTCAGCCATCGTGGGGGTCAAGACAGGGCAAGGTTCTGGAGGTGTGGGAGTTGGGCCTGACGCGCAAGGGCGCCACCAGGTGTTGAAACCTGGCGGCGGGAGCGGCTGCGCCGACGTAGCCTGCGCCCACGCCGTTGGACGCCGTGACGACAGCTTCCGCACGCATCATTCTGATCTGCTCTGGCAAGGGGGGTGTGGGCAAGACCACCCTCACCGCCAACCTGGGCATCGCCCTGGCCCGGCTCGGTAAAACCGTGGCTGTGCTCGACGCCGACTTCGGCCTGCGCAACCTCGACCTGCTGCTGGGTCTGGAAAACCGCATCATCTACACCGCCCAGGAAGTGCTGGCCAAAACCTGCCGACTCGACCAAGCGCTGGTGAAGCACAAGCAGCAACCCAACCTGGCCCTGTTACCGGCCGGCAATCCGCGCATGCTCGAGTGGCTGACGCCGGAGGATATGCAGACCATCGCCGGTCTTCTGGCCGAGCGCTCCGACTACGTGCTGATCGACGCCCCCGCCGGCATCGAGCAGGGCTTCAAAAATGCGGCCGCCGCCTCTAGGGAGGCGATCGTGATCACCACCCCGGAGGTGTCGGCGGTGCGTGATGCCGACCGGGTGATCGGACTGCTGGCGACGATGGACGTCCGACCGGTGCAGTTGGTGCTCAACCGGGTGCGCCCCAAGATGATGGCTAACCAGGAGATGCTCGCCGTCGATGACGTCACCGACATCCTGGCCCTGCCACTGCTGGGGCTGGTGCAGGAGGACGAACGGGTGATCGTCTCCACCAACCGGGGCGAACCGCTCACCCTGGAGGCCAACCCTTCACCGGCCGGCCAGGCCTATCTCAATATCGCCCGCCGCCTCTGCGGCGAAGAGATCCCGCTGATCGATCCCTCCAAAAAACGCCACGGCCTGCGGGTCCGGCTGATCAACAAGCTCAGGAAAACCACGGGACTCTTCTGACGGCCATGACCGTGCTCGATTTCATCAATCACCTGCTGAGACGACAAAAGCCCAGCGGCACCATGGCCCGGCAACGGCTGCAGCTGGTGCTGGCCCACGACCGCAGCGACCTCAACCCGGAGCTGCTGGACCAGATGCGCCGCGAAATCCTTGAGGTGGTGCAGCGTTACGTGGAGATCGACATCGAGAGCTGCGATGTGAGCCTGGAAACCGAAGACCGGGTCACGGCCCTGCTGGCCAACCTGCCGATCAAGCGCACCAGGGAGTTCCCGCTGCCAAGTGGCAGCAGTGCCTTTGGCAGCGGGCCAAGCGCCGGGATTGCCGTGGCCAGCGCCGAAATCAGTGTGATCGGAGGGCCCAGCCCCAGCCCAGCGGCCGCTCCGGCCGAAACCGGCGAAGCCTCTGCAGCCAGCCAGCCCTAGAAACCGCCGGAGTGGGTCCGAAGCCGTCCGTTCAGGGACCTTCCAGGCCCGCTTGTGAACTCCCTGCCGGCCAAGGGTCTGGGGGGCGCAGGCGCAGGCACCCCCGCCCAACCGATTCAAGCGGAGGTACCGGCGACAGCGAGGCGGAGGGCGGCAAGAGACACCCAACGCCTGACCTTCCCATCGGCCGGCGCTGGGAAGGCTCTGAGCAGATCGCTTGCTCTGATCGTGCCGCTCTCCCCTCGATCACCCGCTCCGACGCCGGCCCAGCCCGCCTGGCTGCTGGCACCGATCACTCCCGCCGAAGATCGGGTGTTGCAGCTGGTGCGCCGTGGCGGCAGTAACCGCAGCATTGCCGCCGAGCTCGTGCTCAGCCCACGCACCGTCGAATGCCATGTCTCGAGCCTGCTGGCCAAAACGGGCTGCAGCAGCCGCAGCCAGTTGCTGCTCTGGGCCCTGGCGCAACTGCAACCGGACGCCGCCCAGCCACAGGCCCAGCGGTGAAGTGGGGCCCGTTCGGTTGCGATCCAGCAGAGCCAGGGAGCGAGTGCTAACCCCAAGCCATGGCACCAGGCTCTTCTCAGATACTGGTAGCCAATTTCAGCTGGTGCGCATCCGATGCAGACCGAACCCTCTAGCCACCCCCCAGCAGGCCCGGTGGATCTGCTGGTGGCGGGCGGCATCGTGGTGACCATGGATGGCGACCGCCGTGTGCTTGCCGACGGAGCGGTCGCCATCCATGGCGGTCGCATCGTGGCCGTGGGCCCGAGGACCGAAGTGGAAGCGGCCCATCGCGCCATCGAACGGATCGACGCGACCGGCCGGACCGTGATCCCTGGCCTGATCAACGGTCATGCCCATGTACCGATGACCCTGTTCCGCGGTCTCGCCGACGATCAGGATCTCGATGATTGGCTCCAGCACACGATCTTTCCCGCCGAGGCGATGAACGTCGACGAGGCCTTTGTGCGAGCTGGCACCAGGCTGGCCCTGGCCGAACTGATCCGTGGCGGCGTCACCACCGTCTGCGACATGTATTACTTCGAGCAGGCGGTGGCCGAAGAAATGGCCAGCGCCGGCCTGCGGGGCCTGCTGGGCCAGGCCTTGATCGATTTTCCAGCCCCGGACAGCGCTGATCACACCGCGGCGATGGCCTGCATCAAGCGCTTTGTGGACGGCTGGCAGGGCCACGCGCTGATCACCCCGGCCATTGCCCCCCACGCGCCCTACACCGTCTGCGACGAAAATCTGGTGAAGGCACGGGCCTTCGCCGACCGTCACGGCTGCCCGCTGGTGATCCACCTGGCCGAAACCCGCCACGAGGTGCTCGAGAGTCAGCGGCTCAAGGGGGCGACGCCGGTCGCACACCTGGCGGCCCTCGGCGTGCTGAGCGAGGCGATGGTGGCAGCCCATGTGGTGTGGGCCGAGGAGCACGAACTCGACCTGCTGCTTCAGCACGGGGTGGGCGTGGTCCACAACCCCCAATCGAACATGAAACTGGCCTCGGGCGTGGCACCGGTGCCGGCGATGCTGCAGCGCAACCTGGCGGTGGGCCTGGGAACCGATGGTTCCGCCTCCAATAACGATCTCAGCCTCTGGGAAGAGATCGATACCGCCGCCAAGTTGCACAAGCTGATCAGCGCCGATCCCAAGGTGGTTTCGGCCCAGGAGGCCTTCGAGATGGCCACCATCCGCGGTGCCCGCGCCCTGCATCTCGAGCAGCAGGTGGGGTCGCTGGAGGTGGGCAAACGGGCCGATCTGGCCATTCTCGATATGGAGGCGATCAACCAGCTGCCGCTCAGCAGCATCTATTCGGCCCTCGTGTACGCCACCAAGGCCAGCGATGTGCGCACGCTTGTAGTGGAGGGCCAGGTGCTGCTGCGCGATCGCCAGCTGCTCACCCTCGACGAGCCGGCTATCAACGCCGAGGCCTTGGTGTATCGCCGTCGCATTGTTGAGCGGCTTGGCCCGGACCCGGGGCCACTGGCTCAGAACTGAAGCTGCAGCTGCAGCCCCAGCGCCAGGATCGAGCCGCTGCTGGCCGGGGCCTGGATCCACTGCAGCACCGGTTGCAGCGACAGCGTGCTGTTGAGGTTGATGCTGTAGTTGAGCTCCAGCAGCGCTTGCGGTCGCAGGCCCGCCAGCAGGGACTGATTGAAGCGGCTCTGGCCGTAGCCCAGAGCCAGCACATCAAAGGGGCGCCCGGCGATCAGCCCCTGACACAGCCAACCGCCGCTGCCAAACAACGTGACGGGATTGCCACCCGCCTCGTTGCCACCACTGAATCCGAGCCAGATCCGGTTGTCCAGGCCGATTGGCAGCTCAGGCGCCAGGGTGAGGGAACTGAACACCATGGGCAGGATCGCGCTGCTGCTGGCGTTAGCGAGATAACCACCGCCCACCTGCAGCAGCGGGGCCGGCAGCATCCGGGTGAAGGAGTGGCCCCGATGGCGGATCGGTGCCACGAGGCGTCGGGCCCCAGGCAGGCGATCAAAGCGCCACTGCAGCACCTGAACATGGCCATCGAAACTCGGCTGGTCGGGCACGACCCCCAGCAGGGCGGCCAAATTGGTGCTGGGATCAAGCAGGTAGGCGGCGTAATGCCATTCGCCCTGGGCCCCGGTATCGCCGGGCAAGGCCGGATCAGCAGCGCTGGGGCGCCAGCGCAGCTCAACTCCCGGAGCCACATAGGGGTTGAGCGGCAGGCCCGGCTGGTTGAGGTTGAGCACGTCATTGAAGACGGGGTTCAGATAGGCGGCCAACACCGGCGCTTGCCCGAAGCCTGGGTCGAGTGAAAACAGGCCGGCCTTGACATCCACCGCTGCACCGAGCCGTTCGATGCTGGCCTCGGTGATCCAGAGACCGGTGGGGCTGTCCAGGGCCGTCAGCGGGAAGGCCGCACCGAGGCGTTGGCCGTAGCCGGCGACACCACTGACGAGGGTGAGGCCGCCATGCAACAGCCAGTGATCGGCCTCACTCCAGCGGCTCTGGTCCTTGCCGAAGCCGCTGCTGAGCTGGAAATCAAGATTGGTCTGCTGAATCGCGTTGCGGCTCTGCACCAGCCCACCGATGGGATTGACGAAACCATCGCCTTGGACAGTCAGCGCCAGGGTCAGCCAGGGGGGCACCTGCAACAGCGCATTGAGCGTGGACCAGGACGAAGCAAGGGCCAGGGGGGGCTGGGGATCAGCCGCGGCCGGCGGCGGCGCCGTGGGAACCGAAACCTGGCGCGGGCTTTGCGGTGGTGCCTCGGGCCTGGGCACCCTGGGCAGGGGATCGGCCACCGCCCGCGGATTTCCGAGGAGAGCTGCGGCCCATAACAGCACGATCGCCCACCAGCCCAGCCGCCCGGTGCACCTGAGAGCGGGGCGGCGATGCAGCTGCCGACCGGCCGGAGGGACGATCACATGGAGCTGACCATGGAGGCGTGGACTTTAGACAGGGCCGACCTGCCACTGAAGGCCCAGCTGCAGCGGCGCCCCCGGACGTGAGGCCAGCCAAACCGGCAGAGCCAGGGGAACTTCTGAACAACCAGCCCACGCCAATTCTCCGCGACGAGAGAGCCATGCGTGACAAGACTCGGATCGATGGCGCACCACAGCTGGCTCAGCGCCAGCCCACCAGCCAGGCCAATTGGTAGAAGCAGAAACTGACCAGCCAGGCCAGCACCAGGGACCAGAGCACGGAGAACAGGGTGAAACCAAGTCGTTTCGACTCCGTGCGAATCACCGCCACCGTGGAAAGGCAAGGGGTGTAGAGCAGGGTGAACAGCATGAAACTCACCGCCTGCACCCAGCTCACCTCGCTGGCCAGGGCATGGCCGAGGGCACTGCTGCTGGCAGTCTGCCCGTAGATCACCGCCAGGCCTCCGAGCACGATCTCCTTGGCGATGAAGCCGAACACCAGGGCCACCGTGAGCCTGGGATTGATGCCGATCGGCGCCAGCAGCGGCTGCAGCAGCTCACCCAGCTGACCGGAGAGAGACTGAGCGGAGGCGGGGGCAACACCGAAAGGCAGGTTGTTCAACAACCAGATGCCCACCACCCCAAAGAGGATGAAGCGGCGGGCCCAGAACCAGAAATGACGCACCTCCGCCCAGGCCCTTCCCCAGATCTGGGGAAGGGTCGGCAGGCGGTAAGGGGGCAGCTCCAGCACGAGGGACTCCTCACTGGCAAAGCGTCCCTTGAACAGCAGGGCCGTGAGAATCGCCGCCCCAAAACTGAGCAGGTAGAGCCCGAAGATCACCAGGGCGCCCTGGCGCGGCGTGAAGAAGACCGACGCCATGAACAGAAAGACATTCAGACGGGCTGAACAGAGCGAGAACGGGATGATCAGCATCGAGAGCAGCCGCAATCCACTCGATCGCATCACCCGGGTGCCGAGAATCGCCGGCACGTTGCAGCCGAAGCCCATGAGCGACAGCACAAAGCTGCGGCCATCAAGCCCGAGCCGCTCCATGAAGGCATCCATCAGGAAGGCGGCACGCGAGAGATAACCGCTGTCCTCCACCACGCCCATGGCGAGAAAGAACAGGAAAATCACCGGTAGGAAAGCGCTGACGGTGCCGATCCCCAACACCAGGCCATCGGTGATGAATGCACTCAGAAAGGGAGGCCAGCTCGCCAAGGCAGGGGCCAGCACGAAGCGACTGAAATGGTCAATCAGGGCACTGAGGGCTTGCTGCATCGGCACACCCAGGGCGTAGATGGCCTGAAACATCAGGGCCATCACCAGAAAGAAGATCGGCAGACCCAGCAGGGGATGCAACAACCAGCGATCCAGCCGGCGGGTCAGAGCGTCGCGCCACTGGGCCGGAAAGGTCACGGCAGCCTGCAGGATCGGACCCATGGCAGCGGCCAGATCGTCATCCGCAGCGGCCAGCTTTGCCTCCAGATCCAGCACCATGCGCCCAGCGCCAGGCGGCGAGGCCGCCAGCGCCTTGGTGATGGCATGGCGGGCCAGAGCCAGTCCCTGGCGGTACTTGGCGCTGATCAGCAGCACCGGCAGCTCCAACCGACGGGCCAGCTCATCGAGATCGATACCGACCCCGAAACGCCTGGCCTCATCGGCCATGTTCAACAACACCAGGGCCGGTAACCCCAACTGCCGCACCTGCAGGGCCAGCCTGAGCTGACGATCGATCTGCGAGGCGTTGAGGGTGATCACCACCAGATCCACAGGGGTGGACTCCAGGAAGCGACGCACCACCGCCTCATCTTCAGAGTGGCCCCGCAGGTCGTAGATGCCCGGTAGATCGACCAGCTGAACGCGGCGACCCTCGAGATTCAGCTCAGCCTGCAGCAGATCCACCGTCAACCCCGGCCAGTTGCCGATATGGGCATGGGCGGCTGTGAGTTGGGAGAAGAGCGTGGATTTGCCCGTGTTGGGCATTCCCACCACGGTCACCATGGCCTGGCCGGACACCGGGACCACCCCGGCGGAATCGAGACAATGGGTCATGGGGCCGCCCGGCTGGGATCGGCGCTGAACACCTGGATGCGAGCGGCATCGATCCGGCGCAGCATCAGCTCCGTCATGCCGACCTGCAGATGGATCGGCCCCGACCACCAGCCACGCCGCAGGACCTTCAGCGACTGACCGGGCTTGATCCCGAGAGCCTCCAGGCGATGCCGCAGCCCCGGCTCCACCGCCAGCGCCGCAACCATGGCGACTTCACCGGCGACCAGATCAACCAGCCGCCGGCTGGCAGGGGACGGAACAGCGAGAGCAGCCAGAGCAACTTATTGCGAATGATGCTCATTAGCTTAAAGCCAGGCGGCGGCCCGGCTCAAGGGCGACCTGAGCGACGGTTAATGACCATCACCGCGCCGCCCCCCAGCAGCAGCGTGAGGAACAAGGTGACAGCAACCGCTCCACCAGCAAGGGCCCTGGCCACCAGCGCCAGCAGAAGGATCATCAGCACCAGGGCCAAAACGGAAAGCAGCGAGCTCATCGGCTGGCGGCGGGCTCAGGGATTGGACCAACAACCACGACGCCCCTGCGCCATCGCTGGCGACGGGCACAACGGCCAGCCAGGCCTGGCCTGACCCAGCCATGGCGGCCCAACGCAGCGACGTCGCCAGTCATGGCTTGTCGGGACGCGACCAGACGCGACCCAGGTGAACGAGACACAGCAATTGAGAGGCCTTCAAAACCAACCCTTCGCCAACGAGCCTCGCCGGAGTGGATCACGTTCAAGAACCAACGTCACGGATCAACACTTCAGCTCCGGACCCGCCAAGGCGACGCACATCGGCGACACACCGCAAGCGTCGAGCGAAGCCAGGGCTTCATGGTTCAACACAAAACAGTGAGCATTCTTGCTCAATACGTGATCGAAAACAACGATTCATCGTACGGTCAGGAGACCACCACATCAAGAAGGCCATGGGCATCTGGACGGCGAACTCCTTCGAGCACTCCTTGGGTATGAATACCCAATTACCGTTTGATTCCAGCACCCTGCTCCGGAACGAAAAGAATCAATCAATGGATGCGGTCGAAGCCTATTTCGAATGCATCACCACCTGTTCACTGGACGATGGCGAGTGCATCACCACCTGCACAGAAACCCTCAGGGAGCAAAGTTGATCCCACGCCAATTCTGAGCAGTGGAGGTCAGCCGCCGAAAACGCTCTTGGGGCTCTGTCTAGGCAGAGCCCTTTTGCTTGCCATGAAGCCCGGTGGCGCATCGCCAGCATCAGGAGAACCATCACGGCAGCCGCAGCGACCAGCCACGGGTGAGACGCAGAGCTGAGCCAGGTCGTGCTATGGATACTGAAAAGGTGGCAAAATGCAGCCCGTGGCCACACCCGACTCAGCTCGATCCAGGCAGCCAGCAGAGACCGAACCTGAAGCGGTGGCTGCTGGCCTATCCCCCAGAAGCTCTGAGCGCAGTCGTATGCCAGCCGGAACGCCGGCCCGGATGACTATGCCCGACAAGCAAAATATTTACGTCACACTTCATGACATCAGCGAGGGTGGCTGCTGTGTCATTCGCACCGGCAACCTACCCCTGAAACCAGCAGACCAAGTGCGGATTGAGGTCTGGCATGACGACATCCAGCTCAAAGTGTCCTTTGCCGCCAGCGTGCGCTGGGTGACCTCTCTGGCGATGAGCAGCAAGGCCGGTCTGCGTTTTGTTGATTCTTCGGTCAAAACCCATCGCTATATCAAGCAGTACCTCAGCCACTCCGGCTCCCACACCACCTGAACGGCTTCGAGTCAGGCCCGCTGCAGCAAACGGCGGCGCAGCCGATCACTGAGCTCTTCGCCAGCCAGGGTGAGCAGGGCATAAACCAGCACCAGCGCCGCCAACTGATCCCAGGCAAAACTGCTGAGGCTCTCCAGCATCTGACTACCGAGGCCCACCGCGCCGGCCAGCCCCACCACCACCGTTTCCCGCAGCATCACATCGCTGCGATAGGCCCCATAGGCCAGGTAGGAGCGGGCCACCCCGGACAGACCGCCATAGAACAGGGCCAGACGGGGGCCACTACCGGCCGCCAGCAGCGCCTCCTGCGCCGCAGGGTTGTGATCCTCAAGGCTCTCCCGCAGCAGGCGACCGAGGATGCCGAGGTTGTGCAACCCCAGGGCCAGGGCTGCCGTGATCACACCGGGTTTGAGCACGAACAACAACAGCAGCAGCGTCAGCGGCGGCGGCCAGAGCCGAGCCAGCACCCAGCCACAAGCCACCAGCCGGCGCAGCCAGGGCCAGGGGGCCGTGACCAGCAATTGCAGGGGGGCCAAGCCCACCGCCAGGCCAGCCGCCAGAGCTGTCAGCACCAGGGTGCCACCCACCAACTGGAACCAGGGCAGGCTCAACACCGCCTGCCAACGGCCTGATCCCAGTCCCGGCAGCGGCTGCCAATGCCCCAGTGCGGCCGGATCCACCCCCAGGATCCAACCCACCGCTAGCAGCAGCGGCAGCAGGGCCAGAAGGGCCACCGCCATTTCCTGCCCACGCCGGCCCACGCCGACCTGGTGGAGCGCCAAGCGGCGCGGCATCGACCAGCGCCGCCGCAGCTGCCCCACACCGGCCTCCAGCAGCAGCATCACCACGAGCAGCACCCACAGACCACTCCAGAGTTCGTGAAACTCGAGCGACTGCAAGGTCAGCTTCAGTTCCGTGCCCAGACCGCCAAGGCCGAACACTCCCAGCAAGGTGGCACTGCGCAGCGCACATTCGAGCCGATAGCCGCCGTAACTCAGCACCCCAGGCAACAGGGGCGGACCCAGGGCTGTGAACAAAGCGGCGGGAGCCGGGGCGCCACTGGCGCGCAGGGCCTCCAGATTGGCGGTGGGGAGAGCATCGAGCAGATCGCTGACAACCCGGGCCACAAGGGCGGCATAAGGGATGGCGATCGCCAGCACGGCCACCACCGGCTGTAACCCCAGCAGTTGCAACAGCAACAGCCCCCAGAGCAGCTCATGGATCGAGCGGGGCACCGCCAGCAGCCGGCGGATCAGCTGCGCCGGCAGCTCCTGGCCCGACAACGTGCGCCAGACCGTGCGGGAACTGGCCAGACCCAGCACCAGGCCACCGAGCAAGCTGATGCCCCAGCCCAGCAACGCCATCGCCACGGTCACGCCGAGGCCGGCCAGCAACGACTGGAGCACGATCGGATCCAGGGATGGCGTGACCGCAGCGACGCCGAATTGGCCAATCAGCTCCCAACCACCGCCATGCAGCAGCCCCGGCAGGGCGATCAGCACTGGCAACAGCACCAGGGCCGGCAACAGCAGCAGCAGCGGCGGAGCCGGCCTCACAGGGAAGCCGCCTCGCTGCCATAAAGACGGCGAAGGCCGTCCCCATCCACCGCCGCGGCCGCACAGTCGAACAGCAGACGGCCCTGCCGCAAGCCGATCACCCGATCGAAACCCACCAGCAGATCGGGGCGATGCAGGCTCAGTACCAGGGCCCGGGGCGCCTGCGCCTGGCGCAGCAGCAGGGCCAGCAGCTGGCTGGCCAGGCGCGGATCAAGGCTGGCCAGCGGTTCATCGGCCAGCAGCAGGCTGGGCTGCTGACGCAACAGGCGGGCCATGGCCAGCCGCTGGCGCTGGCCCCCGGAGAGGGCCGTGACCGGCTGGGGGAGCAGGGCCGGATCCAGCTCCATCTGGAGCAAGGCCTCGGCGCAGGCGGTGGTTTCCAGCGGCAACAGCAGATTGAGCAGGGCCCTGGGCCAGCCCCAATGCGCCAGGCGGGCCGCATTGAGGTTCTGCTGCACACTCAGCTCCTCGATCAGGCGCAGCTCCTGCCAGAGGGTGCCGATGCGGG
>CALPNT020000095.1 GCA_943325005.2 Bifidobacterium breve | reverse complement strand
TGGGATTCACTTTGAGCGGGCCCTGCCCTTTGCGGTGGTGGCCGCCGCCACCTCCAACTACCTGATCAACAATGTCCTCACCTTCCGCTTCGCCCGCTTGCGCGGCCTGGAATTACTAAAGGGACTGCTCAAGTTTCTACTGGTATCGTCATTGCCAGCCTTAGCCAATGTGGGCTTGGCTATTGCCTTTTACGAGAATGTGGCGCGCAATAGCCTCTGGGCTCAGTTGGCTGGAATCATCGTGGTGTTTGTCTGGAACTACGCCGCCAGCAGTCGCTTTGTCTGGAACGCTCCCTGACCACGGGCTCGACACCAAGCAACATCTGAATTTGATCATCAAGTCAACAAGGGTGGCAAAGAAGAGGGGCGCACCAGCACCAGAAGCAGGTACCAGACAGACAACCGCAGGCCACGCCGACCATGCGTGTCAGCAATGGCCTTGGCAACTGGCACAGAAGAAACACTCTTTCATCGGCTTTTTGCCTACAGGGTGGAATCAATCCATTGAAAACCGCTCAAGGCGCTATCATCACACTTGATCGACACCCAGCCAACAGTAGGCAGCAGGAATTTCAGGCAGCTCTACAGGTTTGATTCAAATATTCGGGCCCCATTAACCCTGAGATCCCACAGCCTTGATCACCTCATCCAGCGCCGATCGCCAATGCCGGGGCTCCAGCCCCAGGGCCGGCCGGGTCGCACTGCAGTCCAGCAGCGAATAACTCGGCCGCCGTGCCGGTGTGGGGTAGTCGTCGGTCGTGATCGGCCTCACCTCGGCAGCCTGCGGCAACAGCCCCCGGGCCACCCCCAATTCGCCGATCGCCACAGCGAAGTCGTACCAGCTGGCGGCGCCGGCATCGCTCCAGTGCAGGATGCCGCTGGACCGGTGGCTAAGGGCAGCCCAGCAGGCTGCCGCCAGGCTATGGGTGGCCGTGGGACAGCCCACCTGATCGGCCACCACGGCCAGAGCTTCGCCCGCCGCCGCCCGGAGGCCATGCAGACGCAGCATGGTGAGGCAGAAGTTCTTGCCCACCGGCCCGTACACCCAGCTGGTGCGCAGCACACAACAGCGATCGGCCGGTAAGGCGGCCCGAGCCCGCTGTTCTCCCTCCGCCTTGCTGCGGCCGTAGACACCGATCGGATCAAGATGCTGCTCGGGCCGGTAGGGATGGCCCTGCTCACCGTTGAAAACAAAATCAGTGCTCACCTGCAGCAAGCGGCCGCCGCTGCCGGCCAGGGCCGTGGCGAAGGCCCCTGGCGCGCCGGCATTCACCGCTCCGGCCAGTTCAGGCTCAGCTTCAGCCTTGTCCACCGCCGTGTAGGCCCCGGCATTGAGCACCCAGTCGGGACGATGCTGGCGGACCGCCGCAGCGCAGGCGTCCGCAGCGGCGAGATCCAGTTCGGCGCGGCCGCAGGCGATCAACGTGACCCCCTCGGGCTTGCTGGCCCGCAGGGCCTGGCCCAGCTGACCGTCGCTGCCGGTGAGCAGCACCTTCAGCGCAGCCCTCATGGGAACACGTCACCAGACGCCAGGGCCTCGGCCAGGGTGGGAGCCACTCCATCCTTGTCCGCCAGCAGGGGCTCGGCTCCATGGAGATCCTCAAGCGGCCAGGCGATCGCCAACGTGGGGTCATCCCAGCGCAGGGAGCGTTCACAGCTGCGGTTCCAGAAGCCGCTGGCCTTGTAGAGCACTTCGGCGCTGTCGCTGAGGGTGAGAAAACCATGGGCGAAACCCACCGGCACCCAGAACTGGCAACGGTTGTCGGCGCTGAGCCTGGCTCCGACCCACTGGCCGAAACTGGTGGAGGAGCGGCGCAGGTCGACGGCGACATCGAACACCTCGCCGACCACGCAACGCACCAACTTGCCCTGGGGTTCGGGTGCCAATTGATAGTGCAGACCCCGCAGCACCCCACGACTGGAGCGGGAGTGGTTGTCCTGATGGAAGACCGGAGCCTGATCCGGCGCCACACCGAGGATCTCGGCAAAGCGACGCTGATTCCAGCTCTCGTAAAAGAAGCCCCGCCCATCGCCGAAAACCTGGGGGGTGAGCAGCAGCGGCCCCTCGATAGCGAAGCGTTGGATTTCCATCGTCAGCTCACCTCCTCGCTGCGCTCGGTGAGCAGCTGCAACAGATAGGTTCCATAGCCGCTCTTTCTCAACGGCTGGGCCAGCCGCTCCAGCTGGCCGTCATCAATCCAGCCCAGACGCCAGGCCACCTCCTCCGGACAGCCGACCTTCAACCCCTGGCGATGCTCCAGGGTGCGGATGTAACTCGCCGCCTCATGCAACGAATCAGGCGTGCCGGTATCGAGCCAGGCCATGCCCCGGCCCATCAGTTGCACCCGCAGCAGGCCCTCGTCGAGATAGAGCTGGTTGAGATCGGTGATCTCCAGCTCACCCCGCTGGGAGGGGCGCACCTGGCGGGCCCGCTCCACCACGCTGGCGTCATAGAAGTAAAGGCCGGTGACCGCATAGCGGGACTTCGGCCGGACCGGCTTCTCCTCCAGGCTGATCACCCGCCCCTGCGGGTCAAACTGCACCACGCCGTAGCGCTCCGGATCACGCACCGGGTAGGCAAATACCGTGGCACCGCTGGCGGGGCCATTGCTGGCCTGCAGCTGGGGCACCAGATCATGGCCATGGAAAAGGTTGTCGCCCAGCACCAGGGCAGCCGGCCGGCCGCCCAGGAAATCGGCACCGATCAAGAAGGCCTGGGCCAGGCCATCAGGGCTGGGCTGGATGGCGTACTCGATCGCCATCCCCCAGGCCGAACCATCGCCCAGCAGACGCTGGAAGGCGCTCTGTTCAACGGGGGTGGTGATGATCAGCACCTCACGAATTCCCGCCAGCATCAACGTGCTGAGCGGGTAATAAATCATCGGCTTGTCGTACACCGGCATCAGCTGCTTGCTGATGGCGCTGGTGAGCGGCGCCAGCCTGGTGCCGTTGCCACCGGCCAGGATGATGCCCCTGCGTTCGTTGAGGGTTTCGACGCTCACGTTGGACTTGATCGGCTACGCAACAGGACGAAGTCTCTCACCAGGGTCGAAGACGGCTCCGCCCTTGGTCGCAGGCAGGCCCACCGCCTGAGGGAATGGCTCACTTCGCCTCCATCCAGTTCGGTCCCACCCCGGTGTCCACCTGCAGCGGCACGGTCAACTGCACGGCATTCACCATGATCTGGCGGGTGAGCACCAGGGTCTGCTCCAGGGCCTCAGGGGCCACCTCGAGCACCAGTTCATCGTGCACCTGCAGCAGCAGCCTGGCCGGCAGCTGGCTCGCCAGCAAGGCCTGATGCAGCCGCACCATCGCCACCTTGATGATGTCGGCACTGGATCCCTGGATCGGCGCATTGGCCGCCGCCCGCAATTGCTGGCCCTCCATGCCGGCGCGGCGGGCTGCCTCCAGATCGATCGCCAGCGGATCTTTGCCCAGCAGCCTGCCGAGGCCGCCCGGATCGAAGTGGAAGCTGCGGCGCCGCCCCAGGATCGTCTCGACGTAGCCACGGCTGAGGGCGAGCCGCTCCTGCAGTTCCAGGAAGGCGAACACCCGCGGATAGCGCTGCTTGTACTTGCTCAGGAACTCCTTGGCCTGGGCCGGGCTGAGACCGGTTTCGCGGGCGAAGCGCTGGGCTCCCATGCCGTAGATCACGCCGAAGTTGATCGTCTTGCCTAGACGGCGTTCTGCCGCTGTCACCTCGTCTTTCTCCAGCAGCAAGCGAGCCGTCAGTGCATGAACATCGTCGCCGCTGTTGTAGGCCTCCACCAGCACCGGTTCCCCCGAGAGGTGGGTGAGGATGCGGAGCTCAATCTGGGAGTAGTCGGCACTGATCAGTTGCCAGCCCGCCTGGGGCAGAAAAGCCTTGCGGATGCGGCGGCTGAACTCGGTGCGGATCGGAATGTTCTGCAGATTGGGATTGCTACTCGACAGCCGGCCGGTGGCGGTGACCGCCTGGTTGAAATCGGTGTGGACCCGGCCGGTTTCCGACTCCACCAGGGCCGGCAGGGCCTCCACATAGGTGCTGCGCAACTTGCTGAGCGTGCGGTGCTCCAGCACCAGCGGCACCACCGGATGATCGCCATCGAGCTTCTCGAGCACGGCCGCATCGGTGCTCCAACCGGTCTTGGTCTTGCGTGATTTCTTGCGATCCAATCCCAGGGTGTCGAACAGCAGTTCGCCCAGTTGCTTCGGTGAGGCCAGGTTGAACGCAACGCCGGCGGCCTGCCTGGCCTCCGCTTCGAGGCGCGCCAACGCGGCCGCCAGCTCGACGCTCAGCTCCTGGAGATAGGGAATGTCGATGCGGATGCCGGTGGCCTCCATCGCCGCCAGCACCGGCTCCAGCGGCAGCTCCACCTGCTCCAGCAAGGGCAGCAGAGCGGCACCGAGGCTCGAGAGCTCCTGGCGCAGCAGGTCCGTGAGTCGGCGCGTCAGATGAACATCCATGCCGCAATACAGGGCGGCGGCAGCCACGGCCACATCGGCGAAGCTGCCCCCCTTCGGCACCAGCTCGCTGAAGCTGGTGGGGGTGAAGCCGAAATGGCGTTCGGCCATGGCCTCAAGGCTGTGCTTGTCGCCCACATCCCGCAGGTAGTCGGCCAGCATCGTGTCCATCACCACCCCGGCCAGGGGCAAGCCATGGCGCAACAGGATCAGCCGGTCGTATTTGGCGTTCTGCAGGGTCTTGGGATGGGCGCTGCTGGCCAGCCAGGGGGCCAGGGCGGTGAGCACCTGCTCCAGGGGCAGCTGGCTGGGCGCTGGCGGTGGCTCGCTCAGCAAATCGGCGGCAGCCTGGGGGCGATGGCCGATCGGGATGTAGGCCAGATCAGCGGGCCCTGGGCCCCAGCCCAGACCGATGCCCACCAGTTCGGCGCGGAAGGGATTGAGATCGGTGGTTTCGGTGTCGAGGGCCACCGGGGCCGTCGCATCGGTGCAGGCCAGCAGCCGGCTCAGCAGCGAGGCCAGGTCGGCCGCCGTGGCCACGATCTGGGGCTCAAGGAGGGGCGGACCGGCGCTGGCCTGGTCTGAGCCCTGGGGCTCGCTGGCCGCCCTGACGCCACCGGCGGCGGGCGGGCCGGCGTCGCCCGCCCCGGCAGCCGCGCCCTCTCTGACACCTGCAGCTGAAGCTGCCTCTGCCGGTTGGCCGGCGGGTACCGCCGCCTCGCCGGCCGGCGGCGGGGCCGAGAAGACGCGAGCGAAGCCCTCCACCTGGCGGGCGAGGCTGAACAGTTCCAACTCTTCGAGCCGCCGGCTCAGGTCTTCGGCCTTCACCCTGCCCAGGGCGAGGCGCGGCTCGGTCGGCAGCGGCACCTCCACCAGGATCCGGGCCAGCTTGCGCGAGAGATAGGCGTTGGCGCGGTCGGTTTCGAGCTTGCCCTTGAGAGCTCCCTTCACCTGGTCGAGGGCGGCGTAGACGCCATCGAGATCGCCGTGGGCCTGGAGCAGGGTGATGGCGGTCTTGGGCCCGACGCCCTTGACCCCCGGGATGTTGTCGGAGCTGTCACCGGTGAGGGCCTTGAGATCGATCACGTCTTCCGGCGGCACCCCCAGCCGGGCGATCACCTGTTCGCGGCGGATTTCACTGGGGCCCGAGTTCTTGGCGTAAGGACCACCGCCCATGTACAGCACGGCGATGTCGCGCTCGTCATCAACCAGCTGGAACAGGTCGCGGTCGCCCGAGAGGATGCGCACCCGCCAGCCGCCATCGGCGGCCTGGTTGGCCAGGGTGCCGAGCACGTCGTCGGCCTCAAAACCGGGCGCCAGGCAGAGGGGCAGGTCGAGGGCTTCGGCCAGGATCGACTGCAGATTGCCCAGATCCTCGAAGAAGTGGGCTGGAGCCTCATCCCGGTGAGCCTTGTAATTGGCATCCTCCACATGCCGAAAGGTGGGCTCGGCGGTGTCGAAGGCGATCACCACGCCCTGGGGACTCAAGCCCTTGCAGTTCTCGAGCAGGGCCTTGAGGAAGCCATAGGTGACGCTGGTGGGCACCCCGGCCTTGGTGCTAAGCCCGCCCTCACCGCCCTTGGCGAAGGCATAAAAACTGCGAAAGGCCAACGAATGGCCATCCACCAACAGCAACAGGGGCTTCTCCTCCACCATGACTCTCCGCCGCCTCAGCCTCTGCGATCGCCACAGCCTGCCAGAGCAGGCCGGGCTCACCGGCGTCGCTGGCTGGTTTCAACGCCTGCGCGTGGGACCGGGGGTAGCGGCTGCGCCATCCTGGAGACAACGAAAGATCGATGCCGCCCCTCGATGGCCCGACTTCCCCGCCGCTATGCCATCTACCTGATCCTCACCGGCGGCCACACGGAGGTGGTGCACTTCAGCACCCTCGACGCCTTTCACCAGTGGTACACGGGGGTGCTGCACGCAGCGGCCGCTCCGGATGCCTTCGTGAACGTGCCGATCAGTGAGCTGGAAGGGGAATATCTCTTGATTCGCTCCAGCAGTGTGATGGCGATCCGGGTGGAACCCCACTACGGCACGGTGGACGACGACTGAAGCCGCAGGCGGTCCTCACCGCTGGGATGCAGCAGCCGCCAGGTGGTCACCAGATCGGGCCCCTGGAGGCTGCCCAGCAGGGCCGCCCGCAGACTCTTCATCAGCACACCCTTCTTCACCCCGGCCTGGCTGGCCGCCTGGCCCAACAGCGCCTGAGCCTGCTCGGCGCTCAAGGCCTCGCCGTCCTCCGGCAGCAGGGCCAGCAAGGCCGCCAGGGCCGGGCGAGCCCCATCGCTGGCCAGCTGGGCGAGGGCGGCGGCATCGGGCTCAGGCCTGGTGAAGAAGGGGAGGGCCTGCTCAACACCATCGGCCAGCAGCGTGAGAGAGGGAGCGAGCAGCGCACAGAGCTGGCGCTGCCAATCGGCCTCGGCGCAGGGGCCGTCGCTGCCCCAGCCCCTGGCGGCCCAGAGCGGCAGCAGTTGCTGCCGCAGGATTTCAGGATCAAGGCCGTGCAGCACCTGGCCGTTGAGCCAGTTGAGCTTGTCCCAGTCGAAGCGGGCACCGGCCCGGTTGACACGACCGAAATCAAACACCGCGGCAGCCTGCTCGAGGCTGAAGCGTTCGCCCATGCCTTCCGGTGGTGACCAGCCCAGCAGGGTCATGTAGTTGACGAGGGCCTCGGCGCTGTAGCCCATGGACTGGAAGTCGCTGATCGAGGTGACGCCATCGCGTTTCGAGAGCTTCTTGCCCTCCTGATTGAGGATCAGCGGCGTGTGGGCAAAGACCGGCGGGGTGTGGCCGAGGGCTGCGTAGAGCAGCAGTTGCTTGGCGGTGTTAGCGATGTGGTCCTCACCGCGGATCACGTGGCTGATCGCCATCGCGGCGTCATCCACCACCACCACCAGGTTGTAGAGGGGGTCACCGATCTGATCGGCGGGGGCGCGGCGGGCGATCACCATGTCGCCGCCCAGGTCGCTGCCGGCCCAGCGCATCTCGCCGCGCACCAGGTCTTGCCAGGTGATCACGGCCCCGTCATCGATGCGGAAGCGGATCACCGCTTCGCGCCCTTCAGCGAGGAAGGCCCCTTCCTGCTCGGGGCTGAGGTCGCGATGGCGGTTGTCGTAGCGCGGTGCCCGGTTCTGGGCCTGCTGCAGCTCCCGCATCGCGGTCAATTCCGCTTCGTTGGCATAGCAGCGATAGGCGTGACCGCTGGCCAACAGCTGGGCGATGGCGGCCCGGTGGGCCTCGATGCGCTCGCTCTGGATCACGGGCTCCCCGTCCCAGTCAAGGCCGAGCCAGTGCAGTCCTTCAAGGATGTTGTCGGTGTATTCCGGCCTGGAACGCTCGCGGTCGGTGTCCTCGATGCGCAGCAGGAAACTGCCGCCATGGTGGCGGGCAAACAACCAGTTGAAGACAGCTGTACGGGCTGTGCCGATGTGCAGCGTGCCAGTGGGGCTGGGAGCTAAACGGACACGCACCGAACCGGTTACGGCCATCGAGAAGCTCCTGGGTGGTCTGAACGGGACTGACGGGGCTCGAACCCGCAACTTCCGCCGTGACAGGGCGGTGCTCTAACCGATTGAACTACAGTCCCAGGCCAGCCGGTTGGGGCTTGACCAGCCGTGCTGGAAGCACGGGCATGCCGACGTGAACCGCCGACTCAGGAAGTATCCAACGTGACGTGTCCCCCCGTCAACGGGGCTGGATCGGTCCTCAAGGCGGACGCTGGCCGAGCGTGCCTCTTGTTGGCATGCCAGACGAAAACCCACCTGTTCGCCGGAACAAGTGAGCGTGGGTGGATGGATCCGCTCGGTGTCGATGCGGAGCATGGTCTCAGATCGGTCGGTGCCTGGGGCCGCGAGTCTGGGATGAAGCCGTGGGCAGAGGTTTGGGGCTGAACGTCAGGGACGGAAGCCGGCGGGCTCAATCAAGCGCACCTGATTTCCACGGGCCGTGAACTCCCGACCCTGATCACTCTGAACCACCACCCGACCACCGGACTTGACCCGGATCACCCGAGCCCGCACCCAGCCAAGGGCAGCGGATTCCAACACCTTCACGACGTCACCGGGCTGTAGATCCAACTCCATGTTCGGAAGCAAAAGATTGCGATTGAGACCATCGAACGCGCCGTGGAGGACTCGAACCTCCGACATCAGGTTTTGGAGACCTGCGTTCTACCAACTGAACTAACGGCGCAAGGCGATGGCCTCTGGGACATAAGGACACGGCTCTGAGCTGATGATTCCGAGAAGAACCATCGCTTGAGCCGTGGATTCAACGAACAAATCAGCGATCGAAACGCTGCTTGACCCGAGTGGCCTTACCCACCCGATCACGAAGGTAGAAGAGCTTCGCCCGGCGCACCTTACCCCGGCGCTCCACTTTCACGGAAGCCACCTGGGGGCTGTGCAGCATGAACACCCGTTCAACGCCGATGCCCTGGAAGATGCGACGCACGGTGATGGTCTCGTTGAGACCGCCGTGACGCTTAGCGATCACCACCCCTTCGTAGGGCTGGACGCGCTCCTTGTTGCCTTCCCGAATCCGCACACCGACACGCACGGTGTCGCCGACGTAGATGTCCGGCAGATCGCTCTTGAGCTGTTCAGCCTCAAAAGCCCGGATCAGGTCATAGGCACTGAGTTTGCCGGTGGTGGCCTTCACCGCCGCGGGCGCCTGCTCCGAGGGGCTGGCCTGATCGGCCACATCCTGGGAATCGCTGTCCAGCACGGGATTTTCCTGCTCGGTCATGTTCTGCTCTGTTGTTTCCGCTGCCATCGCGGATCCGCGACGCCTAGCCAAAGAGCCAGTGTACCGGCCGGGGTGCCCCCTTCCCTCAACGCCCCCGCCATTGGCGTTGAAGCCGCTGCCAGGCCATGGCGCCGCCGCTGGCCAGCATCCACAGCAAGCCGAGGCCGTTGAACAGCACATACAGCGTCTCGCCGTTCGGGCCGAACCAACCCTTCAGCCATTCCCCCTCGTGCAGAACCAGCAGCAGATGGGCCTGATCCCTGCCCAGGCCCGCCCAATCGCGCAGCAGGCGGTAACTGACACCGCTGATCACCGTGAGCAGCAGGGGGGCCAGCACCAGGGGGGCCAGGCTGGCGTGGGCCCGTCGCAGCCGGGCTGCCAAGGGCAGGGCCGCAGCCGGGGATGACTCGGAGGACACGGCGGAGACGACAACCGGGGTGACGCCATTGATAACTTGAATCCGGCCGACCCAACTTCTCCCCAGCGCCCGCCGCATGAATCTTTTTGCTGATCTGCTGGCCACTGCCCAGTCAGGACAGGGCGCCAGCGGTCTGGTCACCCAGAGCGGTCCCCGGATCCAGAAGGGACGCCGCGGCGTGGAGATCAAATCCGCCCGTGAAATCGCGATCATGCGCCAGGCCAGCCGCATCGTGGCCACGGTGCTGCGCGAGATCATCGAGCTGGCCGCTCCGGGCATGTCCACAGCCGACCTGGATCGCTACGCCGAGCGGCGCATCCGTGAACTGGGCGCCACCCCAAGTTTCAAGGGTTACCACGGTTTCCCGGCCAGCATCTGCGCCAGCATCAACGACCAGGTGGTGCACGGCATCCCGGGCGAACGGCAGGTGATCCGCGACGGCGATCTGCTCAAGGTGGACACCGGCGCCTACTTCGAGGGCTTTCACGGCGACAGCTGCGTGACCATCCCCGTCGGCGCCGGGGCGAGCGAGGCGGCCCACCGGCTCAGCCGCGTGGCCCAGGAGTCGCTGATGAAAGGACTGGCCACGGTGCGGGCCGGCAGCACCCTGCTGGAGCTTGCCGGCGCCGTGCAGGACCACGTCGAGGCCCATGGTTATGCGGTGGTGGAGGACTACACCGGCCATGGCGTGGGTCGCAACCTGCACGAGGAGCCTTCGGTGTTCAACTTCCGCACCCGGGACCTGCCCAACATGGTGCTGCGGGCCGGCATGACCCTGGCGGTGGAGCCGATCCTCAATGCCGGCTCCAAAGCCTGCCGCACCCTCAAGGACCGCTGGACGGTGGTGACCACCGACGGCTCGCTGTCGGCCCAGTGGGAGCACACGATTGTGGTGACCAGCGATGGCTGCGACATCCTCACCGACCGCGACTTCTGAGCTCGGCAGCGAGCCAGGTAACCGGATTCCGTGGGGCTGACGGCTCAGGGGCGGCTGGTGAGACGGAAATAGGCCCAGCGACTGAGGGTCGTCAGCGGCATCAGCACGTACGTGAGCGGGTTGGGGGTGACGATCACCAGGGAGCAATTCCAATCGAGCGCCTGCCTGAGCACCTGGGAGGCCACCCAGTCGGCGCTCATCACACCGATCGGATTGAGGGCGGATCGGAACGGCCCCAACACCAGCCGCCGCAGGCGCAGCGTGCCCGCCAGATCGAGGGCCCGCAGGCTCAGCAACTGGCC
>CALPNT020000094.1 GCA_943325005.2 Bifidobacterium breve | reverse complement strand
GCTCATCACCAGATCGCTGGCGATCTGCACTACCACACTGTCAACCAGGCCACCGGCGCGCACCACCACGGTGCCAGAAAGGAAGCCAACCACGTCCTCGGGTTTCACACCCGAGATCGTGTAGGTCAGGACGGTGCCGGCAGCGATACCGCTGGAAGCGATCAGGAAGGTGATGGTCTGACCTTCTTTGACACCCGTTGGATCGGGAGTAACCGACAAGGTCGACACTGTGGTATTGAGCACCCTGACTGCAGGTGCACTGATGACGTTCGGGATCTGAACGACAAAGGTCTCGTTGGGGTCAACCACAGCATCGGTGGCCAGGGTCACCGACAACCTGGCGAAGCCGTTGGCATCCACCTGGATGGAGCCACTGAGCTGGCCACCGACGATGTCAGCGGCGCTGAAACCATTGGCGCCGATGATGGTGTAGCTGAGGAACTGACCGTTGAGGCTGGGGGTGGTCTCGACCGTGAAGGTGACCGTGCCGCCCTCGCTGATGGTGCTGCCGGTGGCCGTCATCAGGCCGATGGTGCCGAAGGGTGGCACCTCAGCTACGGCAGCCTGGGTCTCGCCCAGGGTTGGAATGGTCGCGGGGCCGAGAACCGGCTGAAGGAAGGCGACACCGAAGGTGACGGCCAGCTCACCGTTGTAGTTCGCGTTGTAGGTGGGGTTGGAACGCACGACGGCCGTCCACTCATCCGCGGCGGCGAGCTTGGACTCCAGGGTGACCTTGTCGGGGCTGCCATCAGGCTGGGCGAGGGCCCCCATGGCGATCCAGTAACCCGCTTCCGCCAGTGTGATATTGCCTTCGTTGACCTGGTCCAGCCAGTAGCTTTCACCCGAGCCGCGCAGGCGACCGAAGAGATTCTCGTAGTACTGGTCGATCACCTGGCCGTTGGTGAAGCCAGTGATCGACGCCGCAAACTCATCGGTGGTGGCAAAGCCCTCGGAGGTCTGCTTGAGAGGCTGCTCACGCCTGTCACCTGTCGACCAGTAGCTGAGCCCGTCCGGGTCAGCAGGCCTACCGAAGTAGGTGATGTAGAGGACCTGGGTCTGGGCGGGGGTTGCCATGCGTGAAGCTCTCCGGGTGGAAAACGGCTAGAAGGTGGTGGGCGCGGATCAAGCCGCGTTTGCAAAAAGATATCTCATATGCAGCATTTACGCCAATAGTTGCTGCGTCTGCTGTGCCAGGTCGGCGGGTGGAGGCGCGGGCCGCCATAAAACGCTGAGAAACGCCAGACTGGCAGGTAGTGAGGTGCCAGGGACAAACGGGGAGTAGTGACCCTGATGGCCCAAGATCTTCTCCACCCTCTACTGGGGCCCGAACCGCTGCCTCCAGCTTCACCATGGTGAGCGTTTCCTGTCTGGTCATCTCCCGTTCGCCCAGGATCCTCAACCAGCTGCTCACCAGCCTGACGAGCGCTCGCCGTTACTGGGGCCCGGAGGATGAAGTGCTCTGCTCCTGGAACGGCAGCCAGGCCGACGAACAGTCCATCGCACCCGACCCGGACGGACCGGGCTTCCGCATCGCCAGCCGGGAGGCCTACCACTTCGCCTCCAACATGAACCACCTGGCCAGCCAGGCCCGGGGGGACGTGCTGATCCTGCTGAACGACGACCTGCTGCTCGACGCAGGCAGCCTGGACCAGGCCCTGCAGATCCTTGACGCTCAGAGCGACGTGGGCCTGGTGGGCGGCCGATTGCGCCACCCCGACGGCCGCCTCGGCCATGCCGGCATCCTGTTCAGTGAACGAAACCTGCCCTACAACCGTTTTCGGCCCGAGCGGCTGGCTGAGCTGCTGGGCACCGATCGCCTTGAGATTCTGACCTCCGGTGTGATGCCGGCCGTCACCGGAGCCCTGATGGTGCTCCGGCGCCATCACTTCCTGGCCGTGCGCTTTCGGGAGGACTTCCGCATCTGCGGCGAAGACGTGGCCCTGTGCCTGGATCTGCGCCAACAGCTGGCACTGGCGACCTACTACGCCGCCGACGTGACCGCAGTTCATGCCGAAAAAAGCACCCGCGGCGAAGTACTGGATCACTTTGACCAGCAGAAACTTGCCACGCTGGTGGGCGATCTCTGCCGGGAGGATCCCAGCCTGCGGGCCTCCCTGGCTGTCTGGGCCACCCAGGAGGCCGATGTTCTGGAATCGCTGCTGCTCCAGGTTCTGCAGAGTCAGAACCGCTTCTGCCTGAATGCGGAAGTGGCGATGGCCCAGCTGAAGCAATTGGAGCAGGGCTGGCAGCAGCACCAGAACGAGGCCCTCGCCTGGCGCGATCAACTCACAGCACTGACTCAACAACTTGAGGCCCTGAGCACCACCGATCCCAATCAATTCGAGCGAGAACGGGTTGATCTGGCCGAATTGGAAGCAGAACTTGGAAGGCTGAACCTGGCTCTTGAACAGCAAAGACGCACGCTCCAGTCCCAGGTCGAAAGCCTCACCACTGAACGCAACAACTTGAGTGAAGCTCTCGACAGGGCTTTATCCGCTCTTGAAATTGCTCGAATCCGTGAGAACGATCTGCGCTTGAGCACATCCTGGAAGCTGACGGCTCCCTATCGGGCCGTTGGTGACTGGCTGGCTCGCTGGCGTTCCAAAGCCTGAAGCCACGGCTGGGCACCCTCCAACAGCCCTGGAGGGGAGGCCGACGGAAGCGACGCCATCCCCAGGGCACCCGGCCTGCGACCCTGAAGGCGATGACGCCAACGACGCAGTAGACGCTTGAAACGCCTTGCCGATCTCAGTGGCAGATGCCGCTGATAGCCCTCCTGCGAACGCGTTGAGGTCGGGAGAGCCGCAGCAGTCTGCATTCCTCCTGCCTGAGCCACCATTCCCAGCATTGCCACAACCTGAACAGCACTCTGCTGCCAGCTCTGGCAGGGCAGAGCGGTGTCGACAAAGGGCGGGTTGCGGCCATCGAGACGACTGAGGAATGCAGCCATCGCGGCGGCCAGGTGCTTGACGTCCGCATCGTTGGGGAAAAAGCTGGCCCGCCCCTGGGTCACCTCCCGAAACACCGGCAGATCCCTCACCAGCAGGGGCAACCCGGCTCGGCCGGCTTCGATCAGCGGAATGCCAAATCCTTCGCCGTAGGAGGCCGCAATCAGGCCGTCGGCCCTGGCATACAGCCCCTGAAGCAGAGCGTCGGACGCCGAGCCAAACCAGAACAGGTGTCGATTCCGCTGGGGATGCTGCCGCAGACGCGCCATGGTCTGGGGAATGGTGCGGCGACGGCTGGCCGGCAGATCAATCCAACCTTCCTTGCCGACAATCACCAGATTGAAGGCAGCGCCCTGGCGCCAGAGCACACTGGCCGCCTCAATCACATCGAGATAGCCCTTGCGCGGCTCAATCGTGCCCACCATCAACATGGTGGGGCCTTCGGGCAATGCTGCCAGCTGGCGGCTTTCGGCCTCGCTCAGAACGGCGGCCGAAGGGGCCGGATCGTCACCGAGGAAATCGCTGCCGTGGTGGAACCAACCCACCTGGAACGCCTCAATCCCCGCTGCTGGCGGATTCGCTTGCAGCCACTGGCGCAGATCGGCGGCGACACTGCGCGAAACACAAAGGGCCCCGTCGCAGCTGCTGATCGCTTTCAACCAGGCCTGGTGTCCGACATCAGCGCCGGGGGGGAAATTGTGCGGCTGGAGGCAGGGCAATAAATCGTGCACCACAAAGTGCACCGCCACACCCTGGGCGCGCATCAACTGGAAAAACGCCTGTTGGCGCACCACACCATCAGGATGGAGATCAATGCCCAGGAAGACATCACCGGCCTGGTATTCAATCGGTGCATCCTCCCAGGGCTGGGGCGGGATGTTCAGTAAATCCAAGGCAAACGTGCGGGCATAGCGATAACCGAGCCCCTCCTGAGCGGCAGTCACCAACTCCACCCGGAATCCCTCAGGAGGATGGAGCAGCAGCTGCTCACTCAGAGCACGCACGACCCGCTGCACACCGGAACCAAGATCATCACGTGCGACGACCGTCACATCCAGGAACAGCTGGCGCTGACGGGGTCGTGGGGGATGCAGCAGGGCCAGGCTGTTGGCCACCCTCAGGGGATCGCCGCCGGACTCGACCACGCCGGCAGCAGCCTGCAGCCAACGTTGACGCTGACGCAGCCTGGCGCTGGCAGCGCGCAGTGCCCCGACATAAAGGCCCGAGCAGTGTGCCGGCCCATGGTGCTCTGTGACCATGGCCAGGGCGGCCTGACTGAGCCGCTGCCGCAGAGCCGGATCCGATCGCAACCGCTGCAGGGCTTCGGCAATCAGGGCGGGTGAGCAGTCGTCTGCCAGGCGCAGCACCGCCGCTTCGGGCAGCTCCCGCATGCTGCCGTGGGCATTGACAATCAAGGGAATCCCGGCCCCCAGGCAGTCGAGCACGGCGCCGGATGTCTCCCCGCGCGAGGCGCTGCGCAGCTGCACAGCCGCATCGGCCGCCGCCAGATACTGCTGATAATCAACTGGCGTAATCCAGCCGGTGAAACGCACCTTGGCCTGCAGTCCACCCCGACGGCCAGCGGCTCGCACCGCACGGCCGAGTTGCTGACGCAGGTGGAAATTGCCGGCATCAGAACCGGCGAAGACCAACACCACCCGCGGATCAAGCGCCAGGGACGACTGCAGAAACCCCTCCAGCAGACGATCGCTGAGCTTGGCCACACCGAGGAAACCGAAACTGCACACCACGAAGGCGTCAGTTTCAAGTCCCAGAGCGGTCCTGGCGACGGCGCGTTGCTGAGGGGTTGGCAGGCACGGGGTCTTGAGATGGGGCACCACGGCCCAGTCCGCAGCGGCCCCGGTTCCATAGAAGCTCTGGGCCAGGTCGATCGCCTCCTGGCTGTGCACGATCACACCGGCCGCCGCCTGCAACGGCTGAAGATTGCAGGGATAGCGCCAAATCGCTCGATCCTTGTCCTCGAGTCGATCACGCTGAAACAGAGCAACCGCCTGAAACCCATGGGAGCGATACAGGCGCAGCATGGCATCGTCGCCCAGAACTGGATCGGCATCCTGATGGCAGAGGCCGTGGGACAGATAAAAATCGTGCAGCACAATCGCGCCGGAATACTGACGCAATTGGCGAAGATGCTCGAGATGCAGAGTGGAATTCCCAACCTGATACAGCATGTGCTGATAATCCTGGCGCCGAAGTTCAAACGCTGCCGGCGTGATCACCGCTTCCGCCCCAACCGGCAGAGGCGTGGACTGAGGATCAGCCACCACATCAATGTGGAAGTGATGGGCGAGCCAAGGCAACAGAGCCTGGCTATAAGCCGTGATGCCACTCGGAACCGGCGGCAGCGGCGAAAACAGCGCCAGGCGCTCCCGCCCTGCGGGGGGAGCTGACAGCACCGGCGCCGATGAGGGCTCGAGCAGCTCCCAGACACCTGAAGTCTGACAAGGCCGGCCCAGCTTCGCGCCCTCCCCCAGCTCGGCCAGCAACAGCGGCACCACGGCCTCGGCGAAGGCGCTGTCCAGGCAGAGGCGACGGTTCCGGCCCCGGAGCCAGCTCAGCAGGACCGGGGCCGATGCCGTGCCGGCCCAGGTCCCGTCGCCCACGAGCAGCGCCATCGTTTCGGCCGCCAGCGCCCACGCGGGTGCTGTGCCGAGGAACTGGAAAAGAACGCCAGGATCGAGATCAATACTCTGCTGCTGAAGCCGCCGCAGATCGAGAAGAACCGGATGGCAGGAAACGGCGCTCACCGCTGTCCAGAAACGCATTGGAGCTGAATCAGACTCAGAAGATCAGACCGGTCCATCGAGCAAGGGGAACGGCAGGACGGAATGCCAACGTCAACACCTGGAATGCAACGCTACCGGAACGGCAGAGCCTGTCGATCGGGGGCCCTTCTTACGATCGCAGCACGATCACAGCACCACCGGAGCGCCCATCGATGCAGCTGGTGTTCGACACGACGGTGCTGGCCCAGGCACGCCGCTCTAGGCGGGCCCGGGGTGGTGTTCATCGCTATGTCCACCAGCTGCTGCCGGCCCTAAGCAGCCATTGCGGGCTCAACCCCCTACCTTATTGCCGCGATCCCGTGCTGCGCCAGTTCACGGCGGAGCCAGCGGGCGACCGTGCCGGCCATCAGCTGTTGCTGCGCGCTTCGCGGGTGCTGCGCGCCGCCAAGCCGCTTTGGCAGGTCCTGCAGGCCAGCCCTTGGGCCCAGCAAGGGCAGCGGCGCCATCTTCGGGCCGAACTGTTGGCAGCCGGCATCGAACCAGCCCGGGCTGTGTATCACAGTCCCTATGCCGCCATCCCCGCAGAGGTGCGGAGCGCTGGTTTCGCCGGGATCGTGATCACCGTGCACGATCTGCTGCCCCTGCTGCAACCAGGGTTGTTCGAGGCTGAAAACGTGCGGCTGTTCAAAGCGATGCTGGCCGACCTCCGCCCCGGGGATCACGTGATCTGCGTCTCCCACTCCACCCGCGCCGACCTGCTGAGGCTGCAGTCCACCCCAGCCGCCGACCATGTTCATGTGGTGCCACTGGCGGCCACCGGCCACCTGGCGCCGGTAGCCGATCCCCAGGCTCTTGCGGCGATGCGCCGGCAGCTGGGCCTGGAGGAGAAGGACCGGGTGATCCTCAGCCTCGGCACCCTTGAACCACGCAAGAACCTGACCCTGCTGCTGGAGGCGTTTGAGCAGTTGCGGAAACGTCATCCGCAGCAGCCCTTCAAACTGGTGATCGTGGGCTGTCAGGGCTGGAAAATCGAGGCCTTGCTGCAACGGCTGGCGTGTTCCGCCGCCGCCGGGGCGATCCACTGCCCGGGCTTCATCGACGATCAGGATCTGGCTGCGCTGTATTCGTGCGCCGATGTCTTTGTCTATCCATCGCTCTATGAGGGTTTCGGCTTGCCACCGCTGGAGGCCATGCAGTGCGGCACCGCTGTCATCGTGAGCCGCAGCTCCTCGCTGCCGGAAGTCGTGGGGGATGGGGCCTGGCTGGTCGACCCCGACGATCCCGTTCAACTTCTCACCCGGCTGGAGGAATTGCTGCAAGATGCGAGTCTGCGTCAGCAGCTGGCCCGACAGGGCCTCGAACGCGCCAGAGCCTTCAGCTGGGCCCAGACAGCCCAAGCCACCGAACAGGTCTACCGGCTGGCCCTCAGCGGCGGTCGGGAACCATGAGCCGCGCCCGCATCGGTCTTGCCTACCACCCTTCCGGCTTCAGCCAGCGCGGTGGCATCCAGCGCCTGGCCATCGGCGTGGCCGAGCATCTGCGGCAACGAGGGGTTCAGGTGAGTCTGCTGACGGCCGCGCCCGGGCCTCCGGTCGACCTGCCGCAGGGACTGGAATGGGTGGACAGCAACAGCCGGCTGCGGGACCTCGACAGCCTGGTGATCATCGGCTGCAACCAGCCCTGGGCCTATGGACTGGCCGTGCAGGCGCTGCTGCTGCCCGGAGGGCCCCGGATTCATTGGCTCCCCAGTTTTCACGATCCCCGTTGGGTGGCCCATCCCCGCCGGGCTCGTCTGGCTCAACGGGTGCTGAAGCGCCTGCAACGAGCCGGTGTGATCGTCCATGGTCAGACACAACATGAGGTGAACCTGCTGAATGGCGGGTGCTGCCGGCTCAGCAGCCATGGCCTCAGCGACAGGCTCAAACAGCAACTCAGCGCCGCTGGCAATGGCTTCGGCGCCGGCGAGGAGCGGCCGCTGGATCTGCTGTTTCTGGGCCGGCCGACCGCCCAGAAAGGCTGGCCACAGTTTGTCAGCGTGGCTCGCCGCAGCGGTCTGCGTTGTGCCGCAATTCTGCCGTTCCTGCCGGACGGAAACGAGCTCCATAGCATCGAACTGGTGCTCAACCCCAGCGATGCGGAGATTCCCTTGTTGTTACGCCGGGCCAAGCTGATGCTGATCCCTGCCGACTACGAATCCTTCGGAATCGCCCAACTGGAAGCCCTCGCCCAAGGCTGTCTGGTGCCGATTCTGGGGTGCTGGCCGCTGTGGGACGGCTTCCAGTCCCTGCAATGGCAACAGTTCAGCCCAAACCAGCTGGCCACCGCCTGCCAGGAGATCTGCAACGATCGGCTCCAGCGACTGGCCTTGGTGGCACAGCAGCTGGCCTTTCTGCACGACCACCCGATCCAGCGGCAACCATTCCTGTCAGACCTCACAACATCGTCGACGAAAGCTGAGAGTCCGTAGGCATGGGCGGCGATGCGGATCTGAACCTGGAAGAAGAGCGCACCTCTGACGGGCCGGACCGGGCCGAGGTGACGGTGGTAGTGCCCTTCCGCAACAGCGGCCCCCTGCTGGCCCAGGCCTGCAGCTCCCTGCAGCGCCAGAGCGAGCATCACTGGCGAGCCCTACTGGTAAACGACCAATCCGACGCCGACAGCCTGCTAGAAGCCCGAACAATCGCCGATCAGGACCAGCGCTTTCGAGTGCTGCACGTGCCCGATGCACCGCACGCCCCCGGGCCCTGGCTGGCGAGGAACGTGGGCATCGCCGCCACCCAAACCGCCCTTGTCGCTTTTCTCGATGCCGATGACCTCTGGCACCCCGACAAGCTGAGGGAGCAGCTGCCTCTGCATCGCGACGACGCTGCCGAGCTCTCGGTCACCGGTTATCACCGCTTTCGCCGCGGCGCCAACGGCTGGCAGGTGATGCACACCCGCATCCCCCCCGCGCAGATGGATCTGGGCCGTTTGCTGCGGGGCAACATGATTCCCCTCTCCAGCGCCATCGTGGCCACTGACCTTCTGAGACAGGAGATCAGCACGAACGAAGAGGCCGCCAGCGGCCCTTTTCGGCCTGAACATCATGAGGATTACGGACTCTGGCTGCGACTGTTCGCCCGCCGCTCCCAGCTGCGGTACAGCTGCCTGCCGGAACCGCTGATGGCCTATCGCCTCCACGCTGACTCGATCTCGGCCCAGCGCTGGCGCAGCCATCGGGCCGTCTCCAGGCTGCTGTCCCAACACTGCAGACATCCCCTGCACCAAGGCCTGCTCCTCGGCCGCTGGGCCGCCGCCAGACTGGGCGTGCAGCTGATTGAGGCCCGACCAGCCAGGCACAAGGAACCGCTGCCGCGGGCTTACAGCGATCTGCTGGAGCCGTCCCATGGTCGGCTTTCACCCTGACACAAGGGGGGCACCCACCCAGCGAACAAACGAAGGCCGGGGTTTAGATTCGCCCAAACCATCGGCCCATGCGTGATCGAGTTCACTGCCCCCCAACAGCAGCTGCTAACGCAGCACGCGCTGCTCCTGCCACTGATGAAGGGCGTGATCCTTGGCAATGCGGTCAGCTCGATCAATCTCAGCGATGAGGAGCGAAACGAAGCCCTCAAAATGTGGAGCCAGCGTCAAGCTATCAAAAGCGATGAGGAATTCATTACCTTCTGCCAGCAGCAGCTGCTCACCATTGAAGCGGCCCGCTACCAGGCCGAAATGCCGATGCGGATTGAACGCTACGCCCTCGAAGAATTCTCCCATCGGGCCGAACAGCGCTTCCTGCGGCGCAAAGCCGAATTAGACCAGGTCGTCTACAGCCTGATTCGCAGCCGCGATCGCGGGCTGGCCCAAGAACTTTACCTACGCATCTCCGAGGGGGAGGCCACTTTCGCTGAGTTGGCGGCTGAGCACAGTGAAGGAGAAGAAAAAAGCAGAAACGGCATCGTCGGGCCTGCTCCGCTCAACAAATCCCACCCGCGGATCACCGAACTGCTACGCAGCGGCCAACCCAAACAACTGTTCGCGCCAATCTATATTGAACCCTGGTGGCTGATTGTCAGGCTGGAAGATCTTAAGCCAGCTGTCTTCAACGACGCCATGAAACTGGACATGTGCAGAGATCTCTTGCAGGAATGGGTCAACGACCAGTTGCGCCAACAAATCAATACCATTCAACAAACTTCCCAAGCCGTCGGTTGACCGCCCTCGCCGCGCTCACCTCATAGCCCCCCCAATCCGATGACCCAGACCCCTCTCACCACTGTCCAAGCACTGCGCATCAACGATGCCCTAGCGCAGCTGCCCGACACCAGCCTGGAGGCTCTGGCGGGCTCGATGGAACTGCAGAGCTGCGCCACCGGACAGCCGCTTGTCTTCAGCAACACGTTGCCCGAACACGTGTTCTTGGTGGTCGAAGGGGAAGCGCGCCTGATCGGCGACCACCATGGGAAGCCATACACAATCGAGCGACTCGGCCCGGGATCGTTCATCGGCCTGGCCTCCCTGCTGCGAGCCGAACCCTGTGAAACGGTGTCGGCGGCCAGCCCCATGGTTGTGGCCTGCCTGCGGGATGCCGTCATGCTGGAGCTCTACCAGAACGATTCCGGCTTCAAGGATTGGTGTGACAGCCACCTCTGGGCCGCCGAACTAGGCGCGGTGGTGGAAGTCCTCACCAAGGGCTCGGCGCGGGCCCGGCAACCTGAAGATCTCAGGCGCCTGGTCCACCATCTGCGTGAAGAAGCCTCCTTAGTGGGGGCAACGAAAAATCTGTGGACCAACCTGGGCGAAGACCAGTGTGTGCTGGTCGGCAGCAGCAATCTTCCCGATCTGCCGATCGGCACCATCCTGCAGCCTGGCAGTGAACTTCCCAATCCGCGACCTCCGCTGCCGGCGCGATTGATCAGCCTCCTGCGCAACGACGTCGAGGCCATCCTGGAATCCGCTCCAGACAATCTGGTGCCAGCTGCGACCAGCGCCAACGACATACAAGCGACAGCCCTGACAGTGCGCTCGACTTCTTCGGAAGGTTCGGGCCTTGATCTGGGTCAGGAGGATCCAAATCGCGGTCTGGTGCTGATTCGCGCTGAAGGGGTTCTCGAGGAGACATTGGCAGCCTTCCAGATGCTGGCCAAGATCCTCGAACTACCCTACCGACGCGATTCGATCGAGAAGATTCTGCGAGACAATCT
>CALPNT020000093.1 GCA_943325005.2 Bifidobacterium breve | reverse complement strand
GGGGGGCGCCAGGGCCAGCAAGGCTGCCTGCAGCAGGCCGGAAGCGCCGTTGACGCCATACCAGCAGTGTTCGGCCCCCAGCAGGGCCGCCGAACGGGCCTGGGAGGCGGCCACCGCCCCGCTGGCAACCAGGGGACCGCCGATTTCGGGCAGTTCGGGCAGATCCCAGGCGCCGGGGGGCAAGCGCAGCAGCCGGCGCAGGCCAGGGGCCAGGCTGCGGCCCCGCCCATGGCCGGGTAGGTGCAACGGCAGGGCCGGGGCAGGTTCGCCCAGGGCACGCAGCAGTTGATCGCCGTCGGCGGGGCCCATGGCGACTCGAACGAACTTTCTAGAGTCTGGACAGCGAGGAGTTCCGCTCTGCCTGTCATCGAACCGCGATCCACCAGCGCCGGCCATGTAGCCGGTGCAACCTTTTCCACCGCCGCTCATGCCATGGCAGCCCCTGGGTCCAGAGCAGGCCTTGCTGCCGGCAGCTCGATGGCCAGCAACAGCAGCCCGAACTCCAGCGCCAAGGACGACACCCCCCGCTACAACCCCCAGGCCGATCTGCGCTGGCTGGCGCTGCGGCCCTGGATCTGGATCGGCCGTGTGGTGGTGGTGTTCTGGTCGCTGAGCAGCCTGGCCCTGAGCCTGGCGGTGCAGGGCAACAGCCGCGACCCCCAGGTGCAGCAACGGCTGGCCCAGAGCATCCTCTCCACCCTCACCCGGCTCGGGCCCTGCTTCATCAAGGTGGGTCAGGCCCTCTCCACCCGTCCAGACCTGGTGCGCAAGGACTGGCTCGATGAGCTCACCCGGCTGCAGGACGACCTGCCCCCCTTCTCCCATGCCATCGCCCTGCAGCTGATCGAAACCGAGCTGGGCGCTCCGGCCCACAACCTGTTCGAAACCTTCCCCGACTACCCGGTGGCGGCAGCCAGCCTGGGCCAGGTGTACAAGGCCCGCCTCGACGATGGCCACTGGGTGGCGGTGAAGGTGCAGCGGCCCGAGTTGCCCTACATCCTGCGGCGCGATCTGGTGATCATCCGCACGCTCGGCATCCTGGCGGCGCCCTTCCTGCCGCTCAATCTCGGCTTCGGCCTCGGCGCGATCATCGACGAGTTTGGCTCCACCCTCTTCGACGAGATCGACTACCGCAAGGAAGCCGCCAACGCCGAGCGTTTCGCCCGGATGTTCGCCAGCCAGCCGGAAGTGACGGTACCGAGCGTGGAACACAGTCTCAGCGCCCGGCGGGTGCTGACCACCAGCTGGATCGACGGCGTCAAGATGCAGAGCCGGCGGGAGCTGGAGTCCCACCATCTCGACCCAGCCGCCCTGATCCGCACCGGTGTGATTGCTGGGCTGCAACAATTACTGGAGTTCGGCTATTTCCATGCCGATCCCCACCCCGGCAATCTGTTCGCCCTACCTGGCAAGACCAGGGGACTAGGCCATGTGGGCTATGTCGACTTCGGCATGATGGATTCACTCAGCAATTCCGATCGCCTCACACTCACCGGCGCCGTGGTGCATCTGATCAATCGGGATTTTGAGGCGCTGGCCCAGGATTTCCTGAGCCTCGGCTTTCTCAACCCCAAGGCCGATCTGACCCCGATCGTGCCGGCGCTGGAGGAAGTGCTGGGTGGCGCCATGGGCGAGAACGTCGGCAACTTCAACTTCAAGGCGATCACCGATCGCTTTTCCGAATTGATGTACGACTACCCCTTCCGGGTGCCGGCACGGTTTGCGCTGATCATCCGGGCGGTGGTAAGCCAGGAGGGCTTGGCGATGCGCCTCGACCCCGACTTCCGCATCATCCGCGTCGCCTATCCCTATGTGGCACGGCGGCTGCTGGCGGGGGATACGGTCGAGATGCGCGAAAAACTGCTGGAGGTGATCTTCGATCGCCACGGCCGGTTGCGGGTGGAACGGCTGGAAAATCTGCTGGCGGTGGTCGAAAACGACGGTCCCAGCACCGACCTGCTGCCGGTGGCCCGCGATGGTCTGCGGCTGCTGCTTGGCCCCGAGGGCGGCGGGCTGCGCCAGCGCATGTTGCTGGCGCTGGTGGCCGACGATCGCCTCAACACCGCCGACCTGCGGGCGCTGCTCCAACTGGTGCGCAGCCGTTTTTCAGCCCGCCGGCTGGCCAGCGACATGCTGGCGCGGCTCAATCCCCTCGCCGCCTGAATCCAAGCGGCGAATTCAAGCCGCGAATCGGCCTCGACCAGACCCGTTTAACGTCGCATTCCGCCCGCAGTTCCGCCGTGACCGTTCCGCCCATCGACCTGCAGGACGCCGCCTTCGACCAGGCCAGTGGCTTCTTCGGTGATCTTGATGCGGCTGAGATCCTGCTCGAATACGCCACCTACAGCAATCCGCCCTACGTGCTGGCCGGCATCGGACTGGCGATGGCGGTGCTGTGCGGGCTCACCTTCTCCAAGCTGGTGCAGAACCGCCTTGATGGCTGGAAACAGGACCGCCTCAGCCTGCTGCCGCTGGGCAACACCGAAACGATCCTGCCCTGGATCGGCACCGTGATCGGCGTGACCCTGTTCATCGGCGGCAGCCTGCAGGTGTTCGGCTTCGGCAGTGGCGCGGCCCTGCTGGTGGCCTTCCTGCTGTCCGTCGCCACGGCCGGAGCCCTGTGGGTGCAGCTGGAACGGCTGATGACCCAGGTGCAGGAAGGCAACTTCAAGGCCGTCGACTTCGACAACTTCGACCAGTTTTTCTGAATCGCGCGTTATGAGTGGTCCTCCCATGATTCAGAACCCCTTTCAACCCACCAAAGGGCCCGCCGATCTGCTGCGCGAGCGTCTCACCCACGGTCGCGGCCGGCTGGCGGTGATTGCGGCCACCACCGGCGTCTGGGTGATGGATCTACTGCTCGTCAGCCATCTCGAACACCGTCGACTGATCGCACCGGCCACCTCCGACCTGCTGCATTCGGTCGACACGATCAGCACCCTGGCCTTCATCATCGTGACAGTCGGCCTGACCATCAGCCTGTTCCGCGGTCATAAGCGTGAACTGTTCCGCTGGGCTCTGGCCTATCTGCTGTTTTCGATGGTGCAGGTGATCACCAATGTGCTGTCCATGGTGGCCAGCGCCAGCTTCGAGCATGTCGGCGGCCTGGCCGGGCTGTGGGATGTGGCGGCGGTGTATATGGAGAGCGTGCTGGTGTTCATGTTCGTCTATATCTTTCTCGATGTCAGCACCCCGGGAGGGGCCTTTGTCTGGCCGAGTCGTGAGGGGCAGGATCCACCGGAACCCCACGTCATCGATTATCTGTTCATCTCGCTCAACGTCAATTCCACCTACGGCCCCACCTCCGAAGCCGTGATGTCGCGCCGCGCCAAGCTGGTGATGTCGCTGCAGGTGCTGCTGGCGATCGTGATGTTGACGGTGCTGATCTCCCGCACCGTCAGCGCCTCGAGCTGACGCCAGCCTGCCCGGATCGGGATCTTGTCAGCAGCCGAAGCGCGCAGCTGCCTCAGCGACCCAGAGGCGGCGCCAGGGGCTCGTTCACCCCAGCTCCCACCACCAGGATTTCGCCCTCCGGCGTGGTCACCCGACTCACGTAGGAGATCTTGCGGCTGGGCTTGCCGCTGCGGGGATCGGGCCAGAGGGCCGCGGTCCAGCCGGAGCCGTTGCGCAGGGCCAGCAGCAGCTCATCGCGAATCACCTCCTTGCCCTCCGCATCCTGCAGAGCGATCAGATTGCGGCCCTCCAGAGCCGGAAACAGCGGGTTGACCAGTTCCACCCCATTGGCATCAAGCACAAAGACGTAGACCTCGCGGAAGACAAAACGGCCCTGGCGATCCCGCAGGGCCGGGAACGCCGCCCGACCGCGGCGGGCGATCAGGGCCGCGGCCTCCTGCACCTGCTGCACCAGGAAAGCGTTCTCAATCGGGCTGTTGAGCTGGGAGCGACCCACCAGCAGACGGCTCCCTTGAGGACTGAGGACCCGTTCGACATAGGTGGAGCGCCACAGCGGCGAGGCCGCGGCAGGATTGGCCAGGCGGTCGTGCAGCCAGCCCCGGCCCGCCTCGGAGGCGCCGATCTCGAGCAGCCGTTCGCGATTGGGAAGCGCTGCCGCAGCGGCGGAGCTGGTCGCCAGCGGCAGGGCGAGCGGTTCACCCTGGCCGGTGAGCACGAACAGGCTGCTGGCCCCCGCCGCCGCGGAGCCCGCCTCTGCTGAGCCCCCCGATCCGTGCAGCTCAGCGATGGCCGCCTCACCGCGCTGCGCGATCGCGGCGACGGCCGCCTGAACCATCGCCACCGTCTGGCGACTGGCGGGATAGGCATAGGCCCGGATGCCATTGGCCAGATCGGGCACACCACCCCAGCAGGCCGCCAGTCCCGCCTGCAGATCAATGCTGGGCACGCCAGCCAAGGGACGGGCCACCACCAGGCTGACGCCGGTGTTGATGCGGGGATCCGGTCGCTGACCCCGGCGCAGCCAGCTGGCGGCGGCCTCGACGCCCGCCTCCCCCATGCGGCCGGGGAACTGCTGGGCCGTGGCCCTGAAGTAGCCATCGGCGACAGCGCGCACGCCGAGGCAGCTGCCATCCACAGTGACCACCGGAATCCGGGCCGTGAGACCGGCGGCGGCCAGGGCGGTGGCGGCTCCGGCCGCGGCCGGTTCATTGGCCGCAAACACCAGATCCACCGGGCTGCGGCTCAGACAGGTCTCCATCGCGGCCTTAGCACTGACCCGATCGCCGCGGGTTTCGAGCCGGCACACCACCTCGGCTTTGGGGCCGGCCCCGACAGCGGCAAGGCCGAAACCGGCCAGAAACCCCTGGCGGCGCTGAGCCCCGACCACACCGACCGCCGGCAGATCGAGCAGGGCCAGCCGCGCCGGTCGCGCCGGCCGGCCCGCCTCCCAGAGAGCCCGCCCGTAACGGCCGGCTAGAGCCCCGGCCTCAAGGTTGTCGCTGCTGATCACCGCATCCACCGCTGAGGCGGGCTCGGTGGGCCCGTCGAGAGCCAGCACCAGCACCCCCCGGGCCCGGGCCCGAGCCAGGGCCGGCACGATCGCCCGACTGTCGGCCGGCGTGATCAGAATCACCCGCGCCCCCGAGGCCAGCAGCCTGTCGAGGGCGGCCAGCTGCCCGCCGACGGTCTCCTCGGCCTCACCGGTGGCGCTGAGCAGTCGCACGTCCAGGTCGCGGGCAGCAAGCTCGGCGCCGCGCCGCAGGGCAGCGAAATAGGGGTTGACCTGCTCGCTGCGGGTGATCAGGCCAATCACCGGTTGGGCCGGCTTTCCGGGCTGAGCCTGTTGACCGGGCTCGGCCTCTTGCGTGGACTGAGCCGTGGCCTGCGGTGGCGAGGCGGAAGCGGCCAGGGCGGCCAGCAGCGCCAGGGTGGTCAAGCGGCGAAGGGACACGATCACAGCGCAGGCTTGGCGCCACGATGGCAGTCCCTGGCCCAGCCGCCGTCAGGCGAGCGACCATCGGCCTCAGCTGGCGGCCTTCAGCAGCCGTTCGAGGCGATCGGCCAGGGCAAGCGTGCTATCCATTTCCTGCCAGAGCAGTTCACGACGACTGCTGTGCACCGCAAAGGAGCGATGGTGGAGATCCCTGGCCGTATAGCGCAGGGCGTCGCAGATACGCCGCCAGTCCTCGGGCTCAAGGCTGAACTCCAGAGCAGGATCAGGCAAGGAACCAAACGGCAGCAGCCGCCATTGTCTGCGAACAGGCCAATGTCTGCCACCAGGCCATAGGCTGCCGGCATGGACAAGGACCAATTCCGCTACGAACCGCTGGAGAAATTCGGCGAAGGACTCACCACCTCCCGCCCCTGGAACACCAAGGCCCTGGCCTCGGTGGAATTGCTGAATGGACGGGTCGCCATGCTCGGTTTTCTGGCGGCGATCCTGGGAGAATGGCTCACCGGTCAGGGCATGGTGGGTCAACTGGGGCTGTGGCTGCGCTGGTACCTGGGCTGACAGGACCGCTAAGGTCAATTGTTGATCTTCAGTCACTGCTGAGCCCCAGCCTCAGCGGCACCCGATCCCCATGGCCGACTTTCGCTCCAATCACTTTGTGATCGCCCAGACCGAAGATGGCTGGATCCTGCAATCGCGGGTGGTCAAAGATGTCCAAGGCGATCTGTTGCTCAGCCACCACGAACTGGAAGAACTGATCGAGCTGCTCTCCGAGGCCGTCAAGGTCTGACCACCCCTGGCTGGAGGTGCCTAGGACTGGCTCCCTGGCTCCCAGCCCACCCCCGTCGATGATGCGCTTCCTGCACACCGCCGACTGGCAGATCGGCAAGCCCTACCTCTCGGTCGACGACGACCAGAAACGCTTCCGCCTGCAGCAGGAACGCCTGGAGGTGATCAGCCGCATCGGCGAGATCGTCCAGCGCCAGTCGGCCAGCTTCGTGCTGGTGGCCGGCGACCTGTTCGACTCACCCACCGTGCCGACGGCGGCGGTGATGGAGGTGATGGAAGCGATTGGCAGCCTCGAGGTTCCGGTGCTGGTGATTCCCGGCAATCACGACCACGGAGCCGCAGGCAGCCTCTGGTATCGCAACGACCTGCGGCGGCAGCAGCGGCAGCGGGCCCCGAATCTGCAGGTGCTACTCGAACGCCAACCGCTCGAACTCGAGGAGGTGCTGTTGCTGCCCTGCCCTTTGCTGCGCCGCAGCGACAGCAACGACCCCAGCGCCTGGATCCGCGACCAGGACTGGTCGAGCCTGCCGCGCCACAAACCGCGCATCGTGCTGGCCCATGGCGGGGTGCAGGGCTTTGGCGGCAGGGACTACGAAGCCGAACAGCAGAACACGGCTGGGGGAGGCAATCTGCTCGATCTGGAACAACTCCCCGAGGCCGAGATCGACTACATCGCCCTCGGTGATTGGCATAACTTGCGGCAAGTCAGCCCCCGTGCCTGGTATAGCGGCACCCCGGAGCCGGATCGCTTCGATCAAGGAGCGGCCAATCAGCGGGGCCAGGTGCTGCTGGTGGAGGCCAGTCGGGGGGGCCTGCCTGAGGTGACGATCGCCGCCACCGGCCGGCTCGGCTGGCACAACCTGGCCTTCCATTTCAGCCAGGACGACGATCTCGATCGCTTCGCCGCCCAGCTCGACACCCTGCTCGAAGGCCGGGTGGCCCGCGACCTGCTGCGACTGGAGGTGAGCGGCAGCCTCAGCCTGGCGGGTCATCGCCGCTACGACACCCTGATCGACGACCTCAGGACTCAGCTCTTGCGCCTGCGCCTCAAAGGTCAGTGCCAGCAGGCACCCGAGGCGGCCGAACTCCAGGCCCTCACCGAGCGACCTGGTGATCCCCTCGTCGCCGTCGTGGCTCGCCGGCTGCGCCAGCGGCTCGAGCAACAGGCCGCCGCCGGGGCTGAAACCGCCGCGGCAGAAGCCGCCACGATCACCCGCGCGGCCCTCTGCCAGCTCTACGCCCTGGTGGAAACCCACGCCATCGAAACGCCTGACAGCACGGTCGCGGGCAGCCGGCTTGCGGCCAGCCGGATCCCGGCCAGCCCGAACCAGAGCGGCGTGAACCCTGCAGAGCCCAGCGCGCAGCCCAGCGTCGTCAGCCCCAGCCCCAGCTGACACCATGCGATTGCTCGACTGCCGCCTCCAGAACCTGCGCCTGCATGGCGATCTGCCCCTGCAGTTCGCGCCGGGTCTCACCCTGATCGGCGGTCCGAACGAGACCGGCAAAAGCACCCTGGTCGAAGCCCTGCATCGGGGCCTGTTTCTCAAGGCCGCCGCCAGTGGCACGCCAGTGGAAAGCCTGCGCTCCCGCTGCCATAGCGGCCATCCGATCGTCGAGCTGGGCTTTGAGGCACGGGGCGAGCGCTGGCGCCTGATCAAACGCTTCACCGGCACCAACGGCACTGTCAGCCTCACCCCGGCGCACGGCAACCCACTCAGCGGTGCCGCCGCCGAGGAAACCCTGGCCAGCCTGCTCGGCGTGGGTGAAATCGTGGGCAGCAAGCAGGCCGGCAGCATCTTGCCCAGCCGCTGGGCCCATCTGTGGGTGATGCAGGGCAGTGCCGGCGACGACCTGCTGGCCCGCGGTGGCAGCCACTACGACCTCGATGCCCTGATCCACCAGCTGGAGCAGGGCGGTGGCGCCGCCATGCAGTCGCCGCTCGATCAGCAGGTGGCCCAAGCCCTCGACGCCCTGCTGGCGGTGAACTTCACCAGCAAACGCGATGGACTCAAAAAGAACTCGCCCCTCTGGCAGGCCCAGCAGGCCCTGCTCCATAGCGACCAGGCTTTGGAGCAGGCCCGCAGCCGACTAGCTGACTACGAGCAAGCCAGCGACGATCTGGCCCGCACCGAGGAGGCGCTGGCTGCCATCCGCCAGCAGCGACTGCCGGCGCTCGAGGCGGAGCAGCAGAGCCTGAAGGCCGCCATCGAAGCCCGGCGGCAACTCGATGCCGCGATGGACCTGCGCCGCCGGGACCTGATGCCGCTGCGGCTGCAGCATCAGGCTCTGCAGCAGGATCAGCGCGAACTGCAGCAACTCGAACGGGATCTGGCCAGCGGCCGGCAGCAACAGCAGGAGTTCAGCGGCCGCCGCCAGCAGACCAACGCGGACCTGCAGGCCCTCGAACAAGAGCTGACCCAGGCGCGCACGGCCCTAGCGACCCTCAGCCAGCAGCTGGACGGCACCCTGCAACGGGGTCAGCTACTGCTGAAACTGAAGGAACAATTCCGCCAGGAGGCTCAGCGGCAACGCCTCCAGCACCAGCTGCAGCAACGGCACCAACGGCAGCAGAGCCGCCGCGCCCTGGAAAGCCAGCTGGCCGCCCTGCCACCGGTCAGCGGCGCAGCTCTGGCGGAGCTGCAACAACGGCAGCACGTCGAGCGGGATGCCCGCATCCGCATCGAGGCTCTGGCCACCGGCGTGCAGCTGCTGCGGGCCGAGCAGCCGGTGCGGATCGATGGCCAACCGCTCCAACCCGGGGAGGAACGGCGCCTCACCCGGACCTTTGATCTGGAGGTGGGCGAGGCGGTGTGCCTGCGGATCAGCCCGGGGGGCGGCGAAGCGCTGGGGGATAGCGAAGGGGCATTGCACGCAGCCGAAAACGCTCTACACCAGGCCCTGCAAGCGCTGGGGGTGGACAGCGTCAGCCAGGCCGAAGCCAGCGCCCGCCAACGCGAAACGCTCGTGCAACAGCTCGCGGCCCTCGCCGCGGCCGAGCTCGCCAGCGACGAAGCCAGCCAGGGGCCGGCCCTGCCGGGGCAAAGCGCTCCGAACCTGGAACACCAGCTCGCCAGCCTGAACGCCAATCTGGCGGAGCTTGAGCGGGATCTACACGCTCTGGAGGGGCAGCGTCTGCAGCTGGCGGCCGAGCAGCCGCTGCCGAACGACGAGGCCGGACTGGAGAACCTGCATCGCCAGCTGCAGCAGACCTACCGGCAGCAACGCAGCACGAGGCAGCAGGGCGAGCAGGAGCTGCAGCAGCTTGAAAACCGGCAGAGCCAGCTGAGCCGGATCGAGGCGGAAGCCGCCCAGACCCTGGCTGGACTGGAAGCCGAACGGCGCACCCGCCAGCAGCGCGAGCAGGCCCTGCTGGAACGGCGGGGCAGTGCCGAGGCCCTGGCCAGCGCCCTGCAGGCCAGCGACCGTCAGCGTGTCGAGGCCGAAGCAGAGCTGGCCCAACAGCAGCACCAACGGCAGGCGCTGCAAGCCGACGGCGCTGAAGCCCGGCTCGAGGCGATCAAGCTCGAAATCGACAATCTTCAGCAGCAGAGCCGTCAGCTGGGGGAACAGCTCGGCGCTGCCAGGGAACGCTGCGAGCACATCAGCGCCGAGGCCCCTCACGCCGCCGTGGAAAGGGCGCAGGTGGCTCGCGACGCCGCGGCGGCCGAATGGCACGCCTTGAACAGCCGAACCGAAGCCCAGAAACTGCTGGCCCAGTTGTTCAACGAGGCCCGCTCCGACCTCTCCTCGCGCTACAGCCTGCCCCTGGCCCGCTCGATCGAACGCTTTCTGCTGCCGCTGCTGCCGGAGCGGCCCAGCTGTCAACTGCAGTTTGACCAGGCCAAGGGCTTCTGGGGGCTGCAGCTGCGCCGTTCCGGCGAGTCTTATCCCTTCAGCCAACTCAGCGGTGGCATGCGCGAACAGCTGGCCGCCGCCCTGCGGCTGGCGATGGCCGATGTGCTCAAGGGCGGCCACGACGGCTGCCTGCCGCTGATCTTCGACGACGCCTTCACCAACAGCGACCTCGAACGGTTGGCGGGCCTCAAGGCCATGCTCCAGGAGGCGGTGCGGGGTGGACTGCAGGTGATCCTGCTCAGCTGTCACCCGGAGCGCTACGCCGATCTGGAGGCCCAGCGGCTGCAGCTGGGCCCCGGCCGCTGATGCCGGCCACTGGCTCCGGCGCCCGGCTCAGGCGACGAGATAACCCTCGAGCGCCAGGGAGTGATGGCGAATGCCTTCGAGGGCGCGCCGCTCGAGATTGCGGGTCTTGTCCCGACTCATGCCCAGGGTGCGGGCGATGCCGGTGAGGCTCATCGGCTCCTCGCCATCGATGCCATAGCGCATCTTCAGCACCTTGCCCTGCAGCTCCGGCAACTGCTCCAGCAGCGCCCGCAGATCCCCCTTCAGGCATTCGCCATCCACCAGCTCCGAAGGCAGCACCCCATCACCAGCCAGCAGATCCAGCAGTTCGGTGTCCTCGCCATCGCCCACCTTCGTCTCCAGGCTCACCGGCTGACGCGCCCGACACAGCAGCTCCTTCACCTCTTCTTCCGGCAGCTCCACCGCAATCGCCAGCTCACTCACCGTGGGGGTACGGCCCAGCTCCTGGCTCAGCTCCCGCTGCCCCTTCTTCAGCTTGTTCAGCGTTTCGGTGATATGGATCGGCAGACGAATCGTGCGGCTCTTCTCGGCGATCGCCCGCGTGATCCCCTGGCGGATCCACCAGTACGCATAGGTCGAAAACTTATAGCCGCGGGTCGGGTCGAACTTCTCCACACCGCGCACCAGGCCGATCGTGCCCTCCTGGAT
>CALPNT020000092.1 GCA_943325005.2 Bifidobacterium breve | reverse complement strand
TTTGGCGCCCCAGCCAATGAACACCAGCGTGTCATTGCCAATCCAGTCGATCCGCTGGCCGGGGACAAGGCCGCGCAGGATTGTTTTGGGATAGGGCGTGGTGTCCGGGTTCGGCGTTGCCGTCAGAGTTCGCAGCAGCCTCAGTGGCAGGGCGCAGCCTGTGGTGGTCATCATCAGCAGGATCAGAGCGAGAGCCGTTTTCATGCCGCGGCCGTGGAGATCAGTCGAGGGTGAAGGTGTGGGCCGGATCGGCAGCTGCTGCCAGTGTTCCCAGCGGCCGTCAGCACGGCTTGCGCCAGCTCTGCGGATGCGCTCCCTGCTGCTTGCAGACGGTGCCATCGCGCCTCTCGTTCTGTTCGAGATGGTGGCGGTAGAACCAGCCTTTGACCAGCTCGGCACTGACGACATCGGCGATCAGAATCAGCAACAGCCAGAGCAGAAAGAAAGGCGGTAGCGGCACCCAGCCGAGCAAGGCCCCCAGCGGCGTATCGGCCAGAGCAGCAGGGTGACGATTATCACCATCACCACCACCACGTCTCCGGGCGCCACATCACGCCTGGGCGGGCTGGTTGGGCTGCCATCCCGCAGCGCTGTCGTGCGCAGTTTCATGGCCGCGAGCAACTGCTGCTTGGCGGAGTCGGCACCGCCTTTCGGCCAGAAACCCAGCAGGCCGCTGATCAGCACAGCACGCCGTCGGAGGGCGAATCCAGCAGCAACGACAGGCAGGCCGCTACCGCCAGCATCAGAGTGATCGGGCTGCAGAATGATGGATCAGCCGTGGTGCCGTCCCCGCCAGTGATGGCTGGGCCAGGCTGTTGGGACCGTGGAGGGAGAGCCGTTCCCTGGCTTGCTCACTGCTCAGTCCTCATGGTGCCGGCCTCATTCGGGGCTCAGGCTAGATAGATTTTTTACCTTCTCTGGTCGCGTCTTGTGGCGGGCCGTTGGCAACGGTTCAGCTCAACGCGCCGAACAGCATTGAAATCAGCGCGAATCCCACTACACCCACCAGAGCCAGCAGCGAAGCGGAAGTTGGCATGGCCTGGGTTCGTTGAATGGGCGGATCCTAAAGGAAATCTAAAGGTGCTTGGTGGTGGTTGTAACGATTTCCTGTCCTGCTTCGTTGCCAGCGCTCACCAGGCCACCTCAACTTGCCAGGCCAGTCCATCGTTGTCGTTCACCAGGCAGCGTGCGCCGGCGGCGTCCAGGTGGCAATCCCCCTGAGCCAGTCGTGCCTGGGGCAGTTGGCTCGGGTTTTGCTCCGGGCTGAAGCCGCGTTCGGCCACAGCGCTCACCCTCAGTGTCAGCGGCCAACGGGGTTGGCAGCGGCCATCCCGGCAGTCCATCGCCCGACTGCCGGGTTTCAGCACGCCTGCCAAGGTCAGCACCTGGTCGGAGAGGCGGGCCTCGGGGCCGGCCTCGCTGAAGCGCAGGCTCAACAACCCGGGCAACTGCTGATCCAGCCTCACGCTGCGGCAGCCCCTGCCCAGGCGGCTGGGCGGGCTGGAGGCGGTGCGTGCCAGCAGGGTCCGCACCAGCAGGCAGTGGCTTGGTGTGGTCTGCCAGCGGCCGAAATCCTCGCGGCGGTCCGGTCCCTGGCTCCAGCCGGGGGGCAGCGAGGCGGCCAGAGCGACCAGTCCCAGCAGCCAGGCCAGGTTGCTGCCCAGGCCCCGGGTTCCGCGCCAGCGGGGTGCCATCAGTAGCCGGAATCGGCTACGCAGAGGCCCTGGCAGCTGATGCCGTTGCTGGCCGTACGGCCGCAATGGCCGCACAGCACAGGCTCCGCGCTGCTGCTCGCCGGGGCGGCGGACAGGGACAGGCTGGAGGTGGGCAACGTGGATGCTGGCTGAGCTGATGCGGGCAAGGCTGAGTGGCCAGAGCTGGAGTCTGCCGTGCCGCTTTGAGCGTTCGGCCTTGCGGGGGGAGGAGCCGAGGCCTGGGGATCGATCATGTTCACCAGCCTCCCGCAGAGCGATTGCCATGGTGCCGCAAGCTTCTGATCCCGGACTGGGTGAGCCGCTGGTGGAGGGGCCTGGCATCGGCGTGGGCACCTGGGCCTGGGGAAACCAGTTTCTCTGGGGCTATGACCCGGGGCAGGACGCCACCCTGGCGACCTGCTTCCGGCGAGCGGTGCAGCTGGGGCTGTCGTTTTTTGACACCGCTGATTCCTATGGCACGGGGCGTTGGCAGGGGCGCAGTGAGCAGCTGCTGGGCGCGTTCACCGCTGGCCTCGATCCAGCCCAGCGCCTGCCGCTCACCCTGGCGACCAAGTTGGCGCCCTTTCCGTGGCGTCTGGGTCGCGGTGGTTTCCGCCGTGCTTTCGAAGCCTCGCGTTTTCGGCTGCGGGGCAAGCTCGATCTGGTGCAGCTGCATTGGAGCACCAGCCGCTATGCGCCTTGGCAGGAGGACCCCCTGCTCGACGGCCTCGGCGATCTGGTGCAGCAGGGAGAGGTGGCTGCCCTGGGGATGTCCAACCTGGGGCCGCAACGGTTGCGTCAGGTCCACGGCCGCCTGGCCCAGCGGGGAATTCCGCTGCGCAGCCTGCAGGTTCAGCTTTCGCTGCTCTGCCCCGGGGCCGTCGCTGGCGGCGGCGTGGCGGCGGTCTGCCGCGAGCTGGGTATTGAGCTGATCGCCTACAGCCCTCTGGCCCTGGGGCTGTTGGGCCGCCCGCCTGGTCGGTTGCCACCGCTGATCACTGGCCCGCGGCGTCTGCTCTGGCGCCGGCTTTGGCCGGGGGTGCAGCCCCTGCTTGAGGCGCTGGCCCGCATCGGCTCGCTGCACGGCGCCACCGGCGACGCCGTGGCGCTCAACTGGTGTCGGGCCCATGGAGCTCGGCCGATTGTGGGGCTGCGCACCCCGGCCCAGGCGGAGCAGGCTGCTGCGGCACTGACCTGGCGGCTCAGCCTGAACGAGCGACAGGAGCTCGATCAATTGGCCTTCGCGGCGGCGGCGGCGGGAACCCGCATGCCGGCCAATCCGTTTGAGAGCGCCTGAGGCGGTGGGGCCTGCGCTTTCAACCGGCGTGAATCGCAGTGGTCGGCGCCGGAGTGAGCACCACCGGCAGAGCCGCCGCCCGCGGCTGGGGGAGCTCCGTGCGCTGCAGCAGTCGCAGCATCTGGGGATCATCGATTGCTCCGTCGCCGCCCTGGCTGGGGGCGCAGGCGGCCAGGGCTTCCTGCAGCAGCGAATCAAATGTGGAGCCCGGCAGACGATGGCGAGCCAGCTCAAGAAAGGCACGGGGCAGGGATTCACCAGCGGCGGTGCGCAGGGCAGGGTTGCTGCGACGCAGTTCCTGTTCCTGGGCGATGGCGGCCAGGAAGCGCTCGGTCACGTCCCGTTTGGTGCCGGCGCGGATGCGGGTGTCCTGCTCGGCTTCGCTGAGGACGGATTGAAGCTCCAGTTCCCCCAGTCGGCGCTGCAGGCTGTCCAGCACCTCCTGGGCTTCCTTGGCGATGTGGGTGAGCTGGCCGTCGGAGAGCCGGGGCAGATCGGCCACATACACCTTGCCGTGGTCGCGCAGGGTGAGGAAGGTGGGCCGTTGACCACCTGAACCGATCTCTCTCGGCCCGGAGGGACCTTCCCGCACCCGTGGCCTGGGCTGCTGGGGGCGCTGGGGTGGTATGGGGCCCGCAGAGGAACGGCGACGGGTGACGCGGGACGTGCTGTCGAACATCGGTGGATAAGGGGAATGGAAGCCCTCCCGACGGCCGAGGGTATCTGGAGGCGAAACCTGGAAATCCCAGGTCTGCCATGGCAATGATTCTATGTAGCGAGGAACACCGTCGACTCAGACCTGGTTGGCCCGCTGTGGGGGCGCTGCCCGCGGCGGTCGGGGATCGTCTGGTCGGTCCAGCCTTTCAGCAGGGCAAGCCCTGCAGCGGTTGCTCCCCGGCCGGGCCGGCCGCGATCCGGCCCAGCTCCCAGGCCTGATGGCCCTGCTCGCGGCAGATCGTCAGGGCGGCGGCCACGGCCTCGGCCGGCAGCACCAGGCAGTACCCCACGCCCAGATTGAAGGTGTTCCACAGGTCCGCTTCGGGCACCTCGCCGTGTTCCTGCAGCCAGCGGAACAGCACGGGCCGCTCCCAGCTGTGGGGATCGATCACGGCGTGGAGCTCGGTAGGAAGGCAGCGGGGCAGGTTCTCCGGCAGTCCGCCGCCGGTGATGTGGGCCATGCCGTGCAGGGGGATCCGCGCTTGTCGCAGGGCCTGCACCAGGGAGCCATAGAGCCGGGTAGGGGTCAGCAGGGCCTCGATCAGTCCCGGGCCGCCGCCGGCTTCAAGCGGCGTCGTGGCGCTGATGCCGCTGGCTTCGAGGATGGAGCGCACCAGGCTGAAGCCATTGCTGTGCACGCCGCTGCTGGCCACCGCCAGGATTCGATCACCGGCGCGGGTTAAGGAGCCGTCGATGCGCTCGTCCTCTTCGACCACGGCCACACAGAAGCCGGCCAGGTCATAGCGGCCCGGGGAGTAGAAGCCTGGCATTTCAGCGGTTTCGCCACCCAGCAGCGCACAACCGCTCTGGCGGCAGCCGTCGGCGATTCCTTCCACCACTTCGGCCATGGCTTCGGGGCTGAGCTTGCCGGTGGCGATGTAGTCAAGGAAAAAGAGCGGTTCGGCGCCGCAGGTGATCACATCGTTGACGCACATGGCCACCAGGTCGATGCCGACGTCGTGGTGGCGGCCGTGGGCCTGGGCCAGCTCCAGCTTGGTGCCCACCCCGTCGGTGCCGGCTACCAGCAGGGGCTTGCGCAGCCCCTGGGGAAGTCGGCAGAGGCCGCCGAAGCCGCCGAGGCCGCCGAGAACCTCGGGGCGCCGTGTGGTTTCAACGCTGTGGCGGATCCTCTCCACGAAGGCCCGCCCGGCGGCCACATCGACGCCTGCTGTGCGGTAGTCCATGGCGTGGATCGGAGCGGGCTTGGATCTTGATCTTGCGATGCCGTCGGTCCCGTCGGGGTAGATCGGCCCCCAATCGAGCGCCGATGGGGTGGACGGTTGGCCGATTGGCTCAAGCGACGATCAGCTGGCCTTATGCATCGCATTGAATTTTCTGATCACCGCTGTGGGCGTTTGTCGGGGGAACCCCTGCCCAGCAGCGGGATGCGGTTAATGATGATGAAATCTGATCATTCATTCGCTGGCTTTGTTGACTGTATCTGGCGGAGAACTGCGGTTAAGTTTGCGCCGTTGTTACTTTTTGATAGGAACTCGTACGGCGAATTTGCGTCGATGTGATGGGGCACAGTCCTGTCGCTGAAGTTGCAAATCCCAGTCTCTGTCCCTGTTCTCGTCGCTTCGCGACTGGATTCCGGGCTTGGACTTTGTCCGCTGGCTTGTTCCGCCTGTCATGCGTGCATCTCAGCTTCTGGGCGCCATTGCCCTCCTGATCACCAGCAGCAGCTCCCTGGCCCCTGCAGTGGCTGAAACCCTCTCCACCACCGCCCCCTCTGTGGCCATTCGTGAGCTCGATACAGCTCCGACCTGGGACGAGAACTTCCTCAGGCAGATGACACCGGCCCCGGCCGCCAATGGCTTGCTTGCCTCCGCTTCAGTCGCCGTCGGCCAGGCCAGCTGGTACGGCCCCGGCTTCTACGGCAACCGCACCGCCAGTGGCGAAGTGTTTAGGCGCGGCACGCTCACTGCTGCCCACCGCTATCTGGCTTTCGGCACCAAAGTGCGCGTCACCAACCTCAACAACGGCCGCTCTGCCGTCGTGCGCATCAATGATCGTGGCCCGTTCCATGGCGGCCGCATCATCGACCTCGCCCATGGCGCCGCCCAGGAATTGGGTGTCACCTCCAGTGGCATCGCCCAGGTGAAGCTCGAAGTTCTGAACTGAGTTCCAGACCCGTCGCCACATCTGTTCCAGCCGGGCTTCGACCCTGAGGCTGCTCCACGCTCAGCCCATCCGCCAATCTGGCGGCTGGGCTTTTTTGATGGTGACCATGCAGATGCTGCGCAGTGCCGGTGAGCTGAACCGCTGGCGCCGTGAGGCGGGCGATCGACCCCTGCATTTCGTGCCCACCATGGGTGCCCTGCATCAGGGCCATCAGCAGTTGTTGCAGCGGGCACTCCAGCCGCGGGCCGGTGTGCGGCCGCGCCTGCTGGTGAGCGTGTTCGTGAATCCACTGCAGTTCGGCCCTGCTGAGGATTTCGATCGCTACCCGCGGGATCTGGAGCGGGATGGGCAGCTGGCGGCTGCGGCTGGCGCCGATGCCCTGTTCGCGCCAACGCTGGAGGTGATCTACCCCCAAGGAGTACACGAGATCACCCGGATCCAGGTGCCGGCCTCGCTGCAGCGGGAGCTCTGTGGCCGCTCCCGGCCCGGCCATTTCGACGGTGTGGCCACCGTGGTCTGTCGGCTGCTGGCCCTGGTGCGACCGGATCGGTTGCTGCTTGGGGAGAAGGACTGGCAGCAATTGGTGGTTTTACGTCGGGTGATCGCCGATCTCGGCCTGCCGTTGGAGGTGCAGGGCTGCGCAACCGTGCGGGATCGCGATCGGCTGCCCTGCAGTTCGCGCAATCGCTATCTCAGCGCGGCTGAGCGGCTCAGGGCCGCTGCCCTGCCGGCGGCGCTGGCGGCGGCCCGTTTTGAGGCCCTGGCGACGCCGGCAGGCGTCGCGGCCGAGGCGTTGATCACCGCTGTGTGCAGCCGTTTGGAGGCTGCTGATCTGGTCATTGATTATGTGCAGCTCGTGCAGGCGCATACCCTGGAGCCCTTGCGGCGGCCCCAGGGCCTGACCCTGCTGGCTGCTGCTGTTCACTGCGGCTCAAGTCGTCTGATCGATCACGTTCTCTTGATGTCTCGCCCTCCGATCGTTGCGATTGATGGTCCGGCTGGCGCCGGCAAGAGCACGGTCACCCGGGCCTTCGCCCGGCGTCTTGGCCTGGTTTATCTCGACACCGGCGCCATGTATCGGGCCCTCACCTGGTGGGTGCAGCGCCAGGGGGTGGACCCAGCCGATGCCCGTGCGGTGGCGCCGCTGCTGGAGGGTCTTGATCTGCAGCTCTCCACGGGCGATGCAGAGCAGCAGCGGGTGCAGATCAATGGCCATGACGTGACCGACGCGATCCGCAGCCCCGAGGTCACGGCCCAGGTGAGTGCGGTGGCGGCCCACGGCTGTGTGCGCGAGGCCCTCACCCGCCAGCAGCAGGCCATGGGTGCCCGCGGTGGCCTGGTGGCTGAGGGGCGCGATATCGGCACCGCCGTGTTCCCCGACGCCGACTGCAAGGTGTTCCTCACCGCCACGGTGGCTGAGCGGGCCCGGCGCCGGGCTGAGGATCTGCGCCAGCGTGGTTTTTCGGTGCCGCCGTTGCCGGAGCTCGAGGCCAGCATTGCGGAGCGCGACCATCTCGATTCCACCCGGGCGGTGGCGCCCCTGGTGCAGGCCGAGGACGCCGTCGAGCTGGTCACCGATGGCATGAGTATCGAGGCGGTGATTGAGGTGCTGGTGGATCTGTTCCGGCAGCGGATTCCCGAGGAGGCCTGGCCCGGCCCCCACTGAGCCCACAGGCCAATTGCTCATTCCAGCTGGTCAGTCCAACCGGTCACCAGCTGTTCGGCCCAGCTGGGTTGAGTGCTGGTGCGTCCGCCGGTGGCTCGCACGCTCGCCAAGGTGCCGCATCCTGATGGCGCCCGCCTCGGCATCGCCCCACGTCCGCTCGGGCCAGACGGACTGAGCCGGGAGCGTGGCCTCAGCCTGTCGTGGGGGGATCGGCACGGTCGCTCTGGCGGCGTGCCGCCAGCAGCGACGCCAGCAGGCCCGCGCAGGCATCCTCCAGCAGGTCGAGCACGTGGTCGAAGCCGGCTTCGCCGCCGTAGTAGGGGTCTGGCACCTCCTGCTGGGGGAAGCGCTGGCAGAACTGCAGCAGGGGCGTGATCGTGGCGCGGGGACGGCGCTGACGGCTGAGCATTCGCACGGCCGCCAGATTGTCCGCGTCCATCGTCAGGATCTGGTCGAACGTCTGCAGATCCGCCACCGAGAGCTGGCGGGCCCGGCTCGGGAGGTGCACACCGCGGCGCTCGGCGGCGGCGCGCATGCGGGGGTCGGCGGCCTGGCCCACATGCCAGCTGCCGGTGCCGGCCGAATCCACAACGAAGCTCCCCTCCAGATCCGCCAGGGCCAGCTGATGCAGGAACACTCCTTCGGCGGCTGGTGAACGGCAGATGTTGCCGAGGCAGACAAACAGCACTCGGGTCGGCGCCGCGCTCATGGCTTGGTCTCGCTCATGGTTGGGCCTCGCTCATGGCAGGGCATCGTTCATGGCCGGTCATCGGCCTGGGCTTGCGCCTCGATCCCTGCCGCCGGCATCAGGGCCAGGAGTCGCTGGTGAGCCAGCCTGGCGCGCAGCCGCACCACCACCGTGTCCTCCAGGTCCGGCTGGCCCAGGGCTGCCAGGGCTTTCAGCAGCTGGAGCTGTTCCTGGGGCTGGGGTTCCAGCCTGAGTCCGAGGCTTTCGAGTCCCACGCTCACGGCGTAGCGCACCACCCATTCGCCATCGTGGCAGCCCCCCAGCAGGGCCAGCAGAGCCCGCTCCCGCACGGCGGTGCGCTGGTGTGGCTTCAGCGCCTTCAGCTGCAAGCTGCCAAGGCCGCAGGCGGCGGCGCGCCGCACACTCGGGCCGACATCGCTGGCGAGGGCCTCTTCCAGCAGGTCCAGGCCTCGCACATCGCCGATGCCAGCCAGGGCTCGCACTGCCCAGGCCCGGGCGCCGTAATTGCGGGGATCCAGGCTGTCCAGGATCGGCTCCACCGCCATCGGGCCCAGCCGGATCAGGCCATCGACGGCGGCCACGGCAGCGCCGGGATTGTTGAAGCCCAGCACTTCCACCAGGCAGGCGATCGCCTCGCCGTTGACGCTGTCCCCGTGGTCGCTGGCGGCCAGGGCACAGGTGGCGGCCAGCATGGTCTGGGCGCTGGCTGCTTGCCGCACCGCCTGGATGCGTTCGCCGATGGAGTCCATTTCATCGCTCCTCACAACAGGGAATCCATGGCGCTCAACACCGCCTCAGCCTGAATGGTGGCGTCATGGTGCGCCCCCTGCTCCACCAGGCCCCGCAGAGCGATCAATTTGAGACTGTTCTCGGCCAGGGTGCGGCAGATCGGCTCCAGGGCCGGTCGCCAGCCGACAGCCCCCAGATCCATCAGGGCGGCGCGCCGCACCTGCAGCTGGGGATGGTCCAGCAGTTGCACCAAGGGGTCGGCCCAGCGGGCCTCGCCACTGAGCTGCAGTAAGGCCCGGCAGGCGGCGCTGCGAATCAGCGGACGCTCATGGGCCGTGAAGGGTTCGATCAAGGTGATCACGCCGGGCTCGGCGATGCCGATCGCCCCCAGGGCCTCCAGCATCGCCTCGCAGGGTTCCTGCAGTCGCGGGCTGTCAGGTCGGGTGGCTCCAGCACCGGCTGGGCCGCTGGCCAGGCGCCGGAGCAGCACCGCCACCGCGTCGATGGCGGCCAGCTCGCCGAGGGAGCGGGCGGCTGCCTCTCGCAGACCGTCATCCTCGTCGTCGAGGGCCGCTAACAACTCGGGGATCGCTGCTGGATCGCCCAGCTTTCCCAGGGCGCGGGCGGCATTGCGGGCCACGGCATTTTCCTCTACCCCCGCCAATGGATCCCGCGGCCGCCGTTGTTGCAGGGCGGTGATCAACAGGGGCACCGCCTCCGGATGGCGGCTGCGGTTACGGCCGAGCCACCAGGCTGCGTAGTACTGATGGGATTGGTCTGCGCACTGGCGCAGACGCGCCAGTGCTTCGCCTTCGCTGATCGGTTCGCCGTTGCCATGGGCATCGCTATCCCCGGGCAAGGGCTGGGCCGCGGGGATGGAGGAGGCCGGAGCCATGGGGTGGAGCTGCGAACGAACTGACGTTGATGCTGCCATTGCTCTGCCCTTGTCGTGCCACCACGGCAGCACGCTGCAACGGGACGCAAAGCGTGCTGTCCGCTGCAATAGCGGTTTGGATGATGAAGCCGTTGGTCTGACAAAGCCTCTGGCCAGACAAAGCGGTGCTGGCTGATTCCGTGATCATCGCAGTCAGCAGTTTGCGTCCTCGCTTTGAACCATCGCTGCTGGGCGTTTCCCCGGCAGGTCTTGGTGCGCCTGTGGCCAGGAAGTACGGCATCATAGCCAAAAAAAACGGCCCCCTGATGAGGGGCCGTTGTTGGATCGAAAGATGATCAAGGCTCAGACGAGAGCGTTGATGGCGTAGTCGATGTAGTTGTTGGCGATGGTGCCGGGGTCGCCAGCGATGCCGTGGTTGGCCTTGACGTAGTTGAGAGCCTCAACATACCAAGAGGGTGAGAGTTCGAAAGCGCGGTTGATCTCGTCGAGACCGGCGATCAGATACTCATCCATGGGGCCGGTGCCACCAGCCACGAGGCAGTAGGTGACCATGCGCAGGTAGTAACCGATGTCACGGGCGCACTTGTCCTTACCACGCTGATCGGCAGCGTAGTTGTTGCCCTGCATCTGGGTGGTGTAGGGGAACTTGTTGTAGACGGCCTGGGCAGCGCCGTTGACCAGTTGGTCGGCCTTGGCGGTGAGAGCCTTGGCGGCTTCCAGGGCGTTCTTGGCACGCTCAAAGCGACCGAAGGCGGCGTTGAGCTCGGTGTTGCCGAGGAAACGTCCCTGGGAGTCGGCGGCGGCGACGGCCTCGGTGAGGGGAGTCTTCATGGTGAGAAGGAAGGGATGAAGGTGAACCGGATCAGCAGGCTGATCAGGCGACAGCAGCAGCAGCGCGATCGAAGTAGGTGCCGACTTCGGACATCAGGGCGGAGCAATCGCCGGGGGTGATGCCGTTGCGATCGTTGGCGATCGAGATGGCGGCGTCCTTCATTTTGCGGATGCCTTCAGCCACGGAAGCGCCAGGCACGCCGAGGGCCAGATAGGTTTCACGCAGGCCGTTGAGGCAACGATCTTCCAGGACGGAAGCATCGCCGGTGAAGATGGCGTAAGTGATGTAGCGGAGAACGATCTCCATGTCGCGCAGGCAAGCAGCCATGCGGCGATGGGTGTAAGCGTTGCCGCCGGGGGAGATCAGAGCAGGCTGCTGAGCGAAGA
>CALPNT020000091.1 GCA_943325005.2 Bifidobacterium breve | reverse complement strand
GCTTCTTGCCTTGGGCCACGTTCCAGCTGCTGCGGTACCGATCAGCGTTGTTGCAACCTGGTCGGCCAGCCCAAGCACCTTGCCAGCGCTGAAATCCAGAGGAGCCCTCGCGAACCGTGGCCAGTCCTGTCTCAGAGGCGCACGATGTCCTGCCAGAGCAAAACCTGGGGAGCCTTGTCCCCGGGTTTCGGTGCCATTGGGTGACCCGGAGTCCACGCCTGCCAAGAGCATCCCGTGTGGCTGCTCCCTTCCGGTCCTGACCAGATTTGGGCGTCCGGGCCGCATGGGTCCGAGTCGGTTCAAGCTTAGCAAGTGCGGTGCTGCTGCCTGGAGTGGAACCGATCGATCGGATGCCAAGCTTGCCGCCCTAACGCCGGCTTGCGTCGATGCGTCCTGCTGATCTGATCGCTCGCAAGCAGGAAGGCCTGCCGATCACGATGCTCACCGCCTGGGACGCCCTCTCGGCGATCGTGGTGGCTGAAGCCGGCGCCGATGTGGCCCTGGTGGGGGATTCCCTGGCGATGACGGCGCTCGGGTACGACACCACCCTGCCCGTCACCCTCGACGAGATGCTGCATCACTGCCGTGCCGCCGGTCGCGGGCTCGAGGCCTGGCGTCAGGAGCAGCTACGCCGAGGTAGCAAGCGCCCCGCGCCTCTGCTGATCTGCGATCTGCCATTTCTGAGTTATCAATGCAATGCCGATGAGGCCGTGGCCGCCGCCGGTCGTGCCTTGAAGGAGGCGCCGGCGGCTGGCGTCAAGCTCGAAGGTGCCGAGCCGGAAACGCTGGCCGTGATCGATCGGATGGTGCGCAGCGGCATCCCGGTGCTGGGCCATCTCGGCCTCACGCCCCAGTCGGTGCATCAGCTGGGCTATCGCCGCCAGGCCAGTGATCCAGTCGCCCAGGAACGCCTGCGCCGCCAGGCGGAGCACCTTGAGGCCGCCGGCTGCTTCGCCCTCGTGCTCGAACACATCCCGGCGGAGCTGGCCACCGAGCTGAGCGCCGATCGCCGCATCCCGGTGATCGGCATCGGCGCCGGTGATGCCTGCGACGGCCAGGTGCGGGTCACCGCAGACCTGCTGGGCCTGACCAGTCACCAACCGCCCTTCTCGCCGCCGTTGATCGACGGCAGGGGCCTGGCGGTGGAAGCCTTGCAGCAGTGGATCAGCGCCCAGCGGGCGGCCCGGCCGGCCACCAGGCCAGTAGTTCCCGCAGCACCGCATTGCTGAGCGCCAGGCCGGCTGGATCACTCAGTCGCCAGCGATCTCCTTCCACCAGCAACAGGCCGCGCTGCTCAAACGGCGCCAACTGCTGGCGCAGGGCCGCCAGCTCCCGGTGGCCCAGGCCGGCGGCAGCCGCCAACTCCCTGGCATTGACCCCCTCACGCCGCCGCAGGCCCACCATCCAGCGCTCATCGATCGCCATGCCCAAGCCAGCCGCCGGCTCGCCATCGGTGGCCTCCAGCGGCGGCGCAGGGACGCTCTGGGCTGCCAGCCAGGCGGCATAGGCCTCCCGGGTACGGGGTCTGGCCAGGCGTCTCCCATCGGGCGCTGCCGTGGCCCCCATGCCGAAGCCCCACCAGCCGGCACCGCTCCAGTAGACGCGGTTATGCCGAGATGCATGGCCAGGCAGGGCGTAGTTGGAGATTTCGTAGTGGCCGTAGCCCGCCTGGCTCAGTCGCCGCTGGGTGAGCTCCATCAGATCGGCGGCCAGATCCTCATCCGGCAGCTCCAGCTCGCCCCGCCCCAAGCGGCGCTCGAACACGGTGCCGGGCTCCACGATCAGGTCGTACACCGACAAATGGGGCGGCTGTTGTGCCACTGCCGCGTCCAGTTGCTGCTGCCAATGGGCCAGCCCCTGCCCCGGCAGGGATTGAATCAGATCCAGGCTCCAGCTGGCCAACTCAGCCCTGGCCTCGGCCCGCCGCAGCCAAGCGGTCGCCTGCAGCAGGTCCGCCAGCCGGTGGCGCCGCCCCAGAGTCGCCAACACGGCATCATCGAAACTCTGGCCCCCAAGACTCACGCGGTTGATCCCCGCCGCCAGATAGCCAGCCAGGCGCTGCTGATCAAAGCTGGCGGGATCCATCTCCAGGCTGATCTCCGCTCCCGGTGCCAGCCCATAGCGCTGCGTCAGGGCGGCCAGCAGGGATCCCACCTGGTCGGGGCTGAGCATCGAGGGGGTGCCACCACCCAGATAGACGGTGGACAACGGCGGGCCGGGCGGCGCGCTGCTGATCTCGCGCTGCAGCAGCTCCAGGTAGGCGGCGATCGAAGCGCTGCCGCTGCCACCGGCCCCATCGGCCCGATCCCCCAGGGGCACCACGGGGAAATCGCAGTAGAAGCAGCGCCGATGGCAGAAGGGGATGTGCACATAGGCGGAGCGCGGTGGAAGCAGCAGCAAGCGCGGTGGATGCAGCGGCAAGCCCGGAGGCCTCAGACCTTCAGTCATCGCTTGGCTGGTCGATGGGGGTCCCATCACGGGCGGTAACCCCTGCCTGTGAATCGGCTGCAGATCGGGCATGCTGCGGGGCTGAAGTAATGGGCCGCCACACGATTCCGGCATGGTGGACACCCTCATCCTGGTGCTGTTCCTGATCTCCGGTACGGCCACCGGCTGGCTTGGTGTGGACCTGCTGCCGGAAAAGCTGCTGCTGGAGGTGACGAACCTGGAGGGGCTGCGCGGCGTGCTTGCCGGCTTCGGCGCCTTCTTCGGCCTGATCGCCGGCTTCATGTTCCAGCAACTGCGGCGGCGGTTGATGGCCCAGGTGCGCAGCATGCCCACCGACCTGCTGGTGAGCCGCGCCGTCGGCTTGATCCTGGGGCTGCTGGTGGCCAACCTGTTGTTGGCACCGATTCTGTTGCTGCCCCTGCCCTGGGAGGTGGTGCTGGTCAAGCCCCTGGCGGCGGTACTGAGCAACGTGTTTTTCGGCGTGCTCGGCTACAACCTGGCCGAAGTGCATGGGCGCACCCTGCTGCGGCTGTTCAATCCCACCAGCACCGAAGCTTTGCTGGTGGCCGAAGGGGTGCTGCAACCGGCCAGCGCCAAGATTCTCGACACCAGCGTGATCATCGACGGCCGCATCCGCGGACTGCTGGCTTCGGGTTTGCTCGAAGGGCAGGTGATCGTGGCCCAGGCCGTGATCGATGAACTCCAGGCCCTGGCCGATTCGGCCAATGCCGAGAAGCGGGGTAAGGGCCGCCGCGGCCTCAAGCTGCTGTCGGAACTGCGCGCCCAGTACGGGCGCCGGCTGGTGGTGAACAGCACTCGCTATGAGGGCAATGGCGCCGACGACAAGCTGCTCAAGCTCACGGCCGACACCGGCGGCACCCTGCTCACCGCCGACTACAACCTGGCCAAGGTGGCCGAAGTGCAGGAGCTCAAGGTGATGAACCTCAGCGAGCTGGTGATTGCCCTGCGGCCGGAGGTCCAGCCCGGCGACGACCTGCAGCTCAAGATCGTGCGCGAGGGCAAGGAGGCCGATCAGGGGGTGGGCTACCTGGAGGACGGCACCATGGTGGTGGTGGAAGATGCGCGTCGCCGCATCGGCGAGCGGCTCGCCGTCACCATCACCGGTGCCTTGCAGACCCCGACCGGCCGCATGGTCTTTGCCCGCTGCGAGAAGGGCCACAGCGACAAAAGCGGCGAGAAGGGACTCGAGAACCCTGCCAGCAAAGGCCCCGAAGCCTCGCCGGCCAAGGGACTGGAAACGCCGCCCGCCAAAGGCCAGGGAAAGTCCACAGCTCGGGCCGGGGGAGGCAAACCCACCAGCCCGCCGGAACCGCTGCCTCCCGGAGCCAGCTAGGCTCCGGGTCCAAGCCTGCTGGTGCATGCGGATGACGGTGTCGGCCCCCTACTACGGCGATTCCGCCGTGATGCGCACGCCTCCTCCTGATCTGCCGTCGCTGCTGCTGAAGGAGCGCATCGTCTATCTGGGGTTGCCCCTGTTCTCTGATGACGAAGCCAAGCGTCAGATGGGCATCGACGTGACGGAGCTGATCATTGCTCAGCTGCTGTATCTCGAATTCGACAATCCCGAGAAGCCGATCTTCTTTTACATCAACTCCACCGGCACCAGCTGGTACTCCGGCGATGCGATCGGCTTTGAAACCGAAGCCTTCGCCATCTGCGACACGCTGCGTTACGTGAAGCCGCCGGTGCACACCATCTGCATTGGTCAGGCCATGGGCACCGCCGCCATGATCCTCAGTGCCGGCACCAAGGGCCAGCGAGCCGCCCTGCCCCATGCCTCGATCGTGCTGCACCAGCCCCGCAGCGGCGCCCGCGGCCAGGCCAGCGACATCCAGATCCGGGCCAAAGAGGTGCTGCATAACAAGCACACCATGCTGGAGATGCTGGCCGAGAACACCGGCAGGAGCATCGAAGATCTCTCCCGCGACTCCGACCGCATGACCTATCTGACGGCGGAGGAAGCCAAGACCTACGGCCTGATCGACCGGGTGCTCAACAGCCGCAAGGAGCTGCCTGCCCCCGTGGCCACAGCCGCCGGCATCGGCTGAGCCCGCGGCCGACGCCAGCACCTTTCTTTCCCCCACCAGCCCTCACCGCCCCACCAGCAAGACCCATGCCCATCGGCACCCCCAGCGTTCCCTACCGCCTTCCTGGCAGCCAGTACGAGCGCTGGGTTGACATCTACACCCGGCTTGGCGTCGAGCGGATTCTGTTCCTCGGCCAGGAAGTGACCGACAGCATCGCCAACAGCCTGGTGGCCCAGATGCTGTACCTCGACTCGGATGACAGCTCCAAGCCGATCTATCTCTATATCAATTCCCCTGGCGGCTCGGTGACCGCCGGCCTGGCCATCTTCGACACGATGCAGTACGTCAAGAGTGACGTGGTGACTATTTGTGTCGGTCTGGCCGCTTCCATGGGGGCCTTCCTGTTGACCGCCGGCACCAAGGGCAAGCGGCTGGCCCTGCCCCACAGCCGCATCATGATTCACCAGCCCCTGGGCGGCACCAGCCAGCGCCAGGCCAGTGACATCGAGATCGAGGCCCGCGAGATTCTGCGCATCAAGGACATGCTCAACCAGAGCATGGCCGACATGACCGGCCAGGAGCTGGCGAAGATCACCAAGGACACCGATCGCGACTATTTCCTCAGCGCCGCCGAGGCCGTGGAGTATGGCTTGATCGACCGGGTGATCGCCCATCCGAGCGAAGCCTGAGCTGGCTCTCGATTCTCTTTCTCTGTTCACCAGGACACGAGCCGCGAGGGCATTACCAGGCGATCAGGATGTGTCAGACACATTCCATCATTGATCAGGGTACGGCACCGAATCGTTAAACTCGGCATCGATAAAGGCCTGGCCTTCTGCTGATTTTTACGAATCTTTTGATCCCACCACTCTTTGCTCTTCAACAAACCCGCCATGGCTACCACCCTCGAAGATGCCGCTGACGCCTTTTATGCAGCGGGCAACCAGATGCTGGCAGGTGATCTGACTGGCTTCTCGGTGATTTGGTCCGAAACCGACGACATCAGCCATCTGGGCCCGATGGGTGAGATCTGCACGGGACGCGCGGCAGTGATGGCGGAATTCGTCAAGGAGTCGGCCATGGGCTTCAAGGGCACCTTGGTGGCTGATGAACGCCGCTTCGTCGAAACCCCGGAGATGGGCTATCTGGTGTGTGTGGAGCGCACCCGCGGCATGACCAAAGCCGGCGAGGCGATCACGGCAGACATCCGCGCCACCACGATCTTCCGGAAGGAAGCGGGCCACTGGCGCGTGGTGCATCACCACACCGATCGCTTCTAGATCGGCACAGGCCATTCCCTGAACCGGGGGCTGAGCTTTAGAGCTTGCCGGTGAACGCCAGCAGCTGGGTGGCGGTATCGGACGCGATCGGCAGACCGGCGGGATCAAGCAGACCAAGTTGGGCCAGGAGTCCGGCCTGGTCCCAGTAGATGTGTTCATAAGCCACCTTGCCGTCGCTCACACCCACGATCACCACCAGCGCCATCTCCACCCGCCTGCCGGTGGGGGCCACCCCCGGCAGCAAGTGGCCGATGGTCTCGGTATGGGTGAATCGGATCACCATCTCATCCACCAGCCGCTCGCCGTCCTCCGTGCGGGAGATCGGGATGAACTCCACATCCGGGGGAAAGAACTGACCGATCAGGCGGGTGGCGTAGAACTCCTCAACCCCCGCACGGCCGTTGCCGCCCGTACCCGAACCGAGGTTGAGCAGGTGGGGCTCGGCCACCATGGTGGCCAGAGTGCTCGCGAGGTCGGCGTTGAGCTCCGCCTGCATGTGGGCCTCGAACAGGGCGGCGGGCTCAGTCACAGAAAAACCAACGATTTCCTCACTTTAACTCGAGAATTCGTGGTCCCCACCGAGTTCGGTGTGGTCGCTTTCGTAGAGTCAGATGTTGCCCAGCCCGGATCCGACGCTCTGATGGCCCAGCTCTTCTACGACTCCGACGCCGACCTCAGCCTGCTGAACGGCAAGACAGTGGCCATCATCGGCTATGGCTCCCAGGGCCATGCCCACGCCCTCAACCTCAAGGACAGTGGTGTCAACGTGGTGGTGGGCCTCTACGAAGGCAGCCGCTCGGCAGACAAGGCCCGCGCCGATGGCCTCGAGGTGCTCAGCGTCGCTGAGGCCTGTGCCAAGGCGGACTGGATCATGGTGCTGTTGCCCGATGAGTTCCAGAAGGCGGTCTACGACGCCGAAATCGCCCCCCATCTGAGCGCCGGCAAGGTGCTGAGCTTTGCCCACGGTTTCAACATCCGCTTCGGGCTGATCGAGCCGCCTGCCGATGTGGATGTGGTGATGATCGCCCCCAAGGGCCCCGGCCACACCGTGCGCTGGGAATACCAGAACGGCATGGGCGTACCCGCCCTGTTCGCCATCCATCAGGACGCCTCCGGCAAGGCCCGCGGCCTGGCCATGGCCTATGCCAAGGGCATCGGCGGCACCCGCGCCGGCATTCTCGAAACCAACTTCAAGGAAGAGACCGAAACCGACCTGTTCGGTGAGCAGGCGGTGCTCTGCGGCGGCCTCTCCGAGCTGGTGAAGGCGGGCTTCGAAACCCTGGTGGAAGCTGGTTATCAGCCCGAGCTGGCCTACTTCGAATGCTTGCACGAGGTGAAGCTGATCGTTGATCTGATGGTCAAAGGCGGCCTCACCGCCATGCGCGATTCGATCTCCAACACCGCCGAATACGGCGATTATGTGAGTGGCCCGCGCCTGATCACCGCCGACACCAAGGCCGAGATGAAGCGCATCCTGGCCGACATCCAGGACGGCACCTTCGCCCGCAACTTCGTGGCCGAGTGTGAGGCCGGCAAGCCGGAGATGACGAAGTGCCGCGAGCGCGATGCCCAGCATCCGATCGAGCAGGTGGGCACGGGTCTGCGCTCGATGTTCAGCTGGCTGAAGGCGTCCTGAGCGCCGCCGGCTGAGCGGCCGCTGCCATGGAACTACGGCGACTTTCCCTGGCCCCAGTTCTGCTCTGGGGTACTTCCAGGGCAGGAAACAGTCTCACGAGGGCTTCGGCCGGCTGGTTAGTGAGCGGGCTCAGCACATCCCCTCTGGTCAACAGCGTTCTGATGGCCTTGGCCACTCTGCCGGCCTTGCTGCCCTTGCAACGCGGCACCAGGGGCTATCTCGCGCAGCTGGTCGGCGTGGTGGGGCTGATTGGCATCACTCTTGGGCAATCCAGCCTGCGTATCCCAGACGCCTGGCTCGTGGCCCCGGTGCTGCTGGCCGTTCTGCTCTTTGCCTTCGGCCAGGAGATCAGCCAGCTGCCACTGCAACGTCAGTTGCTCCCAAAAGCCGGGGCAACGGTCGAGCGGTTGAGGATCGGCAGCGAGCTCGGTGCCATGGCAGGCAATCTGCTGGAGGCAGTCATCTTCCCCGCGATGGCGCAATTCTCCAGCGCCCTCGTGCTGCTCTTGCCCCTCGGCCTCAGCAGCCTGCAGTCCGCCCCACCTATCGACACCACAGCCGAGACAAGGTCGAACCACACCCCAGAGCTCGTGCCGTTCAGCCGGCGCTGTGCCCTGCAAGGCGTTCTGTTCGGCAGCCTGTTCGCCGTGTTACCGCTTTGGCTGAGAGAAGTCTGTGGCGCGAGTTACTTCGATTTCGGCCTTCTGCTGGCCGGCTATTGCCTGGGACGCAGCCTGAATGGCCTGATACCCAGCCGGGGCGGTGTTCTGATCTACGCAGCGATGGCGGCGCTTCTGGTGCTGGCTGATGCGCTCGGAGATTCAAGAGTGGTGGCGGTGTTCTTGCCTCTGGGTGCCCTCGCTGCCGCCAGTGATGTCGCGCTGGTGGCTTCGATGCAACCGTTGGGCGATGCAGCCCTGCGCTGGGAAATATTGTTGCGCTCCGGGGGTGTTGGCGGGCTCATTGGCAGCCTGGGCATGGGGCTACTCAGCCAGCTCCTTGGAATCTCTGTTGTGATGCCACTTCAAGTGGGACTCTTTCTCGTCCTGGCCTGGCCCCTAGGACGCTGCGCTTGGACACCACCGTCCTCCTGACGATGGAAAGGGTCCCTCTGCTGCTGCTCACCCTGGCCTGGGGCTCCTCCCGGGCCGCCATCAGCCTGGCAATGGTTTCGGCCGCCTGGATGCTCAGTGGGCTGACGCCGTCGCCGTTGATCAACGGCCTGCTGCCGGCGGTGGCCTCAGCTCCGCTGCTGCTGATCGCGGCGCGGCTGATGCCCCTGCCGATGGCCTTCACCCTCGCCGCTGTGCTGCTGCTCGCACTGGGGTGCCAGCTGGCGGATCTACCCGTGCAGCGGCTGCTCAGTGGCAGCGTGGGTGTGCCGATGGCCGCGCTGCGGACCAGTGCTGAGGCGGGCCGGCTGGTGGGCAACACCCTGGCGGGGGTGTTGTTCCCGATCGGCAAGACGCTGCTGCAGTTCAGCCAGGCGATCCTGTTGCTGCTGCCCCTGGCAGCCCTGGTGACTTGGCTGCAGGCTCAGCACGGCGATGCGGAGCTGCTGGCCATTGCGGCCGGGGCCCCCTTGAGGCCTCGGCTGCTGCCGGCCCGATGAGGGCTGCGTGACAGCCGCGACCCTGGGCCCAATCGTGCTGGTGGCGCTGGCCTGCGGCCTCGATCGCCTGCTGGGCGACCCGCGCCGCTGCCTGCACCCGGTGGTGGTGATGGGCTGGCTGATCGACCACTGGCGGCGCCTAGTGGAGGCCTGGGCCGGCGATCAGCCCTGGCGTCTGCGGCTGGGTGGCCTGGCCATCACCGTGCTACTGGTAGGCGGCAGCGGCCTGGTCGGGTGGGGAGTGGAGCGCCTGGCGATTCACGCCGCCGTCAGCGGAGATCACGGCGGTGGCATCCTTCAGCTCCTGCTGCGCTGGGCGGCTGCCCTGCCGCTGCCGATCGCTCTGGCCAGTGCCCTGGCCGGCCGCAGCCTGGAGCAGGCGGTGCGCGCCGTGCTCGCCGCTGTGGCCGCCGGCGATCTGCCCCTGGCGCGGCAGCGGCTCAGCTGGATCGTCGGCCGTGACACCGAGAACCTCGACGGCCCGGAGATCCTGCGGGCCGCAGCGGAAACCGCCAGCGAGAACGGCGTGGACGGTCTGTTCGCGCCGCTGTTCTGGATGCTGGTGGGGGCCGGGTTGTGGTGTGGCGGCGCGCTGGCGGGGCCCGGTCCGCTGGCCCTCGCCTGGGGCTTCAAGGCGGCCAGCACCCTGGATTCGATGCTGGGCTATCGCCGTGGCCGCCTGGCCTGGCTGGGCACGGCCGGCGCGCGCCTGGACGATCTGCTCACCTGGCTTCCCTGTCGACTCGTAGCCCTCGGTCTGCCGCTGGCGGCGGCTCGGCCGGACCGCAGCCTGGCCTGGTTCTGGGAAGCCCTGAAGCAGGGGGCGAGTGACCCTTCACCGAATGCAGGGGTTTCCCAGGCGGCCTATGCGCTGGCGGCCGGCGTTCGCCTGGGCGGCACCAATCGCTACGCCGATGGGTTGAGAACCAAGCCACTGTTGGCGCCGTTGAACCCAGCCGCGGATGGGGAGGCGGTGCAACGGATGTTGAGGCTCAGCACCAGGCTGGAGTTGATCTGGCTGTCGGCCAGTGGGCTGGTGCTGCTGCTGCTGGCGATGGTGTGAAGGCGACTGGATGGCTCTGCGATTTCTGAGCCCAATCCCCAGCCGATCAGACGCTTGCTTGAGCTTGTCCGTTGGGATGGTCTGAACCATTATGGAGCTGAAGTAGCCGGCGTTCGTTCAGTAGGCCCCACGATCTCGGGGGTCAAGAATCACGGCGATCGTTTTGAAGATGATCGTCAGATCCAGCAGCACACTGCGATGGCGGGCGTAGCGCACGTCCAGTTCCACCCGCTCCTCATAACTGAGGTTGTTGCGGCCAGACACTTGCCACAGCCCCGTGAGACCGGGCCGCACCGCCAGCACTTCATCCATACGCACGCCGTAGCGGGGCAGCTCCTTGCGCACGATCGGGCGAGGGCCGACCAGACTCATCTGACCACGCAACACATTGAGGAACTGGGGTAGTTCATCAAGGCTGGAGCGGCGCAGGAATTTGCCCAGCCGGGTGATGCGCGGATCGTTTTTGAGTTTGAAATCGTTGCGGAACTCTTCCTCCAGATCCGGCGAGCTGAGCAGCAGCGCACTGAGCAGCTTGTCAGCATCACGGCGCATCGTGCGGAACTTGATGCAGCCGAAGCTGCGATAGTCGCGACCCACCCGCTGCTGGACATAGAACACCGGTCCACGGGAGCTGAGCTTGACCAGCACGCCCAGAGCCAGGAACAGGGGAGCGCCGAGCGTCAGGGCGGCAAGCGAAAAGAGAATGTCGCCGCTGCGCTTGAAGGTGCGAGCCCGCCGCGACTGCAACTCGATCAGTTGCTCAGCCGTCGGGGTTGGCGTGAGCAACGGCAATGAAGCAACGGCGAGCAAAGACGTTGGAACAAGCTGGCGGCGTCGACGGACAGGCCAGAGTCCACCGGCAGTCCCTAACGGCTCGGTGGCAGGGGTTGAGGCCGGTCCTGGCACAGCAATCATCCCAACCCCCGTTGATGATTGAATCTAAGGACCTGTCTCACTGGGACTCCAACCTTGGGGGTCACTCATGCCAGAGGCACAGCCAGATTCACACCAGGGACCTCGCCAGATCCAGGGGACCGGTCGTCCGGCGTAGCCGCCGCTGATGGGCCTGCCATAGCTGCTCCAGCAGGGGCAACAGGCG
>CALPNT020000090.1 GCA_943325005.2 Bifidobacterium breve | reverse complement strand
TATGACTTCGTGTCCCAGGAAATCCGGGCCGCTGAAGACCCCGAGTTCGAGACGTTCTACACCAAGAACATTCTGCTGAACGAAGGTCTGCGCGCCTGGATGGCTCCCGCGGACCAACCGCACGAAAACTTCGTCTTCCCTGAAGAGGTTCTGCCCCGTGGAAACGCCCTTTAATTCCGGTCTCATTTCGGTCGGGGGCAAGGACCTCGACTCCACCGGCTATGCCTGGTGGGCCGGCAATGCCCGTCTGATCAACCTGTCCGGCCGGCTGCTGGGCGCCCATGTGGCCCATGCCGGCCTGATGGTGTTCTGGGCCGGCGCCATGATGCTGTTCGAGGTGAGTCATTTCACCTTCGATAAGCCCATGTATGAACAGGGTCTGATCCTGTTCCCGCACGTCGCCACCCTCGGCTATGGCGTCGGCCCCGGCGGTGAGGTCACCGACCTCTATCCGTTCTTTGTGGTCGGTGTCCTGCACCTGATCAGCTCGGCCGTTCTTGGCCTTGGCGGCCTGTATCACGCCATCCGCGGTCCGGAGATTCTGGAGAACTACTCCGCGTTCTTCTCGCAGGACTGGCGCGATAAGAATCAGATGACCAACATCATTGGCTATCACCTCATCCTTCTCGGTGTGGGTGCCCTGTTGCTGGTGTTCAAGGCCATGTTCTTCGGCGGTGTCTATGACACCTGGGCCCCCGGTGGTGGTGATGTACGACTGATCACCAACCCCACCCTCAGCCCCGGAGTGATCTTCGGTTATCTCACCCGCGCTCCCTTTGGCGGCGAGGGTTGGATCATCGGTGTCGACTCGATGGAGGACATCATTGGTGGCCACATCTGGATCGGTCTGATCTGCATCTTTGGTGGTATTTGGCATGTCATCACCAAGCCTTTCGGTTGGGTGCGTCGTGCCTTCATCTGGAATGGTGAGGCTTATCTGAGCTACAGCCTTGGTGCTGTCAGCTTCATGAGCTTCATTGCCTCCGCCTACATCTGGTTCAACAACACCGCTTATCCCTCGGAGTTCTACGGCCCCACCAACGCCGAAGCCTCCCAGGCTCAGAGCTTCACCTTCCTGGTGCGTGACCAGCGTCTCGGCGCCAACATCGGTTCGGCCATGGGTCCCACCGGCCTGGGTAAATACCTGATGCGCTCACCCACCGGCGAGATCATCTTCGGTGGTGAAACCATGCGCTTCTGGGACTTCCGTGGTCCCTGGCTCGAGCCCCTGCGCGGTCCCAACGGTCTGTCTCTCGACAAGCTGCAGAACGACATCCAGCCCTGGCAGGTGCGTCGTGCGGCCGAGTACATGACCCACGCGCCCAACGCCTCCCTGAACTCGGTGGGCGGCATCATCACCGAGCCCAACTCGGTGAACTTCGTCAACATCCGCCAGTGGTTGGCGTCAGTGCAGTTTGTGCTGGCCTTCTTCTTCCTGGTGGGTCACCTCTGGCATGCCGGTCGCGCCCGCGCCGCTGCTGCCGGTTTCGAGAAGGGTATCGACCGTCAGGCCGAGCCCACCCTGGCCATGCCAGATCTCGACTGAAGCCAGTCGTTGGGTTTCGTTCCGGATCCCTGCCCAGCCCCCGCCGATGCGGGGGCTTTTTGCTGGGCGCCAGCGTGCTGGTTCATCCCATGGAGAAGCCGCTTCAGACCCAGCCGCAGCCAGATCCAGACGATCCGCTGTTGCTCAGGTGACGACCGACAGGGCTGCCAGCCAGCGACGCAGCAGCGGCAGGCTGAGGCCCATCACATTGCTGAAGCAGCCCTCAATCCGCTCCACCAGCAAGCCACCACGTCCTTCCAGCGCAAAGCCCCCGGCGCAGGCCAAGGGTTCACCGCTGGCCACATAGGCCGCAATCGTGGCCTCATCCACCGCGGCGAACTGGACGCGGGTGGTGACGGTCTCGAGCAGGAGTGAACCCTCCGAGCCGACCAGGCAATGGCCGGTGTGCAGCTCCCCCCAGCCACCTGCCATGCGTTGCCAGCGTTCGCGGGCTTGCGTGGCATCGGCTGGTTTGCCAAACACCTGGCCATCAAATTCCAGCAGCGAATCACAGCCCAGCACCGCCGCACAGTGTTGCTCGCCATTCCAGCGGCGGCTCCCATCGGCAGCCGGACTGAGCGCCAGGGCTTCGGCTTTGGCCTGGGCCAGCAACCGAACAAGTCGCCTGGGCTCGGGGTCGTGAATCGATTCCTCGTCCACACCGCTCACCAAGACACGATGGGGGATGGCCGCTTGCTCAAGCAAACGGTGACGGGCCGGGGAGGCCGAAGCCAGCAGCAACATCGAAAAGTCGGGGCTGGCGCCACCTTCCCATGGCTTGGCTACCTTCAACAGCAGTCATCCGATCGTGCGCCATGCGCCCACTCCAGCAGATCCGACCTGTGACCCTGCTGGTCGGGGTTGCGGGGGCGATCACCCTGCAAAGTGCGGCCCTGGCGCTGGATCTTTCACGCCCGGGTGTGGTCTGCGACAACAGCCAGCGCATCTGCTACGACAGCCAGGGGCCGTCCGTGAACCAGACCCGCCGCAGCTACGGCGAGAAGGCGGAGCGGAATCTGCTGCGGCAGATCTCCGGTCGGCCACCGGCCCAGGATTTTCAGCTCAGCGGCGGTGAGGTCTGCAGCCTCAACCGCCGCATCTGCTGGGACGACGGCTGGCAACGGCGCAACGTCAGCCATCGCTTGACCAAGCAGCTGTTCAGTACCAGCGGTGGTGGTGGCAACATCTCCGGCGACAGCACCTGCCAGCTGCAGCAGCGGGGTCGCAACCTGTTCAGTGGCGGCTGCCGCCTCAGCCGTCGTCAGGATTTCGGCGGCAGCGCCTACGTGGTGGAAACCCGCGACGGCCGTCGCTACAGCTTCTACAACCAGGGCAATGGCCGTCTGGTGTTGCGCGATGCCACGGGAACCTGGCCGGTGGTTTATGTCAACCGGGGCAATGGCCTGGTGTTCCGCTGGTCCGATCTGCAGCTCGATGCCAGCCGTGGTTACGGCAGTGGCTTTCCTGGCGGCACTGGCTTTAGCAGTGGCAGTGGCAGTAGTGGCAGTACTGGCGGCTGGGGGAACAGCGGTGGCTGGGGGAACAGTGGTGGTTGGGGTCACCCCAATGGCGCGAATCCCGGCTATGGCCGCAGTGGCAGCGAGGCCGTTCCGGCCGTCAACACGCTTGAGGGGCTGCTCAACAGCCTGTTCAACTGAGCACCGTCCCAGTGGCTGCCAACCCCCAGACCGGGCCAATCCCATCCCAGCCGGCCCAGTCCCTCGATGGCAGCGATGGTTGGGCCCGTGATCGGGCCGCCCGCTCGCTCACCTGCCTGCCGTTCCGAAGGGTCTTCTACGAGGAGCTCAGCGATCGGGCGATCAGCAGCAGCGAGCTGGGTACCCGCCCCGATGGCTCCCTGCTGTTGTTCGCTGCTCTGGGGGCCGACCGGGCTGAAGACCATTTCATCTGGTTGATCCGGCTCGGCGTGCTGCGGCGCGAAGTGGATGGCCAGGGCCTCACCGAACGGGTGCGGCTCACCCCTCTGGGCCGCTCCGTGATCAGTCGCTGGCCCGGTGAGATCCCCAGGGCCAGCCGGCGTCACAGGCTGCGGGAGATGCTCCTGCGTCATTGGCCGCGCCTGTGAGCCGGCCCCTGCCCGGCGCGCCGCAGCCGCTGATGGTGCTCGGCACCAGCAGCGGCGCCGGTAAATCGCTGATGACCGCTGCCCTCTGCCGGGTGCTCAAGCGCCGCGGCGAAACACCGCTGCCCTTCAAGGGGCAGAACATGAGCCTTAATGCCTGGGTGGATCAGACCGGCGGTGAGATGGCCTATTCCCAGGCCCTGCAGGCCTGGGCGGCCGGGCTGGAGCCCGAGGTGGCGATGAATCCGGTGCTGCTCAAACCCCGCGGCGACAGCACCAGTGAGGTGATCCATCTGGGCCGTTCGATCGGCAACGCCCGCGCTGAGCACTATTACCGCGACTGGTTCAAGCCTGGCTGGGCGGCGATCCGCAGTGGCCTGGCCGAGTTGCAGGGCCGTTACCCGGGGGGGCGGCTGGTGCTGGAGGGGGCCGGCAGTCCGGTGGAGGTGAATCTGCAGCCGCGCGATCTCACCAACCTGCGCCTGGCCCAGTACCTGCGGGCCCGCTGCCTGCTGGTGGCCGACATCGAGCGCGGCGGGGTCTTCGCCCAGCTGGTGGGCACCCTGGCGCTGCTGCGTCCGGTGGAGCGTCCGCTCATCCGCGGCCTGCTGATCAATCGCTTCCGTGGCCGCCGCGAGTTGTTCGACGAAGGCCGCCGCTGGCTGGAGCAGCACACCGGAGTGCCGGTGCTGGGGGTGATGCCCTGGCTGGAGGAGCTGTTTCCGCCGGAGGATTCGCTCGATCTGCTGGAGCGCCGCGGCCGCAAGCAGGGGGCCGAGCTGACGATCGCCGTGCTGCGTCTGCCTTCGATGAGCAATTTTTCGGATCTCGATCCGCTCGAAGCCGAGCCCACGGTGCAGCTGCGCTGGCTCAAACCGGGCGAAGAGCTGGGCTGCCCCGATGCGGTGATCCTGCCCGGCAGCAAGCAGACCCGGCGCGATCTGGCCGCCCTGCAGGCCGAGGGGCTCGACGAACAGCTGCGGGCCTATGGGGCGGCCGGCGGGCATGTGTTCGGGCTGTGCGGCGGGCTGCAGATGCTCGGGGAGCGGTTGCTGGATCCCCAGGGGCTGGAGGGGAACCTGGCGGAGGAGGACGATGACGATCCCCAGGATCGCCAGGATCGCCAGAGCCGAGGCCTCGGTCTGTTGCCGCTTGAGACCACCTATGCCGGAGTCAAAACCCTGCGCCAAGGGCGCAGCCAGGCCCTCTGGCCCGCCGGCCCCCCCGTGGAACTCGAAGGCTTCGAACTGCATCACGGCATCAGCCAGCTGGTCAGCCAAGACGCCAGCGTCAGCCAGATTCTCAGCCACGGCCTGCGGCGGGGCGAGCTCAATCCCCTCAGCAGTCAGGCGGGGCTGGGCTGGTGGCAGGCCACAGGCGAGCAGGGAGGCCTGGTGGCCGGCACCTATCTGCATGGCGTGTTTGAGAACGGCCCCTGGCGTCGCCGTTGGCTGAACGAACTGCGCCGCCGCCGCAATCTGCCACCGCTGAGCGAAAACCAGCCCCATCACGCCCGTCAGCGGGAGGCGCTGCTGGATCGCCTGGCGGATGCTTTTGAGCAGCATGTGGATCTGGGGCCGCTGCTGGCTTGATTCTTCAAGCTCAGCGGGCCCCATGTGTTTTCGCCCCTATCCCCAGCCCCTCTTGAGCGGAGTCCCCAGCGTGGCCAAGCCCCCGGTTGTGATCCGATGGCCCGATGGCCACAGCAGCGAAGCCGCCCCCGGCAGCGACTGGCTGATCACCGCCCGTGAGGCCGGCGTCGCCATTGCCACCGGCTGTCTTGGCGGCAGCTGCGGGGCCTGTGAGATCGAGGTGAATGGCCAGGTGGTGAGGGCCTGCATCGCCACCGTGCCGAGCTGCAAAGGCGGAATTCTGCAGGTGGAGCTGGCGACGGATCCGTTCTGGTGAGGGTGGTCTGGCGATTCAGGCCCGTTGACTGTCAGGTCTTCTGATCTGGATTCTGTCATCAGACGCTATCAACAAGAGCTGTTGAATCAGGTCGCACTTGCTGTCATGCGGCCGAGCTGATCAACCCGCCCCCCAGTAACACGTCGCCGGCATAGAACACCGCCGCCTGGCCTGGGGTGATTGAGAACTGAGGCTCGGCAAACTCAAGGCGGCAGCGATGCGGGCGCCCGGCAGCTTGATCGGCTGGGCTGGCTGGCAGGGGTGTCAGCAGCGCCAGCTCAGGTTGGCTGCGATAGCGCACCTGGGCCAGCACCTCGATCGCTGCGGTTGGTGCCGCCATCGACAGCCAGTTCACGGCCCCCACCTCACAGTGCTGGCGGGCCGCCTGGGATCGCGGTGCCACCACCACCCGATTCAGGGCGCCATCGAGTCGCACCACATGCAGCGGCTCACTCCAGGCCACGCCAAGACCCTTGCGCTGGCCGATCGTGAAGTGCTCGAGCCCGTCGTGTTGGCCCACCACGGTGCCATCCGCCAACACGATCTGCCCGGGCCGCGGCGCCAGATAGGCATCCAGAAACGCCTTCATCGAGCCGTGGTGATCGGCCAGGCAGAGATCCTGGCTTTCCGGTTTCTGTGCCGTGCGCAGTCCCAGCCGGGAGGCCTCGGCGCGGGTGTCGGCCTTGGTGAGTTCGCCGAGGGGAAACACCAGCCGGCCCAGACTCTCCTGGGGTAAGTCGTAGAGGAAATAGCTCTGATCCTTGTTGGCATCGAGCCCCCGCAGCAGTTGGTGCCGCCCGCTGGCGTCGCCGGGCACCGGCAGCGACTCGCCTGCTTCAGCGTGACGCACGCGGGCGTAGTGGCCGGTGGCGATGCGCTCGAAGCCGAGCTCCGCCTTGGCCCAGGCCAGCATCGGTCCGAACTTCACCTCGCGGTTGCAGCGTGAACAGGGCAGCGGCGTCACCCCGGCGGCATAACCCTCCACCAGGAAATTGACAATCTCAGCCCGAAAGCGCTCGCGGCTATCCACCACGTGATGGGGCACCCCCAGTTGTTCGCAGATCCCGGCGGCATCCACCAGTCCCTCGGCGCAGCAAGCCCCCTTGCCGCTCATCAGCCACAGGGTGAGCCCTTCCACCTGCCAGCCGGCCGCCACCAACAGCGCCGCCGTGAGCGAACTGTCCACCCCGCCGGAGAGCCCCACCGCCACCCGATGGCCGCCGGGCCAGGCGCGCAGGCGCTCCACAGCAGCGGCCCCCGCCAGGGTGGCGCTGCCGGCTGGTTGGCGCTGGGGCATTCGGGGTTGATCGAGCGCTTGATCAGGAGAGTGATCCAGCATGGGTTCCCGTTGGGATGGAGTGGCCGGCACGCGCACGGACATCCCTGGATGCCCCGTTCAGTTCTCTCCATCATGGAAGTTGCCTTCCCCCTCCGTCGTGCCCCCTCTCGCCCCCTGGCCCGCCCCCGATGCCGATCATCTGCTGGTGACGGCGGCCGAGATGGCAGCCCTGGAAGCCCAGGTGTTCGCCAGTGGCCTGCCGGTGGCGGCGCTGATGGAGAAGGCGGCCCTGGCGATCAGCGCTCGCCTGCTGGCCAGAGCAGGGACGGACAGAGCCGGCCTGATCGCGCCGGGACAGGGTGTGCTGGTGCTGGTGGGCCCCGGCCATAACGGTGGTGACGGCCTGGTGATGGCCCGGGAGTTGCATCTGGCCGGCGTCGCGGTGCGGATCTGGAGTCCGTTTGAGCGTCATAAGCCGCTCACCGACGCCCATCTGCGCCACGCGCTCTGGCTGGGGATCCCCCGGCTTGAGGCGGCTCCCGAGCCGGGGGATCCGGAGCTCTGGATCGATGCCCTGTTCGGGATCGGTCAGAGCCGCGCCCCAGGCGAACCGCTTGAAGGCCTGCTGGAGGAGCGCCAGGGCCTCCGGCCCCAGAGGCTGCTGGCCGTGGACGGCCCCACCGGCCTCTGCGCCGACAGCGGTCGCCTGCTGGGTCGGGGCGGTGCCACCGCCGAGCGCACCTGGAGCATCGGCCTGCTCAAGCGCGGCTTCGTCCAGGACGCCGCCCTGGCCCGGGTGGGACAGCTGGAGCGGATCGATCTGGGCCTGCCGCCGTCCTTGCTGGCCACGTTGCCGGCTGGGACGCCCTTGGCGCTGACTGGCGGCGATCGGCCCAGTGCTCCCTGGCCGCGCGCCGATCCCGCCGCCGGCAAGTACGGCCGCGGTCGCCTGTTGGTGGTGGCCGGCAGCCGTCATTTCCGCGGCGCCGCCCACCTGGCCCTGGCCGGTGCCGGTGCTTCCGGTTGCGGCAGCGTGAGGGCGGCCCTGCCCCAGGAGCTGGTGGACCACCTCTGGATGGTGCATCCCGAGGTGGTGGTCAGCGCGGCGCTGGGGGCCACGGCCGCTGGTGGGCTGGATCTGGCGCCACTGGCGGCACTCGATCTGGAGCGTTTCGATGCGATCTTGCTGGGTCCAGGCCTGGGCGGTGAGGCGCCAGCTGCAGGCGAGGCCGCCAGCTGGCGCCTGCTGCAGGCGTTTCCTGGCCTGGTGGTGCTCGATGCCGATGGTCTCAACCGCCTCGCCCTCTGGGGGCATCCGGCCAATGGTGCCCTGGCCAGCGAAGCCAGCGAGCTGGCTGAGGACCCTTGCCGTTGGCTGCGGTTGCGCGGCGGACCCACCTGGATCACGCCCCATGCGGCGGAGTTTGCGCGTTTGTTCCCGGCTCTACGGGGATTGGATCCCCTCACGGCTGCCTCCAAGGCGGCCCGAACCAGTGGCGCCACGGTGTTGCTCAAGGGGGCCCGCACGGTGGTGGCGGCGGCGGACGGGCGTCGCTGGCAACTGCTGCAGGCGGCGCCGCAGGCGGCCAGGGCTGGCCTTGGCGATGTGCTGGCCGGCTACGCGGCGGGTCGTGGAGCAGCGGCGCTGGCCTGCGGTAGGGAGCTGCAGACGGCTGACCGGCGGGCGGACGCCTCGCTGCTGGCCGCCGTGGCCCTGGCCCACGCCGAGGCTGGCCTGGGTTGCCTGGAGCGCTGGGGCCCGGGCGGGGTGAGCCCCCAGGCGGTGGCTGCGGATTTGCAGCGGCACTGATGCCAATTGACCCCGCGGAGCGGCGAGCGAACAGGCGAAATCCGCTTATTGACGAGCAGGAGGTTGTCGTCTCGATTCATGCCAAGCCCGAAAGCCCTGCTCCGAGCTGGGGTTGAACACTTTGTGTTCTTTTGCTGTTGAAAGCTGAAGGGTTATTGAAACCACCGCCAAGAAGCCTGAATGCGTGTGAAAATCTTCGGGCTTCCCGCAACGGTTCATGACTGCCTCCTCCGTCAAAGTCAGTGGCGGCTCCAGCTGGAGGGGTTCTGATTCCATGACCTGGTACCTGGCCTCCATCGGTCGGGAGCCCCTGCTCACGCCTGCGGAGGAGATCGAGCTGGGCAACCAGGTGCAGACAATGATGCGGCTGGAAGAAGAGAAAAAAAACGACTATTCCCCGCAGGAACGCAAGATCATCAAGGTCGGTCACCGGGCGAAGCAGCGGATGATGAAGGCCAACCTGCGCTTGGTTGTCAGTGTGGCCAAGAAATATCAGGGCAAAGGCCTGGAGCTGCTCGATCTGATTCAGGAGGGATCCCTGGGGCTGGAACGGGCTGTCGAAAAGTTCGATCCCACCCGCGGTTACAAGTTTTCCACCTATGCCTTCTGGTGGATCCGCCAGAGCATGACCAGGGGCATTGCCTGCCAGTCCCGCACGATCCGGCTGCCCGTGCACCTGAGCGAACGGCTCACCACCATCCGCAAGGTGAGTCTTGAACTGGCCCATAAGTTGGGGGCGATGCCGAGTCGCCAGGAAATTTCCGAAGCGCTCAACATGCCGCTGGAGGAGCTTGATTCCCTGCTGCGACAGTCCCTCACCACCTCCAGCCTGGATGCCCCGATCAATGCCGATGAGGGGCGCAGTTTCCTGGGTGATCTGATCGCCGACAGTTCCGCTGAGGAGCCTCTGGATCTGGTGGAGCGGGGCATGCACCATGAGCAGCTGGCACGCTGGCTCGATCAGCTGACCGAACAGGAGCGCGAGGTGCTGGGCCTGCGCTTTGGCCTCAACGGTCAGGATCGGCACACGCTGGCCGAAATCGGTCGTCAGCTTGATGTGTCGCGTGAACGGGTGCGCCAGGTGGAGCTCAAAGCCTTGCGCAAGTTGCGCAATCTGACGCGCCGGATACCTTCCACCATCTGAGCAGGCGGCAACCCTGCCTGTTCAGTCCTTTCGGCCGACCAGACTTGGGATCAGAAGTCCTGCAATCTGGCGACAGATCAGATCCTCAATGGCCTTGCTCTGGGATGGAAATCTGGACGCCGTATGGAGAGCGTCCAGCATCGACAGGGTCTTGCGCAGCAGATCAAGCAGATGGGCTGAATGGCCGCTCAGGCTTCCCAGCTCCAGAGGCTGCTGCAGAGCCGCCAGGTCCACCGCGTTGGCGTCCATCTCCTCGGCCATCGTCAGAGCCGTGCTGGCAAGGCGCTCGGGCCGGGTGGTGATGACAAAACCATTGGCATCACTGAGCTCACAGCGATAGGCTTCTCCCGGCAGGAACAGCCCCGGCTGCTGAAGGCTGTTGCGGTAGGTGCCACCGTCGAGCTGCACGCAGGCCCGACCACCGGAGGACAACAGCAGGGTGACGACCTCATGGTTGTCCACCTCAAAACAGAAGGATGAACCCAGTCCAACCGACACACCAACACTTCCTAGCTGCAAGGACGCCGTCTTGTGGGCATAGTTATGCCCATCCAGCAACGGGTAGGCATCCTTGATGGGCAGAAACGGCGCCACCCGCGATTCGCACTGCCGAGCAGTGGAAGCCAGAACAGCCAGCGAGTTTAAGGCCGCCAACGGAGACGCTTGAACCCTCGAGACCTCACTCATGGAGCTGAATCAGCAACAATCACTACAGAAATCTCAGTTAAGACATTTCTTGCTAACTGTACCTATTCGCGCGACAGGGAGGCTCGTTATCGTCTGAATCCCGAGATCTTGGTAGTTATCGATACTGGTATTCGTCATGGGGAGCCAGGAGCTGCTTTAGAAAGGTCTGAGAAAATCATGAGAAATGCTGGCCCCAGCAGCGCTGGAATCCCTTGATTCGCTCATCTGGCTCGGATCGGGACATCGTGCGGCTCAGCACTGCCTTTGCAGTCAGAGCGTCATCTCACGGCGTGCGGCTCTGGCTGCAGGCAAGCTGGGGGTGAGGCTGAGAAAAATCAAGGACGAATGGGACACGGTGCCCCACTCCCACCTGCTGAGCCTGGAGAGACGATTACATCAACTCTGCCGATTTCTCCAAGCCAAGCGGCTCAGGCTTGAGTCCGACCACTGGGTAGGGCGTCAAATCATGGCAGGCTTGCCCAATGGATGGAGTGCAGGACGCAGCGGGCGCATCGGCATCCAGCGACCACTGCGCCTCCTGCGGGAGAGGGTCATCGATGCCTGGATATCCTCCAGTCAGCCCGACTTGCCCAGCCGCGACGATCCAGTGTTCATCGCCTACGAGATTGCCAACATGCCGCTCTATCTGGCCAGCGGCGCGAAGCATCCACTGGCAGGAGAAAAGGGCCTCTCCACCAACGATCTCCTCCGCTACCCCTCGCTGGGACTCGGCCCCGATTGCTATCCACGCTTCGGACGCCTTCTTGCCCAGCAGGGACT
>CALPNT020000089.1 GCA_943325005.2 Bifidobacterium breve | reverse complement strand
TTGGCCTCGCATCAACGCATGGGCAGCTGCCCAATTTTGGCAGAGGGGGCTGGGTTTTTCAGCAAACTCCTAAGCGCCTAGGCAATCTAAAGGGAGAATATTTCACCACCCCGATGTGGGATGAAACCAACGCAGTAAAAAAGGATTCCACAATACGACGTCAAACTAGATTCCCGATTAATCATGACGAACTGATTCTGACAGGGCCACATTTCTATGTTGGCAGACCTCTCAACAAGACTACTCGGCAAATCTGCAGCGCCAATAGTCACTACGACTATCTCGATCTAACGATCATGCCCGATGACTATCTTCCGCGAACCAACTACCTGCCAGACGTCGAGTCGTCTGCATACCAAATGTCACTCCCAGGGCACAATGGGGAGAGGCAACCAGTAACAAATTTCTTTAGAGACACAAGCAGGGAAATGCTCGCGGGATCCAATGAGCGCACATATGTTCAAGCGCTAATGCCAAGAGGAATAGGCCATGTGAATACATGTATTTCAACTACATTCAATGCTTATGTGGATGTGATTGACTTCCTGTTTATGGGCATGAGTGTTCCCGTTGACTTTTTCGTCAAGTCAACAGGCATGGGTCATGCCAATAAGAATGTTCTCCGACAGCTTCCATTCCCACCTGCAGACGCTTCGCAGTTAACGGGACTACGCCTGCGTACCCTCACCCTCAACTGCCTCACTACCCACTACACCGATCTCTGGAGCGAGTGCTGGGACGACGCCTTCCGCTCACAACGCTGGGCCAAACAGGATCCCCGCCTCCCCAACGCCTTCTTCACCAACCTCTCCCCCACCTGGCAGCGCGATTGCGCACTGCGCACCGATTACGCCCGCCGCCAGGCCCTGGTGGAGATCGATGTGCTGGTGGCCCAGGCCCTCAAGCTCACGCTCGAAGAACTAATCACCATCTACCGCGTGCAGTTCCAGGTGATGCAGCAATACGACCGCGACACCTGGTATGACCAACACGACCGCATCGTCTTCACCGCCAGCAAGGGACTCACCGGGGTTGGTTTCCCCCGCAAGGGCTCAGGCCGTGGCGCCAACAAGAGCACAGGGTGGGAAGACATCGCTGACATGAAGTCCGGCACCGTCTCGCGCACGTTCCACGACGACACGCTGCCGGGAGGAGCGGTGGATCGCACGATCAGCTATGAGACGCCGTGGACAAAGTGTGATCGGGTGGCGGATTATCGGGTGGTTTGGGATTACTTTGAGAAGCAGGAAGGCAACAAACCATGAGCCCAATCGATTCAGGGTTGGCCAGGAATCGGCAACAGGAGGCATGGCCTCCTCCCGAGCCCTGATGCTGTGCGTGGAATCCAAAGGGATCCTCGATGGGATCACGGCTGATCTCCGCAGGTAGGCCTGGAGCGAGGAGCAGCTCAGACGCTGGCTTGATCGCGGACCGCTGCTGATCAATCCGATCGTCAACGCCGAGATCACCTGTGCCTGCAACAGGATCGAGGCGGTCGATGACCTGTTGCCAGCACACCTCTACGCCTACCGGTTTAAAACCGTAAAATGTTGCAGCAGTAAGCGTGTTTGATCTTTTGCGGCTTCCCGAGACCCTGCAGGCTGAGAGAGCAGAAACTGGCGTGGATGGACAACACTCACCTCCTCAGCGAGTGTCTCACCGCTGAGGTGGCGATGCAGCCGATCCTGCCGATCAACGCGCTGACGTCTTGTCTCGGCCGATGTCCTCCAGGTAACTTTCCAGCTGGTGATTGGAAGAGCTGGAAACGCGACTGCGACGCCACAAGCGCAGGCGATGGAAAAAGTGGTGCCATTCCATCAGCAAGGGTCCAGGCGCCCGACGCCTCTGCCCTAACGCCGCGAAGCCGATCGCCAGGGCCAGACATGCGAAACCGTTGCGCAGGGCCAAGGAGATCAGTTTGAGCGTATCGGCCTCTGGCAGCTCGGCGCGGCGGCGCTGCAAGGCTTGATCGGCCTGCTCCAGCGCCTCGTTCAGCTGGACCTTGAGCTGGGGGAGAGGCAGGGCCTGCTCCGCCGGACTGAAGGGCGGTACCTGCATAGCCGTAAGCCGCTCTTGGAGCTCGGCGACGCTGCCGGCCTGCTGCACCGCCTGTCGAAGGGAGGCGAGCGTGCTCTGCTGGCTGGCCAGCAGGTTGGCCTGGCCGCTGGCCGCGGTGCTGCTCTGCTGCCAGAGCAGGTAGCCCTGCAGGGGGATCAGCAACAGGAAGCCCAGAGCGATCGGCACTGCCAGTCGAGAGAAGACCAACGCACGACGCGCGAGGGTCTTGCTGCCAGGCTGCAGATCACTGCTGAGGTGCAGCAAGGCCAGGCCCACCAGCGGGAAAGCGGAGGCGTTGACCACGGCGTTGTAGACGCCCAGCTGCCAGGCCGGATCCGCCAAGCGCAGCGGCAGGGCCGCGCTCAGCACGATCGTGGCGTAGAGGGCCAGCAGCACCAACGCCACCCACGACACCCGCCAAGGCGAGAAGAAAGGACGATCTGGTCTCTCGATCCTGGAGAAGGAATCATCAACGGGAGCAATCATCGTTGCTGACAGTGAAAATTAACCAGCATTCGCTTCCAGCCCCTGCCGATGCCCTGCCGGAGCCAGGAGTCAATACAACGCTGCTGATGAACTGAAGGGAGGATTCAAAGCCTAGATGACAACCAGCTCTCGCAAGGATTCAGCTTTCAACGCCTTGCAAGGCACTTGCGCGTCGCACCATCGGCCGTCCGCAGACGTGAACGAAGACGACGGGTCCATGCGACGGCGGCAGCAAGACCAAAAAGTGGCAGCGGACCTGGAACCGGCAACGGACTTGCACTGACAGACTTCAGTGTCCCATTGACATCAACCATGAATCGATTACTGCCGCTGGGAGGGCTAGTGAAAATGAAGGAAGGCTGAAATACTCCGCTACCTTGATAGTTAAACATTCCGAAGGAATCATTCGAAGAACCGGTGGTCGGGGCATTGACGACACGCCAACCATTCGCAGTATCCGCAGCATTCGGCCCAGTAAACTCGACACCCATCCACCAGCCACCGAGACCTGAATTTGAGGTCAACTCCAGCGCTAAGTTGACACCCGAGATGCTTCCAGTATTCACACGTTGAAGGATGCTTGCTGTACCAGCGCCGAGCGAGTTTGTTGAGTAGATCAGATGGTTAGCACCTCGACCAAAATTAGTTCCATCGTAGGTCATTTCGGCAGCATAGAGGTTGACGCCCACATCAAGCAAAGCATTCGAAGTGGCGATCCTTCGGATTCCATAAACGGCGCTCGTGATTTCTAAAACATTTTGATCTCGAGTCACTGCAGTAAAATTATTCATATATGTTATTGCTCCGGCGCCTGGATTGAAACGCAATGCGGTCTCAGATCCGCCGCCATAAACAAGTGCCGCTTGGACTGGATTAGCCATACCTAGGCTAAATGCAGCAACGCCAGCCGAAATGACGTATTTTTGAGTAAAGGTTTTTTTCATTTTTAGGTAGTGATCTGCCAGCAGGAGCCAAATGCGTTGGATTTTCGACAATTATCGATCTGCTGCCGCGACCACCAGTTGCGGGCGCGAACCAGGCCTTTACTTTTCTGGCGGCTTACTTTACACAACATTCTCTTTGGTGCGTGAAGGTCCTTGCGACATTCTCGGGGTGGAACAGAGCCTTACGGTCGCTGGCCTGCAGAGTCACCTCCAGTCCGCCGGCGGGCAGGGGGTGGCTGATGGTGGTGCGCTTCGGTGCACAGCCGCCACTGTTCCTTGAACCCCACCTCGGCGGCACGGCAGCAGCTGCAGCCGGTTGAGGATCCCGTCGAGCCCTCCACCAACCGCTGCATCTCGGCCTACTCACCAGCACTGAATCCAGACGGGGCATTCGCTGTCGGGCGGGTAGGGCGCGCCACAATCCGTGCCCTCCACCTGGATGCAGCAGGCCTTGGCTGTGAAAACCCAGTGGCGGGCAAAGGCGGCAAAGGTGGGGTTGACCACCAGTTCTCCAGTTCTGGGCTTCTTCAGGATGATCAGCGCCCTGGCGTTGTCGACCAGGCCACAGAGGCGGCTTGGCAGCGCAGGCGGCCCGAACTATGAGCCAGTAAACTGGTCAGATGACTAGTCAGATGACCTGCCGCCCATGACGATCTGGCCCGTGCAAGACGCCAAGGCGCGCTTCAGTGAGCTGCTCGATGCCTGCCAGCGCGAGGGGCCCCAGGTGGTGTCGAGGCGCGGTACCGAAACCGCGGTGCTGGTGCCCATCGAGCAATGGCGCCGCCTGCAGGAGTCCGCCCGGCCCAGCCTGAAGGCCCTCCTGCTCGCCCCAGACGCCCGCACCGACTCCCTGGTGCCCGCCCGGGGACAGGCCCGCCGCCGGACAGTGGTGGCTCTGTAGCCATGGCCTTCCTGCTCGATACCAACGTGGTATCCGAACTGCGCAAGCCCCGCCCCCATGGCGCGGTACTCGCCTGGCTCCAGGGCATCGACGACGCCGATCTCTATCTCGCCAGTGTGACGCTCGGCGAAATTCAGGCCGGTATCGAGCTCACCCGCGAACAGGACGGCGCCAAAGCCGACGAGATCACGCGGTGGCTGGATCAGGTGAGCGGGTCCTTCAACATCCTGACCATGGATGGCCCTGCCTTCCGCTGCTGGGCCCAGCTGATGCATCGCCAGTCCGACACCCTCTATGAAGACGCGATGATCGCCGCCATCGCCAGGGTCCATCAACTCACGGTGGTTACCCGCAACGTGACCGATTTCCATCCGTTTGATGTGCCGTTGCTGAATCCTTTCACGGCCGGCGGATGACAGAGCGTGGCCGTTTAACGCAGCGCAGAGCGACTGGATCTGGCGGCCACATCATCAGTTCGGCCTACAACGCCTCTGCTCGCCCAAGGTCTCTCGTATCACGGGAAAATCCCAAGGGCTTGTCCGGGGCCAAGGGCGCGGGCGGATCACGCTTTGGTCGACTCCATCAGCGCCATCTCTTCAATGGAGCGCGGGGCCTGGACACAGCCCTGGCTGAACGAGCCTTCCATGCGTTGCGGCTGCTGGAGGGATCGCCCTTACCCAAGGGTGCCCGCCTTCAACGCCTGCAAACCGTCTTCACTGTCGAGATCTCCACGCTGCGCGGCCTGGCACTGCAAGGGGAGCTCACGCCCCAGGCTCTTGCGGCCAACACCGATCCCTGCAGCTAGCGCGCCAGCCAGCGCTGTGGGGATGCCATGCGAGAGCGCGGTGTCCAGGCCTTTGAGGTGCCCTCGGCCCGCTCGCCTGAAACCCCTCCAGTCCTGGGGGCGCTGACGCCATAGGCCTTCAGCCGTACGCCGTTTGATGTCCAGGACTGGACCCTGGAGATCACCTCTGAGGGGGTGACGGCCATTTGTTTTAGTGCCGCTCTGGCAGCGCAGTTCAGCAGGGAGCAGTTTCGCGTCGATGGGCGCTGGCCCGTGCCATCAGAAAGCTTCAGCCATGCATGGCCTGCATCAACGATGACTCTGATTCCGTCATCGCCAGCGACCTGGATCTGGCGGCCATACGATGAAGGAATCCTCAATCACCTCGGTTCATCAGCCGCTAGCGATTACTGCAATGGTCTATTCAGCCCCCGGTGAACGGATTCAATAGCCGAACCCCGGTGGTGGCAAAATCCACCACGTTGCGGCTCACCACCGTGAGGTCATGCAGCAGGGCGATGGCAGCGATCTGTTTGTCAATGGCGTGCTGGGGATTCGGTACCCGTAGGCGGCCCCAGACCTGAGCAGCATCGCCATCCAGTGCCAAGACCCGATCACCGTAATCGTGCAGCACCTGATCAAGCCACTGTTCAAGCACCCCAGCCTGCTGATGATCACCACGATGGCGAATCAGCTCCACACCACGCCGAAGCTCGCCAAGCGTGACCGCCGCGAGAAAAATCGGCGTGTTGTGTTCAGCAGCATCCTCCCAGAAGGCGATCACGCCAGGATCAGCACGACGGCCCTTACGCGCCTCGCTGATCACCTTGGTGTCAACCAAATACATAGCAAGTGGTGTCAACCAAAAACATCAAGGGCCTCTGCGGTGTCAACCGGCCGCTCGAAATCGCTATCACAGCCCACGTCCGGCATGGAGCTCAGAAGTTCCGCCAGATTGCGGCGCGGAGGCATCAGCAAAGCCGTCGCCAGGATGGCCCGATGTTCAGCCTCGGCGCTGCGACCATGGGCTCCGGCCCGCTTCTTCAGGGCCTGCACGAGCCCATCATCGACGCCGCGCACCAGCAGATCAGCCATCAACCTCCAGTACAACTTGATAACAATGATAGCGGCGCTTTTGTGGTGATGTCCACCATGCCTCAATCGAGACCAGAATCGCTCGCCCCCACCCGCTCGGCGATCCGCTGCAGCAGGGTCTCCATGCGATCCAGCCGGGCCTCAATCGCGGCCAGGCCAGAGGGCGCAGCCACGGTCTTGGCGGTTGCCTTCACGGTTGTCTTCGCGGCTGCCTTCGCGGCCAGCGGGGCCTCGCCCCCCCGGAGCCGCTCGATCAGGCCTGCTTTGTTGAGGCTGGTGTAGCCCTTGAAGCCCCGCTCTTTGCAGAGCGCCTTCAGCTCCTTCACGCCCAGCATCTCGAGCCCCTCCGCCAGTTCTGCAGCGACCGGTGGCTCCGGCTGAGCCATGGACGGCAGCGCCCCATCCAACTCCCGCAACATCCGCGCATCCGCCTGGGCCAGCTCCTGCAGGTTGGCCCGCAGCGCCTCAGCGATCCTGCCCATCGCTCGGCTCCTGGGATGGTTCGGGCAGAGCGCTGCTCTCCAGGCTGGAACGCAAGGCCTGCTGGCGGGCCTCCAGCTGCTCGAAGCGTTCCTTACCCGTGCGCCAGCGGTTCAGGAAGCTGATCACCGCCTGGATCAGCCGGGCGATGCTGCCGCCACCGTTGTAAGAACGCCGGCCCAGCTGGTAGGCACCAAAGGCGGTGCTCACCTCATCGCCGGCATCCTCCAGGTGCTCCACCACGTCGGTGACGATTTCGAGCATGGCGTAGGCCTCCGCCTTCATGCTCGCCTCCCGCAGCGCCAGGGCCCGCAGCCGCACGCCCAGCTCCTGCAGCTGACCTCCCTGTTTCTGGGCGCGGCTGCGATGGATGCCGCGGCTGATCATCAGGCTTTTGTAGTTGCCACGCAGCTCCTGATACAGCACATCTAAGCGGTCGCGCTCCAGCGCGGTGGGGTCACTCGGGTAGGCCGAGGTGGGCGGCAAGACCAGGACGGCCATGGCGATGGGAGCGGAGATGGGCCATTCTTGCTTGGGACGGCTTGATGCACGGTTTGCATAGTTAGCTGCCCGGTTTTTGGTGAGTCCGCACGGCTGGGCGGTGTGGCCATTGCCCCTAGGGTGCAGCCAGGAATCGTTGCTGCTGCTTGCTCCCCTCCGTCGTCGCCAGCGAGCTGGAGCAGGTCGCTGCCGACGCCATCCGCACCGCCTTTCATCCCACCACCCCAGGCTTCAGGGAGCTGATCGATCGCTTCCTGGCCGATCGCGAGCGGCTGCTGAAGGGGCCCTATGTGTCGGTGGCGCTGCCTTTTCACCAGGGCGACGGGCGCGACTGGTTCCCCCAGATCCCCCTGCCCTTCCCGCCTTATCGCCATCAGCAGAAGGCCTTTGATCGCCTGTTGCCCGGCACCCCCCTCGATCCCGCAATGCGCGACACCATCCTGCTGATCACGATCCTGGTGGCTTTTCTGGAGGCGGCGGCGCAGCAGCTGCGGCCCCAGGCACCAGTGGTGGTGATGGGGTTTGGGGGGATTCACGCCAATAGCGCAGTTGGCGGCAGCCAGACATGAACCACCGCATAGCAATCAATAAAGCGATGGGTGCCGCCGCCGCCAAGGGCCTGCACACCAGCCAAGTGCTCATCTAAGAGCATCAAATCACGGCTGAACCCAGCGGCAAACTCTTGCATCTCAAAACATCCATCGCATGACCAGAGCCAGAGAAATGCGCTGACGCGTCGACATTAGGCTCTTAATCGACGATGCAAGCCTCAAGAGGTCGAGATTTCCCCTCGAATGCCCGACAAGCATCGCGCCAATAGGGTAAAAAGCGGCTTTAAAGAGGCCCAGAAAAAGAAGAGTACCCCTGACGAGCGTGCCAGTCCAATCAAGAATAGAGATAGAGGTTGCCTGCAGTGTGAGCGGGAATGTTGGCTGCATTAAATGCGCCCCTGTTCAACGCCAACACCGCCCCTACAGTGCCAACACGAACACCTTGCGAACCATCGCCCGTGCACAGACCTACAGAAACACCGGGTGAAATGAATGGCCAATCGCACTTTACTCGTCCTACTTTCACCGTGCATTTGCCTTGCCCGCTGTGTCAAACGGATGGAGCTCATTGAGCCCTGCTCCTCGCCCTGTTGTGCTCCTGGTTTCAAGGCTGAAAAGCAACGACGACGACGGCAGCAACTGGCTTACCTGGCAACTACGGCCTTCCTATTGACTCTCTCGAAAACCCATGGATCCGATGCCCCACAGCGCTCTGCTCTGCAGTGTTGCCGACCTGATGCTCAGCTTCGCGATCGCCATTCAGGCTATTCACCACTCATACCTGCAGCAACCCCAACGCCCTCACACCAGAAGCAATCAAATTCAGCAACAGACATAGCAATCCTTCCACTCTCTTTGACCACCGGCTACGTCGCTGACTGGAGCTTCTGGGAAGGCATGTGTGAAATCACGCAGAACGCACTTGCTGCCGAGCAGGACGGACTGGCGTACACGGTCAATGGCAAAAACGACATCCAGACCTGCACCACCAACGGCGCCAAGCTCGACCGCAATGTCTGGCTCCTAGGACAGACCTCGGCAGAGCCGTTGCCTGATCAAGGCAATCGACTCAAGGCAGATCGCAACTCGATATTGGCAACGGCCGATCTGCCTTCTACCTGGTGTTCAGCTGGTGTGATAACTGGGGGCCAGGCCATAGACGGGGGTCACCAGCCCGGCAAGACGGGCCTTGAGCTGCAACGCAAGATAGAGCGAATAGTGGCGGCACTGGTGCAGATTCCCGCCGTGGATCCAGAGGTTCTCCACCTGGGTGGGTTTCCACATGTTGCGCAGTTCTCCCTCCCAGGGACCGGGGTCCTTGGGGGTGTCCGATCCCAGGCCCCAGACCTTGCCGAGGCGATCGGCCACCTCGGGCGAGATCAGCTCCGCCACGTAGCGGTTCATCGACCCGAAGCCGGTGGCATAGACCACAAGATCGGCCTGCAGGGCGGTGCCATCGCTAAGCACCGCCGTGGTCTCGGTGAGCCGCTCAACGGACACGCCGCTGCGCAGCCGGATGCGGCCATCGGCAACCAGCTCCGAGGCCCCTACATCGAGGTAATAGCCGGAACCGCGCCGTAGGAACTTCATGAACACGCCCGAGTCATCCGCCCCGAAATCGAGCTGAAAACCGGCTGTCTCCAGGCGGCTGTAGAGATCGGCATAATCGCGGCGCATGGCGTCGTAGATCGGCTTCTGCCAACGCGGTAGCAACCGGTAGGGAATCGAGGCGGTCGTCATGTCCGATTGATCCGGCGTGATGCCCTGCTTCAGGGCCTGCTCGGAATAGGAACCGGCGAAGGCATACTTTTCGAGCGCTGGGATCGGCGCCACCAGGGTGGAGCTGCGCTGCAGCATCGTGACTTCAGCGGCACCGGCTTCCCAGAGGGCGGCAGCGATGTCGTGGGCGGAATTATTGGAGCCCACCACGATGCAGTGCTTGCCTTGATAGGCATCGGGTCCGGGATGGGCACTGGAATGATGCTGATCACCGGCGAAGCTCTCGGCTCCGGGGATCTGCGGCAGGTTCGGGTAGCCCGACACCCCCAGCGCCATCACCAGGTGGCGCGGCTTGAGCACGACCGACTGGCCATCGCGCTCTGTTGTCACCTGCCAGCGGCCCTCCTGCGGATCGAAGCGGGCGCTGTGGGCCGGCGACCCACCCCAGACGTTGAGACCCATCACGCTCACATAGGCCTCCATCCAGTCGGCCAGCTGATCCTTGGGGGTATAGAGGGGCCAGCCCTCTGGGAAGGGCAGATAGGGAAAATGGCAGTAGTGAACCGGGTCATGCAGACAAAGACTCTTGTATCGCCGGCGCCAGTGATCGCCCGGACGGGCCTGTTTCTCCAGCACCAAGGTGGGGACCTCCAGATGCCGCAGGCGCGCCGCCAGCGTGAGGCCGGCCTGGCCGCCGCCGACGATCACCACATCGGGTTGCTGGCTGATACCGAGCTCTTGACGCTCCTGACTGCGCCGCTCCGCCCAGGAGAGCCGGCCTGGATGCACGCCGTGCTCCGCCCCCACCGGTCGGCGCTCGCGGATCCTCTCCCCGTGGCCCTTGAGTTCCTCCATGGCGGTGAGCAGGGTCCAGGCGCGGCCCTCCCGCAGGCGCAGATGGCCGCAGCAGCGGGCCACACGGGTTTCAAAGCCGAACCAGGCCTCCACCACGCCTTCGCTCTCGCTGGCCTCGCCGCGCAGGGAGAAGCCGCTGGGAGCCACATCCGCAAGACGGGCTTCCAGCATTAAGGCGATGGCTTCCGGCCCCTCCTCGGTGCACAGATTCCAGGTGAAGGCCACCAGGTCGCGCCAGAAACAGTCCGGGCCGAACAGGGCCAACACGGCCTGGAGATCGCGCTCAGCCAACGCCGCCGCCAATTGCTCCAACCAGGCTTGGGCCGAAGCCGTGGACTCCGAGGGCGTGGGCACCGAGGGCGTGAACGCTGACTTCATGGCCTGTACATCCAGGTGGTCTCCCTAACCTGCAGGAGAGGAGGCTGCTGAAGGATCTGTCGTCATGGTTTGCGACGACAACTCAGCACCCCCATTCACGGTGCTCAGCTTGTGGGCCTGCGGGCGGTGACGCAGAGCAGCGCGTCGTGGTTGCTGGGCTGCGGCTGCTCGCGCTCGAACGGCAACGCCAACCGCAAGCTAAGGCTCCAGGTGCCGTAGCGGAACTCGATGAGCCGCGGGCCTCGGCGCTTCCTGGCCTTGGTCGGGACGCCGGCGCCATCAGCCTGGCGATGCCATGTGGGCTGATCTGTGCCAAGTTAGAAAGTACGGAGGATGGACAATGCAGTCCAGCGAACCCTGGTTTAAAAGATTCGACTGTTGGGCCGTCGCCGTGCTTGCAGCAGGATGCATCGCCGGCCTGTCTGTGTTGATCTTGCGCTCTCCATCAGCGGAGACTCATTCCAACAGCGGTAGCGAAATGCGCCA
>CALPNT020000088.1 GCA_943325005.2 Bifidobacterium breve | reverse complement strand
TCAGACACGCGGCCATTCTCCACCAGCCCTGTCTTCCTGAATACCTCAACAACAAATACGTTGTTGGGGAATGACAAGATCACCGGCACCGGTGATGGAGGCCAGAAAGTCGGGGCCTTGCTGGAGTACTCCAGGTTGTACATGTCCTTAGGAAATGACAGCATTCAGGGCACAGGTGCCGTGGGCGACAATGGCCTCCTGCCTGGCACCCCGGGCACAGATGGCGTCAGCGGCGCCGCAGGTACCAATGGTGTCGCCGGCGCCGCCGGAGCCAATGGTACAAGGCTACCATTTCCGCTCGGCTTGTTCACCCCTCTGGCTCAACGCCGCGGCAAACCGGGCCAGGCTGGCACTGCTGGACTTGCAGGCGTCGCTGGCACGGCAAGCGACGCCGGCACGGCAGGCGAGGCGGGCGGCAATGGTTCCGCTGGGATTGTGCTGACCAAAAGCACTCTGGATACGGGGATCGGCCTGTGGCTGCTCAGCAATGGCGACAATGACACCATCAAAGGGATCGGTGGGGCTGGCGGCAATGGCACCGTCGGTGGCGATGGCGGGGCTGGCGGCGATGGCGGCGTGGGCGGCACTGGTGGAGCTGGCGGGGCCGGCGGCGATGCCGCAGTCATTCTTGGACTCGTAGCGCCCGGTGGCGTCGGCGGCAATGGCGGCGCCGGCGGGGCTGGAGGTGCGGCCGGTGACGGCGGTGACGGCGGCACGGGAGGAGCTGGCGGCAATGGCGGCATTGGTATCAAAATCGACGTTGATTCTGTGGTGGACACCGGTGGCGGTGAAGACGTCATCACAGGCATCGGCGGCGTGAAGGGCCTCGGTGCCGCCGGTGGAACCGGGGGCACCAGTGGTGACGCCGGCCTAGGTGGTACAGGCGGCACTGGTGGCCTAGGTGGGCGCAATGATGATTTCACCCTTCTCAACCGGAGTCGCGCCGCCAGCGGCACCGATGGAATCACGGGCACCGATGGTGCCGCCGGAGCGGATGGCACCGACGGCAACGCGGGAGCCGATGGCCTCAGAGGAGTCGGTATCTACAACGATGGCGTCGTCAGAACCGGCCTCGGCAATGACACAGTCAATGCCTGGGAAGGTGGATTTGACGGCACAGGCAAGTACTATCTTGGCCTTGGAAACGATACGGTGAAGGGCTTCGGTAACGGCACTTTCTACGGAGAACTTGGGCGCGACACTCTCATCCTGCCCGGTCAATCTAGCGACTATGTAATCAGCAACCTAGGGGGACTGAACAACCGTTCCTTCTCGATTGGCGCCACGACACTGAATGCCTACAGCTTTGAGTCCATTCAGTATCAGGCTGTATAGACTAAGGCCTGCGGCTTTCGATTGAGCTTGTATTGGTCGAGTCGCGGTACAGCAGTGTACATTTTGAGTACAGCTTGAGTCAGTGATGTCCCCCTCCCAGGATTCTGGGAGGGGCTTTTTTTGATTCTGCGCCGATGTTGTAGGCGAGGACAGCCTTCGTTCCGTTGGCTCGCAGCTGCTGCCGAGGGAAAGGCTCAAGACCTTGTCGCCTCGACTACCTGGCAAAATTGTCACAACAATTCGTGGCCCAAAAGCCGACCCGGATTTGATTGGTGATCAGAGGAGAGATCAGAGGAATGACCTGATCAGGGGCCCTGAAGTCCCGCACGGAAAGGCATCCTCCAGGCGTTGCTTTGACACGCTGATCGCAGCACGCAGCACACAGCAAGGCCAAGTCCAGTCCTCTGGAATCACTGGGCATGTCAGCTGCGTCACCCTGAACAGCTGCCTACAGTGCACATCCCCAGTTGAAGTCGCCATGAAACTATTGCCGCGACTCAAGGCTCTGCGGCCATCGCCGTCCTTCGGGCTTGCCGATCTGGCCATGATCCTCGGGGTGTTGACCCTGATTGCCCATGTCGGGGCCGAAGCGATGGCGAGCTATTCGACTACGACGCCGGCAAAGGGCGTTATCATCAGCTCGCTGACGACGACAAATCCTGTCCATAACGCGGTAGCAGCCTGAACGGTCCGCGACAGGCTCAGACGCCGCAATTTTTGCCCCAACGTTGATAGCAGAGGCCGTCATCACGGCAATCGACACGCTTGAGGGGACGCTGAAACTTCTCGTAAAGAGCATCTTGAACGATCACCGAGGGTGCGGCCCCCTGAAACTCCTTACTGACCTTGCAAGTCGCGGCGGCAAAACTGGAGCCAGGCAGCAGCAGCAGGGAACCGAGCCCAACACCGCACAGCAGCAACTTCACCATGACGTTGATCGAAATCACCAGCAAGGGATGGAAAACGTTCGCGACAATCTAACCACGACAGCCAAGAGCTGTGATTCAGGGATGGCAAGTCGGCGGAGCAAGTGAGCAACTGGCTGAGCTCTGGAGAGGAATCCTTGGCCCAGCCGTTGATGTCATGCCACGACCATGTCGATCCTGCACAGGCTCAGGCCTGCTTGGCTGGACGACGACGGGTGCGGAACCACAGCACCAGGCCAGTGCTGATCAGCAACAGCAAGCAGAATCCGAGTACATAAGCGTAGTAAGGCTGTAGATTGAGCGGTCCAAAATGGCCGCTATGGATCTGCATCAGCCAATCGGCTTCGATCCCCTTTTGCTCCAGGAGGCTGAAGATCACTCCGGTGATGGCGGTGAGCATCAAGGGCAGGGCGGCAATCGGCACGATGGCGCGGTGGGCACTACGGGACGATTTGAACATGACAGCTGGGGATCGGAGGACGTGGGAATTGGCAGGAATCGATCGGGGCTGATCCCAGGTGTTCGCCTGGAAAAGGCCGCTGAGAACTCAATGGGCTCAGATGCGTAGATGAGATCTTTGGGCTGGCCCCATTGGCATGAGTCACGGATCAGAGCCTGGATCGGAGATTGTGGCCAACGTGATGGCTTCAGCCTGAAAGGCACCCGTGCGAATGGAGGCTTGGACTCTGAACCAGGAGATGGGGCTTGGATCTGGAACCAACGCTCAAAGGCATCATTGCCGCCGTTGGGAATCTGGCCAACCGTGAGTCCGGTAGCCAACACCGACTGAGCCAGGGCGAAGGCGAGAGTGCCGGCCTCAGCCAAGAGCTTCTGCCATGGCAGGTCCAGGTACCAGAAGGGACTGTCCTGGAGGCAGCGGCTGGGCACAGTCTGGGCCTAGTCATCGGACTTGTAGCCTCACCGGTGCTGTTCGAGCAACAACACCGCCATGTTACTGAACAATCCAGGGATCACCACAGACGATTGGCAGCGTTGAAACCGAGACATCAGCCGTCAAGATCATTGTCCAGCAGCAGGTTCAACAATGATCGAAAAGGCATGGTCGCTGTCAAGGTCTTGGATGGCGCTGAATGGGATCAGACCTCAATTTAACCAAGGCTCCCTGGCACAACCAGAAACAGCCAGCTCTTCGGAGCCGGCCATCTCAACGACAATCTGGACAGAACCCAAGGCTGGAGCCTTCCAGTGGCCAGCCATCACATGAAAGCAGGCTGCAAACGAAATTCGTTGAGATCAGATTCATCAGGCTGATGCGATGAAACTGGGCCAGGACAGCTGCTGCAAAAATAGTGAACAAACGGCTGCTCGTGCTCTGAGCTGGGATCTGTACGGGGTGACGCATCCAGCCATCGGCAGGAGTCGAGCGGCCAGGAGCGACTCCGCGCGGAAGGTCAGGGCCAGGCGATGAAACTCAGCGGTTCGTAGCGCGCGATCGTGATCCGCCAGGCGCGGCTCACCAGCTCCTCCAGGCTTGCCAGCAGGGCCTGGGTGTCGCCAGTGGCGATCCAACGGGCCTTGAGGATCGGCAGCTGTTCACTCATCACCTCCAGCGGCATCTCCACCAGCAGCAGGCTGGGATCACCAGCCGCGCGCCGCAACGGCAAGGCATCACTGCCCTGCCAGAGCCGCAGCAACAACTCCAGGGCCAGGGTGCGACCATCCTCGCCGGGATCGAGGGCCGCCACGGCGGCGGCCGACTGGGATTTGCCCGCCAGTGGCAGGGCCCGCTCGCCCCCCTTCTCCACCAGAGCCAAGGCAACGAGATAGGGAGCGTCGGCCATCAAGCGGGTGCGGCAGCCTCCACCTTGAAGGATCGCCTCGCCAGATGGACGGCGGACTGATCGCGATCAGCGGTTCAGCCGCTGCATCTGCCAGGTGACCAAGGTGCCGACTGGGCTCCAGAGCAGATAGGGCACCAACAGCAGCCAGATCGCCAGGCCAAGGGGGGACACCGCCAGGCTCAGGGCCAACCCCCAGACCCAACCCGCAAAGCCGATGGCCGTGCCAGGTCGCAACGAGCGGCGGTGGCAGATCACCAGGGTGTAGCTCTGAACCAACACCAGCAACACCAGGTAGGCGCCCATCAGTGGCCAGCTGCGGCTGGCCTCCCAGCAGAGCAGCGCTGAGGTGTAGAAACAGGCATAGATGGCGATCCAGATCAGCGGAATCGCCGCCTCAAACACCAGCCAGGCAGGCCGCCGCAACCGCAGAAACCAGTCGAAATCCTGCCGCGACGGATTGAGCCCTAAGGCCACAGCCAGCAGCACCACCAGAATCAACAGGGCAGCCATGGCCGAGCAGCACAGACCAGTTCAGCCTGACAGGTCTGGCAGGGATTGGCCGTCGGGAATCGCCTCAGGCCAGGGCCTGGCAGCTCAGACGATCACCAGATTGGTGAGATCGCCGCTGAAGCCGGTGATGTCGATCAAGCCATCGGATGTGGCCGAAAAGCCGGCTGTCTTGTCATTGAGCGCCAGGAAGGTCTGGCTGCCGTAGTTGAAGGCCACAGCCTTGAAGGCTCCGAACGTGGTGCCGCTGAGCACGGCACTGATGCTTGCAGCCTTCAGGTTGGTCACGGCGGTGCTCAGCTTGATCACACCACCGGCGGCAATCGCGGTGGGTGCATCGATCCGATCCACGAGGCCGTCAGCCATATCGAGATCGAGATCGGTGATGCGGTCGTAGTTGGCAGCGCTATTGGAGCCACTCACCTGCAGGCTGGAATCGGTGAGCATCGTGTAGATGAAAGTGTCGATCCCGCCATCGCCCGTCAGGCCATCGCGGCCAGCCCCGCCGGTGATCGCATCATCGCCGCCATGGCCGTGAATCGTGTCAGCACCACCGTTACCCAGGAGGCTGTCGCCAAAGGCGCTGCCCAGCAGGTTGTTGCTGCCGTTATTACCTCTGATGGTCAGGGCATTCAACAGCTCCGAGGCATCGAGACTGAGACTGGTTGTGCCCGTGGTCGTTGCCGTGCCGGTGCTACCTGTGCCGATCACAGCCTCCTCCAGGCCCGTGTCGCCAGCAAACAGATGCAGGTTCTGATTGGCGGTGGTGGAAGTGAATCTCACTTGATCGCTGCCATTGCTGCCGCTGTCCTTGAACTCGGCAACGGCATGGTCGGCAGAACTGGCCACGAGGTAGAGGTCGGCGCCATCGCCACCATTGATCGAATCATTGCCAGCTTTGCCATCCAGAATGTTGGCTGCCGTGGTGCCGATGATTGAGTTGGCCATGGCATTGCCATAAGCGGTGATCGCCGATCCCGTCAGCACCAGGTTGGTGTATGAGTTGGCCGGCAGCGTGATGCCGCCATTGCCGAGGCTGGTCACATTGGTGGAGGAGCGATAGGTTTCCACCACACGATTGCTGAAGATCAGCAGCGGGTTACCGGCCTGGTTGGTGATCAGCCCGGTGTTGGCCGTGCCGGTGCTGGCGCTATAGCTCAGTTTGACGGCTGAGGTGCTGGTTGGAGCGGTGCCACTGAAGCTGAGTGTCACGGTGTTGTTGACGCTATCGAGGCTGATAGCTGAGGCACTGCTGGCTTTGCCGGTACCGATCACCCGCTTGAAGTTGGCAGCGATCAGACTGGTACCCTTGACCACCTCTGAGAAACGGAGGATCACGGTGTTGGCGGAGACTATCAGCTCTGTCACCGTCGGTGGTGTGCTGTCGAGGGCAGCAATTGGGCTGGCTGAGGCCGCGGACGCTAACGATTCCAAGGTGCCGTAGCCATCGGTGTAACTGGCGACAACCCGGATGTAGCGATTGACATCGCCCGCCACCAATGGATACGAGAGCCCCGTCGCCAGCGTGCTGTAGGTGCCGTTGGCGCTGCTGGCTCTTTGCCAGGTGTAGGTGATCGGCCCGAGACCATCGGCATCCGCCAGGCTGTTGGCAGCGCTGAGGAGCTGGCCCTGCTTGAGCGTGCCCACCAGGCTGACACCACCGGTCGGCTGATCATTGACATTGACGATCAGCTGGCCGGTGCTGCTGAAGTCGGTGCTGCCGCCCAGGCTATCGGTACTGGTGGCCACCACCCGCACGGTTTTGCCGACGTAGCTTTGATCGCCAGGGATCGCCAGGTTGGCTGACGTCTGGCCGAACAGGTCGCTCCAGGTGGCGCCGGTTTGCTCCTGCCAGCGGTAGCTGCTGGTCGTGGTGCCGTCGGCATCGACGACGTTGGTGAGCGAAGCGCTCAGCAGCCCTGCTTCGGCGGCCGTGCCACTCACGCCGAGGCTGCCGCTGGCGATGTCGTCGACATTGACGATCAGCTGGCCGGTGCTGCTGAAGTCGGTGCTGCCGCCCAGGCTGTCGGTACTGGTGGCCACCACCCGCACGGTTTTACCGACGTAGCTTTGATCGCCAGGGATCGCCAGGTTGGCTGACGTCTGGCCGACCAGGTCGCTCCAGCTGGCGCCGGTTTGCTCCTGCCAGCGGTAGCTGCTGGTCGTGGTGCCGTCGGCATCGACGACGTTGGTAAGTGAAGCGCTCAGCAGCCCTGCTTCGGCGGCCACCCCGTCGACGACCAGGCTGGCGCTGGACTCCTGATCGAGAGCTGGTGGCGCTGTGACCACTAGCAACTGGTAGGCGTTGATCACACCTCCATTGCCGTCCTCGACGCTATAGCTCAGCTCTACCGGTCCACTGAAGTCTGGCTCGGCGAAAAAGGTCCAGCTGCCATCACCGTTGGTCGTGATGCTGCCACCACCATCACAGCCCAGCCCGCTCACCAGCAACGCGTTGCCATCGGGATCACTGAAGCCAGCCAACAGATCGCTGCTGCTGAGCAGGGTGCTGCCGCCCTGATCCAGAGCAGCAAGCGCCGTGGTGGCCGTGCCGATCGGCGCCTGATTGAGGTGGTAGCTCAGGTCGGCGATGCCGGTGGAGGCAATGCCGTCCTGAATGGAGAGCAGATCGGACCATTCCTTGGCGATCGCTGCCAGCCCCTGGCCATCGGCAATGGCGTCCGCCATCGACTTATTGCGATCAAGGATCTCTTTCAAGGGCTGGGGATACTCCTGCTGGTTCAGCCCGGTGATGTCGACAGCCAGGATCTCAGCCAGGGTCGCGGCATCGGCCAGATTGATGGTCTGTCCAGCGGCTGCGGCGTTGACAAGGGCGAGGCTCAGAGCGATGCCGGTGTCGTCATCGGTGAGCGAAGTGAAGATGGCCACCTGCACGGCCACCAATTCGATGGCAAGTGCATTGGAATCGCTTGGATTGCTCTGAAGAACCTGATAAGCATTGTAGCTATTGAGTTTGATCCCAGCTGGCAGAAGCAGCACCGAACTGATGGCCTGCACCGCCTGATTTGGTGAGAGGCCTAGGTCGATTGCCCGTTGCACCAGCGTGGTGATTGGGTTCATCTCGCTGAAGCCAATTGGCGCCACCAGCTGCAGCAAAGTCACCTTCAGATCACCCGATATTGAAGCCAGAATGGTCTTGCTATCGCTGATGGCACTGGAACTTTGGCCGGCTGCATCGACGTAGGTAGCGATCGCGCGGAGAACCTGGCTGGCATCACCTGGTTGGACGTCGTAGGTATCACCAGTGGCAGTGGCAAGTGGGCTCCAGTTGGCGCCACCATCGCTGGAACGTTGCCATTCCCAGCTGATCGGATTCGGCGTACCATCCGGATCGCTGAGCTTGGCGGCCAGCGCATGGCCAGCAGCGGCGATGCCGCTGAGCAAAACCAGGCCAGGGGCATTGCTGGGCGGCGGCGGCAACGAACCTGCCGGGGCGAGGCTGGCGCCATTGAGGTTGAACACCCCATCACTGAATTTCAGCAGTTCAACCCCGATCAGCGAATCGAGACCCTCGAGGCCCAGGGTGTCATTGACCGTGGTGATACCAGTGACGAGATCGTAGTTGAATTGATAATTATTGCTGGCACCGCTATAGATGGCGGTATCCAGATCAGCCCCACCATCCAGCCAGTCATCACCACCATCGCCTTCGAGTTGGTCGCTGCCACTGCCACCAAAGAGTTGATCCTTGCCGGCACCGGCCACGACGATGTCATCACCGCCACCGGCGTAGGCGATATCGTTGCCGGCCTGGAGATCAAAGTATTCACTTTTGCTGGATCCCGTGCAGGTGTCATCACCGGTGGTGCCACCACCAGGGTTGTCGACAACGCCGGATCCCGGCGTGGTGCCAGCACTGAAGTTGGCAATGAAGATACCGGAATCGAGGATGTGATCACCGGTATCGGCAATGCCAATCTTGATTGTGTTGACTTGACCGGCAATGATCGGTGCAACAATCTTCAGCACATGGCTGACGCCATCATATTCGATTGCCAATAAGTTGGCGCCATTATCCTGAAAATATCCAGCTGCCAGATTCGTGCTGATAACACTCAGCGGGGCATTTGGATCATGATTGAATAGGGCATAATTGACACCATTCACCATCACCACAGCCGAGTCAACGAAAGCGTCCACCCATTCCGGATACTCATCCGAGCCAAAAACCAGATCGAAGCTGATGGACGTAGCGGTGGGATCGGTGACGCTGAAGCTGAAGCCCAGGGTGGTGGCGTCGTAGGACTGGGTCTGAAACACATGGTTGACCACCGCATCGATATCGGCGTCGCCGTTGCTGGTACCACTGGTGCCGCTGTTATCGGTACCGAAGCTGCTGGAGGTGTTGATGGTGCCCGGCGTGGTGCCGGAGGTCAGCAGCAGACCGGCACCGATGCCCAGCCCGGTGATCGAGCCGTTATAGAAGTTGACAGCATCACTGCTCGAGGCGTGCAGCACGATGCTGCTGGCATCGACGACGATGCCGCCACCATTGCTGGCCAGCAACGCTGTTGTCAGCGCCGCATGAGCGCTGCCGTCGTAAACCAAGAATGGGCTTGTGGTCATGGTGGCCTGGGGACTGCATCTCTTTTGTGGTTATCGCCTGTGGATCGGGGAGAACTCGTGAAGATCACCCAAAAGCTGGCCAGCAGACTGGGATTCAGGTCTTCAACGACAGCTCCATCCAGCAGCGGGCGCCGCCGTCACGCGGCTGCAGGGTCCAGCTGGGCGGCGACGGGAACCCACGGAAGCCCGCTGACGTCGTCCGAACTGCTGCGCCAAGACGGCAGAAGTTCACACTGCTGGCGCCTGGCCGCCAAGCGACGTATAAGAAGAACCATTCCTATGTCGCATTCATGCCTCTCCGGCGCGACCTTCCGGCGGTCGCCCTCTGCGGCATGGCCCTGCTGACGGGCTGCCGTCCCTCCAGCCCGGAGGCGGCCCGCCCCCTGGCCGTCGACACGATTGCGGTCAACCCCGCCAGCTTCCGGCAGGAGGTGGCGACGATCAGCACCCTCGATGCGGTGGAGGCCGTGCAATTGGCTGCCCAGGCCGGCGGCCGCATCCAGGAGTTGCGCATCCGCCAGGGAGACCGGGTGAAGCCCGGCCAGCTGCTGGTGGTGCTGGATCAGGCGCAGCTGCAGGCGGAGGTGCTGAGCCTGCGTTCCGCCCAGGCCAAGGACCGGCTCAACTACGAACGCTTCGACTATCTGGCCCGGGTGGGGGCCGCCAGCACCCTGCAGCGCGATGAGCTGCGCCAGGCCTATATCGAGACCTCCGCCAACCTCAAGGCCCGCCAGGCGGATCTGGCCTTCCGCGACCTGCGCTCCCCCAGCGCCGGCATGGTCGGCGATGTCACGGTCAAGGTGGGGGACGTGATCCGAGCCGGTGACCCGTTCACCACCGTGATCCGCAATGGTGAGCTCACGGCCCGTATCGAGGTGCCGGCCCGGCTGCGCAACCGGGTGCGGCCGGGCCAGTTGGTGATCCTGGAGGATCCCGGCAGCAGCCAGCCCTTGGCGCGCGGCGCGGTCGATTCGATCGATCCCAGCGTCCATGTCGGCAACCAGGTGCTGCTGGTGAAGGCCGCCTACAACAACAAGGACGGCAGCCTGCGTAACGGCCTGCGGGTGCGAACCCGCCTGGTGCTGGACAGCCGCTCCCAGTTGTCGGTACCGGTGGGTTCGGTGGTCCAGTCCTCCGGCCAAAGCTATGTGTACCGCCTCGGCACGCTGCAGGAGCTGGAACGTGATCCGGGGCAGGCGCCTATGGAGCGGCTTCGCCACCTGCCGCCCACCAGCCGTTTTGCCCTGCAGACCCGCGTGCAGCTCGGCCAACTGCAGGATGGCCGCTACCCAGTGCTCAGCGGCCTGGAGGCCAGGGCCTTGGTGATCAGCAGCAACCTGCTCAGCCTGCGCCATGGGCTGCCGGTGCAACAGGCCCCGTCGGCGGGCGGACCGGTGACTCCGGCGGCAGCCGGGCCGTCGCGTTAGGGAGAGGAACGCCGATGTCCGCCTCCAACCGCTTCATCCTCAGGCCGGTGCTCACCACGGTCTGCAGCCTGCTGATCGTGATCGCCGGTCTGATCGCCCTGCCGATCCTGCCGATCGAGAACCTGCCCGACATCGCGCCGCCGACGGTGCAGGTGAGTGGGCGCTACCCCGGCGCCGATGCGGTGAGTGTCGAAGAGGGGGTCACCGCGGTGCTGGAGCAGCAGATCAACGGGGTGGAGAACATGGAGTTCATCACCTCCACCAGCGCCGCCGATGGCACCAGCGCCATCAGCATCGCCTTCGCCAGCGGCACCGATGGCGCCATCAACCAGGTGAATGTGCAGAACCGGGTGGCGCTGGCCGAACCGCAGCTGCCCGCCGAGGTGCGCCAGTCGGGGGTGACGGTGAGCCAGGCCTCCAACTCGATCCTGCTCGTCTACAACCTGGTCAGCACCGACCCGGCCCGCCCGTACAGCGTCGAGACGCTCAGCGGCGAGCTGGATCAGGGGCTCACCGATCAGGTGCGGCGGGTGCGCGGCGTTGGTGAGATCACCTACTTCGGCAATCGCCGTCTGGCGGTCCGGGTGTGGCTCGATCCCGATCGCCTCACCCAGCAGCACCTCAGTGCCGACGATGTGGTGACCGCCCTGCAGAGTCAGAACCGGCTGGTGCCGGCCGGACGGGTCGGCGGCGCGCCGGCGCCCCAGGATCAGC
>CALPNT020000087.1 GCA_943325005.2 Bifidobacterium breve | reverse complement strand
TCTGGTCGGCCTTCTCAGCCTCAATGGGGTTCTGGAGCACGACCTGATCCAGCTCTATGGTGATGCCTTGCGCTTTTCGCTGCTGGTTGGCGACGCTGACAACGCCGCCTTCTTTCGGGCCCTGTGGACCGAAGAGCAGCAACACGGCCAGGACCTGGCCACCTGGCTGCAGAGTTTGCGGGGCGGCAGCGCTGACCATGTTCAGCGGGCTCGCTTCTGACCACCCGTCTTAACGGCGCCGCCACCCCCGGGCCAGGAGCGCTCGCTTCGGGCTGATCGCGGCGCATGCCAGGCCCCGACTGTTTAAAGTCGCCCGCCAAGCGATTGCCTCCCCCGGCCCCCGGGCCGATCCCATGCCCTTGCAAGACGCCCTCCCTCTGCCGATTCAGCTGGCCTGGCTGATCCCCCTCTATGGGTTCAGTGGCATGGTGTTGTCCCTGCCCTGGGCCTCGGGCTGGATCAAACGCCATGGACCCCGTCCGGCTGCTTACCTCAACCTGTTGATGACCCTGTTGGCCGTGGTGCACGGCAGCCTGGTGATCCGGGAGGTGTTGAGCTTCGGGCCCCAGCATCTCGATATCCCCTGGTTCCATGCCGCAGACCTGGATCTGCGCATCGGCTTTGATCTCTCGCTGACCAATCTGGCGGCGCTGGAGCTGGTGACCTTCACCAGCCTGATCGGTCAGGTGTTCGCTCTCGGCTATCTCGACAAGGAATGGTCTCTGGCCCGCTTCTTTGCCCTGGTGGGCTTCTTCGAGGGGGCGATGGCCGGTGTGGTGTTGAGCAGCAATCTGTTCATGAGCTATTTCCTGTTGGAGATGCTCACTCTCTCCACCTATCTTTTGGTGGGTTTCTGGTATGCCCAGCCCCTTGTGGTGACAGCCGCCCGTGACGCTTTTCTCACCAAACGCGTCGGTGATGTGTTGTTGCTGATGGGTGTGGTGGCGCTCTCCGCCTGGGCCGGTTCGATGGAGTTCGACGACCTCTATGCCTGGGCGGCCCAGACGCCGCTCTCGCCCCTGGCCGCCAGCCTGTTGGGCCTCGGTTTAATCGCTGGACCCATGGGTAAGTGTGCCCAGTTCCCGATGCACCTCTGGCTTGATGAAGCCATGGAGGGTCCGAATCCCGCCTCGATTCTGCGCAATTCGGTGGTGGTGACCTGCGGGGCGGTGGTGCTGCTGAAGCTGATGCCCTTGCTGCGGATGTCGCCTCTGGCCACCACCGTGCTGCTGGCGGTGGGCACGATCAGTGCCCTCGGCGGTGCCTTGGTGGCGATCGCCCAGGTGGATTTGAAGCGGGCCTTTTCGTACTCCACTACCTCCTATCTCGGCCTGGTGTTCATCGCCATCGCCTCCGAGCAGCCTTTCCTGGCTCTGTTGCTGCTGTTCACCCATGGCCTGGCCAAGGCGCTGTTGTTCATGAGCGTCGGCAGTGTGATCGCCACCACCAACTGCCAGGACCTGACCGAACTGGGTGGTCTAGGCCGGCGTATGCCCGCCACCACCACGGCTTTTCTGGTGGCCGGTGCCGGACTCACCGGCATCCTGCCGCTCGGTTGCTTCTGGGGTTATGGCCTGTTGGTGCAGACCCTCATCCGCCAGGCCCCCTGGCTGGCCGCCGTTGTGCTGCTCACCAATGGTCTGACCGCCCTCAATCTGGTGCGTGTGTTCCGCCAGGTGTTCCTCGATGTGGCCCACCCCAAGACCCGTCGGGCACCAGAGGTGAACTGGCTGATGGCGCTGCCGATGGTGACCCTGTCGGTGCTGGTGCTACTCACCCCGCTGGTGATCAATCGCATCGATCCGCTCGGTGGCATCGCCGACTTTTCACAGCTGACCACCGTGCTGGTGGTGGCCAGCGGGTCGATCGGCCTGGTGGCGGGTTGCCTGATCCGGCTTGATCGCTTCTGGTCGCGCTCGGTGATCATGCCGCTGCGAGCCGTGCAGGATCTGCTGGCCTACGACTTTTACACCGATCGGATCTACCGGGCCACGATCGTCGCCTTCGTTGCCGGCCTCGCCTCGATCACCAACAGCGTTGATCGAGTGCTGGTCAATGGCCTGGTGAATCGCATCGGCAGTGCCTCGATGGCCAGCGCCGAAAGCCTCAAGCTGGGGGTGAGCGGCCAGCTCCAGACCTACGTGCTCACGGTGATTCTGGCGATCGTGCTGCTGCTGGGCAGTCTCTCCTGGTTCCACGGATGAGGTATCTCCCATGCTGAGCACCCTGCTGCTGATTCCGTTCATCGGCGCCTTCGCGCTGCTGTTCTGGCCGGGCCAACCAGTGCCCGGACGGATGCGGGTGGTGACGATTCTGGTGTTGGCCCTGCAACTGGCCTGGAGCCTGCGGGTGCTGCTGGCCTTCGATCCCAGCGATGGCGGCATGCAGCTGCAGGAATCGTTCGCCTGGGTGAGCAGCATCGGCCTCGACTATCGGCTCGGGATCGATGGGCTGTCGTTGCCCCTGGTGCTGATCAATGCCGCCCTCACCCTGGTTTCGGCCGTCTGCACCCGCGACATCAGCCAGCGGCCGCGCATCTATTTCGCCTTGTTGTTGTTGATCAGCGGTGCCGTCAACGGTGCCTTTCTGGCCGAGAACCTGCTGCTGTTCTTCCTCTTCTACGAACTCGAGCTGGTGCCCCTGTGGTTGCTGATCTCGATCTGGGGAGGCACGGAGCGGGCCTATGCCGCCACCAAGTTTCTGATTTTCACCGCCGTTTCCGGCGTGCTGATTCTGGGGGCCTTCCTCGGCCTGGCCCTATTTACCGGCACGGTGGACTTCAGCCTCACGCCGGTGCTGAGCGAACGACTCGCCATGGGCAGCCAGTTGCTGCTGCTGGGGGCGCTGTTGATCGGCTTCGGCATCAAGATTCCGCTGGTGCCCTTCCATACCTGGCTGCCTGATGCCCACACCCAGGCCTCCACGCCGGTGTCGGTGCTGCTGGCGGGCGTGCTGCTGAAACTGGGCACCTATGGCCTGCTGCGTTTCTGCCTGGGGATGTTCCCGGAGGCCTGGGCCCTGCTGGCGCCGTGGCTGGCTGGCTGGGCCGCCGTTTCTGTGCTCTATGGCTCCCTGGCGGCGATTGCCCAGCGCGATATGAAACGGATGGTGGCCTACAGCTCCGTGGGCCACATGGGCTACATCCTGTTGGCGGCGGCGGCGGCCACACCGGTGAGCCTGCTGGGGGCCGTGTTCCAGATGGTGAGCCACGGTCTGATTTCAGCCCTGTTGTTCCTGCTGGTGGGCATCGTCTACCGCAAGACCGGCACCAGAGATCTGGAGGTGCTGCGGGGTCTGCTTAATCCAGAGCGGGGTCTGCCGTTCACCGGCACGTTGATGATCCTGGGGGTGATGGCCAGTGCCGGGCTGCCGGGCATGGCCGGCTTCATCTCCGAATTCCTGGTGTTCCGCGGCAGTCTGGAGGCCTTCCCTCTGGCCACCTTGTTGTGCATGGTGGGTTCCGGCCTGACGGCGGTGTATTTCCTGCTGCTGGTGAACCGGGCCTTCTTCGGCCGTATGGCGATTACACCCCCCAGCGCTGATCCGGTGGCGGATGCCAGGCTCGACATCCGCCTGGCGGCGGTGGCGCCGCGAGAAACGATTCCGGCGATGGCACTGGCGATCGGTGTGGTGGCGATCGGTCTGATCCCCGGCTGGCTGGGCCGCATCAGTGAGACGGCCAGCACCGCCATGGCCCTGTTGCCGGCCTTGCTGGCCAGTCTGCAGAACGGAGGGGTGGGCTGATGCCGATCATTTCCGCTGATCTCACCCACGCCGGCGGCCGGCCGACCGCCGCTGAGCTGGCTGCCAGGTTGCTGACGGGCCAGATCCTGCTGGCTGAGACACCCAACCATCTGATGCAGGTGGTGGATGTGCTCGAGAGCTATGGGGAGGTGCTCGATGCCTACAGCATCAACCTGATCTATCAGGCCGAACACCAGTTTCTCAATCCGGTGCCCGCTTTCCGCTACCTCGACGGCGATCACAGTCCGGCCAAGATCTGGCGCCATCTGATTCACGACCGCATCAATTTCGAATATGCCGAGTACTGCCAGAAGGCGATGTTCTGGCATGGCACCGGTGGGCTGGATACCTATCTCGACTCCGAGGCTTTTCGCGTCAGTTGCGGCGCCATCATCCGCCGTAAGACCGGCCGCGATCCCTTGCTGGCCCTGCTCAATCCTCTGTTTCCCGATTTTCTGCTGGAGCTGATCCGCTCGGCCGCCACCACCCATGCCCTCGGCCAGTTCTGGCGGGTGATGAGTGATCTGTTCCTCGATCTGGCCCGTGCCGAAAAGGACGGTCGCGTCAGCACGGTGGCGGCTGTGGTGGCGTTCCTGCGTGAGGGTCTGGTGGCCGCCGCCGCCAAGCCGATCACCTACGCGGTGGAGGTGGCAGGTGAACGCTTCTGGGTGCTGCCGCCGGAAGCCGGCCTCACCTTTCTGGCCGATGTGGCGGTGCCCTACGTGGAGGCGGTCTTTCTGCGGGGCATGCCCTTCCTGGGCACGGTGTCGTTCAACGCCCAGGCCCAGCAGGTGTCTCCGGATCAGAGCACCTTCACCTACGGCGCCTTGTTCGCCGATCCCCTGCCCACCATGGGCGCAGGGATCCCCCCCAGCCTGCTGATGCAGGACATGTACCGGCACCTGCCGCAGCGCCTCCATCAGTGGTATCGCCAGACCAGCCGCGGTGAAGGCGACGTGCGCGTGAAGATCTGCCTCAGTTTCCAGAAGTCGATGTTCTGTGTCACCAATGCCGCCATCGCCGGCACCTTCCCCCATCCACTCGATCACACCGATCCGGCCGCCCAGGCCGCTAACCGCGCCTATGCCGCCAGCTGGGCCGCCAGGCTGAGTGGTTCGCGCACCGATTGTCTTGACCCCTCCAATTTCTGAGGTGCAGGTGAGGTCCTAAGGTCACGTTTATGGATCAGCCTTGGACGCAAAGGGCGCGGCCCGACCGGCTGGAACGCCGGATTGAATTCGACGACTACGAAACCACTCGCACCTTCCTGGAGCGGCTCAACGCGCTTTCGGAACAGGAGGCTCGCTTTCCGGACATCAGTTTCGGGCGCACCTACGTGAACCTCACGCTGCGGCCTGAACAGGAGGATGGCGCGATCGAAGCTGTCGACACCACCTTTGCCGCCGCCATCGATGGGCTCCTCTGAGCTGCCAGCTGCCGCTCAACAGCAGCAGCCGGAGCCTCAGGCGTGCCTGGCGGCGAACCCTTCGAGCCCGCAGGAGCACCTGGAGGAGGGCGGTATTGATCTGCACTCCGCTATCAACTCGGCTGGCATCGAAACCGTGCTGGAGCAGCTGGACCGCGAGCTGATCGGGCTACGGCCGGTGAAGGCCCGCATCCGCGAAATTGCCGCCCTGCTGGTGGTCAACCGCGCTCGCCAGCAGGTGGGTCTGGACACCGCTCCGCCCAGCCTGCACATGTCGTTCACCGGACGCCCCGGCACCGGCAAGACGACCGTGGCCGAACGGATGTCGAAGATCCTGCACGGCCTCGGCTACGTGCGCAAGGGCCATGTGGTGACCGCCACCCGCGACGATCTGGTGGGGCAGTACATCGGCCACACCGCCCCGAAAACGCGGGAGATGCTGAAGAAGGCGATGGGTGGGGTGCTGTTCATCGATGAGGCCTATTACCTCTACAAACCGGAAAATGAACGCGATTATGGCGCCGAAGCGATCGAAATCCTGTTGCAGGTGATGGAGAGCAATCGCGACGATCTGGTGGTGATCTTTGCTGGCTATAAGGAGCGCATGGATATCTTCTATCAGTCCAACCCTGGCCTTTCTTCCCGCGTTGCCAATCACATTGATTTTCCCGATTACTCAGCCGCCGAACTGCTGGCGATCGCCCGGCTGATTCTGGCGGGCGAGAACTATCGCTTCAGTGAGGAAGCCCAGCTGGTGTTTGCCGATTACATTCACCGTCGCATGCAGCTGCCCTTCTTCGCCAACGCCCGCTCGATCCGCAATGCCATCGATCGGGCCCGGATGCGCCAGGCTAATCGCCTCTACAACCGCAGCGGCAGCACCGTCTCAAGGCTGGAGCTGATGACCTTGGAGGCCGACGACATCACCGTCAGCCGGGTTTTCCAAGGGGAAGTGGAGGGACTGGATCCCAGCACACCGCTGACGGCGAGCTGACACCTCTGGCGCGCCTGTGCTGCTCTGCGGTGCGGTCGGGTCCGGTGCCGTTAGCGGCGTTTCCGTGAATCGATCTGGAGCAGATCCCGCACTTTCTGCACCTGACGGGAGAGATCGGGATCGTTGCTGAGCCGCTTTTCCACCTGCTCCACGGCGTACATCACGGTGGAGTGATCCTTGCCGCCGAAGGCCTCGCCGATCCGTGGCAGCGACAGCTTGGTGTTCTGGCGCATCAGATACATCCCCACCTGCCGCGACTGGCTGACGGCCCGCTTGCGGCTGGGCGAGAGCATCTCGTCGATGCGCACACCGAACACTTCCGCCACCTTCTCCAGCACTTGTTGCGGTGTCACCTCAACGTCGTTGCCGACCGGATCAAGCATCGGTGCCACCGATTCCACCGTCATCGGCAGGCCGGTGATTGAAGCGAAGGCCACAGCTCGGGTGAGAGCCCCCTCCAATTCGCGGATGTTGGAGGTGAAGCGGCCGGCGATGTAATGGATCAGCTCCCGCGGCAGGGACATCTGTTCCGTTTCCGCCTTCTTGTGCAGGATGGCCATTCGCGTTTCGAGATCGGGTGCCTGGATGTCGGCGATCAATCCCATCGAGAAGCGGGAGATCAACCGTTCCTGCAGCCTCGAAATCTGACTGGGGGGACGATCGCTGGCAATCACAATCTGACGGCCGGCCTCATGCAGAGCATTGAAGGTGTGGAAGAACTCTTCCTGGGTGTATTCCTTGCCCTCGATGAACTGGATGTCGTCCACCAGGATCAGGTCGGCGGCCCGATAGCGATCGCGGAACGACTGCATGGCGTCCTTGCGGATCGCCTGGATCAGGTCGTTGGTGAACGTTTCGGTGCTCACATAGAACACCCGTGCCTCTGGATCGATCTCCTGGCGGTAGTGGCCGATCGCCTGCATCAAGTGGGTTTTGCCGAGCCCGACCCCACCGCAGATGAATAGCGGATTGAATTCGCGGCCGGGGGCTTCCGCCACCGCCAGAGCCGCCGCATGGGCCATGCGGCTGTTGGCGCCGACCACAAAGCGGTTGAACACGTAGCGGGGGTTGAGGTTGAACACCACCCGCGGCGCCCGGCCGTTGCCGCTTTGCTGGCGGCGTGATCCGGGGGGGTCAGCGGCTTCGGCCGGGCTGCGGCCCTGGGGGATGGCCGGCTCGCCCAGCGGGCCCTGCCCGCCGCCGCCTGACGGATCCTCGGCGACCGCCACCTCCACCCGCACGGCATGACCGGTCAGTTCCGCCGCGACCGCCTCGATCTTGGTCAGGTAGTTCTTGCGCAGCCAGCCGCTGGCGAAACTGTTGGGCGCCAGCACCCGCAACACGCCGTTTTCGAAGCTCAGGCAACTGGCCGGCCGAATCCAGGTCTCGAACGTCGGCTTGCTGAGATTGGCCTGGAGTGCCTGCTGAATCCGGTGCCAGAGCTCGTCCCCCTGCTGCACCGTCTGTCCTTGCGCCAGTGGCTGAATATACGCAGCTTCCGAGCGGCGCGAGGTCTTTAATGAAGCGCGTGCTCCTTTCCAGTCCCCCCAGCCCTGCGATGGCCCACCTCCCCCTGGTTTCTGCCCCCCTGCGCGCCGCCCGGCGGGCAACCTGGCTGAGCCTGGTCCTGGGCACACTGCTGTCGGGCTGCAGCCTCTCCTCCTCCCTGCCTGGTCTGGGTCGGGCCCCCCAGCCGAGTCGGTTGCGGGAAACACCGGTGAGCCCGCTGCTGCCCAGCGGCGGCAACGTGATCGTCAAGGCGGTCGAGAAGACCGGACCCGCCGTGGTGCGGATTGACACGGTCAAGCGCCTGGTGAACCCGATGGGTGGCCTGTTCGGCCGTGGCCCGGCGATTCAGCAGCAGCAGGGTCAGGGCTCGGGCTTCATCATCGCCGCCGATGGCGTCGTGCTCACCAATGCCCATGTGGTCGAAGGCGCCAATGAGGTGAGCGTCACCCTGCCCGATGGACGCAGCTTCACCGGCAAGGTGCTGGGAGCCGACCCGCTCACCGACGTGGCTGTGGTGAAGGTGGTGAGCTCCAATCTGCCGGTGGCGCCGCTGGGGGATTCGGCCAAGGTGCGGCCGGGGGAATGGGCGATCGCGATCGGCAATCCCCTCGGCCTCGACAACACGGTCACCGCCGGGATCATCAGCGCCATCCAGCGCACCAATGCGGTGGGTGAGGGCCAGCGGGTGCCGTACCTGCAGACCGATGCCGCCGTCAATCCGGGCAACAGCGGCGGACCGTTGATCAATGATCGCGGCCAGGTGATCGGCATCAACACCGCCATCCGCCAGGCGCCAGGTGCTGGCCTCAGCTTTGCGATCCCGATCAATACCGCCCGTCAGATCGCCGAGCAGATCCTGGCGCGGGGTTACGCGAGCCACCCGTACATCGGTGTGCGGCTGCAGGCCCTCACGCCCCAGCTGGCCCGCGAGATCAATGCCACCACCAATGCCTGCCGACTGCCGGAGGTGAATGGCGTCGTGGTGGTGGATGTGATGCCGAACAGCCCCGCCGAGCAGGGTGGACTCAAGCCCTGCGACCTGATCGAGAAGGTGGCCGGCAACACGGTGCGCAATCCCTCGGAGGTGCAGCTCGATGTCGATCGCGGCCAGGTGAACCGGCCTCTGGAGCTGACCGTGCGCCGCGGCGGCACCCAGGCGACTCTGACCGTGCGGCCGGCAGAACTGCCTCAAAAAAATTGATCCCCCCCCAAAGGCGGCCCTCGCGATCAGGCCACGGCGACCACCTCCAGAGGCACCTCCAGAGGCTCCGCCGCGATCACCGGCGCGGTCGCGATGACCAGTTGGTGGTGATGGCCCGCTGGCCGGCCCCAGGGCGCTGCAAGCGCCGTCTCGCTGTCAGCAGCGGGGCACGGCGGGCGGCCGCGATTCAGGCCCGGCTCAGCGTCCATGTGCTGCAGGTGGCCCAGGTCGCTGCCGCCTGCCACGGTCAGGAGCTGGTGCTGGCCGTGAGTGGCCTCGCTGGCCGGGCTGCCCGGCGCTGGGGGCAGGCGCTGGGGGCGGAGCGCACCGTGTTGCAGGGGCAGGGCAGCCTGGGGGTCCGGCTGCAACGCCAGCTGCTCCGGGCCCGGCGCGACGGGGCCCGGCGGGTGGTGCTGATCGGCAGTGACCTGCCGGATCTCTGCAGCCACGACCTGATCACGGCCTTCCGGTTGTTGGAAGACAATCCGCTGGTGCTGGGCCCGGCCCGCGATGGCGGCTACTGGCTGATCGGGCTCGGCGGTGACTGGCCGCCCCTGTTCGCCGGCGACGGCCAGGCGATCCCCTGGGGTGGGGATCAGGTACTGGAGGCAACCCTGGCGGCCGCTGCGGCCCTGGGGTTGGAGCCCCAGCTGCTGCCGCCACGGGCCGATCTGGATCGGGGCGTGGATCTTCGGCGCTGGCGTTGAACCTTGAGCCTCAACTCTGCCCCTGAAGCCATCATGGCGAGGTCCGCCATGCCTGCTGCCACTGCGGTTTCCGCGGCGGCTGCCACGGTGGTTGCCGCGCCGCTGGCCAGGTCCTCGCCTGGAGTTGCTTCTCCAGGGGCAACCGTTCTGGCGCCCCTGGATGTGGTCATCGCCGTGCGCAACGAGGCCCGAGGCCTGCCGCCACTGCTGGCCGATCTGGCCCGGGCACCCAGCGGCCTGGTGCGGGATGTGCTGGTGATCGACGGCGGCAGCAGCGATGGCAGCCAGCGGCTGGCCCGGCTGGCGGGGGCCAGGGTGCAATCGGCTGAAGCCGGGCGGGGCCGGCAGCTGGTGCAGGGGGTCGCCGCCAGTGGTGCCCCCTGGTTGCTGTTGCTGCACGGCGATGCCCGCTTGCCGCCCCATTGGCCCGAACTGGTGGCCGCAGCGATCGCCGCCGGAGCAGCCACGGCCTGGGCCTTCCGGCTGGCCATCGCCGTCAGCGATCCGCGGCTACAGCTGGTGGCCTGGGCGGCCAACGGCCGCAGCCGCTGGCGCCAGCTGCCCTATGGCGACCAGGGCCTGCTGCTGGCCCGCAGCCTCTACGCCGCTGCTGGCGGCCTCGCCCCCCTGCCGTTAATGGAGGATCTGGAGTTTGTGTTACGGCTGCGGTGCCATGGCCCGATCCGGCTGCTGGACGGGGCCCTGAGCGTCGATGGCCGGCGCTGGCAGCGCCTGGGGATCTGGCGTACCACCTGGAGCAACGCCCGTCTGCGCCGCCGCTGGCGCCGCGGCATGGACCCGACCCTGTTGGCGGCCGAGTACTACGGCCAGTGACCCGCCCGCCATCAGGGGGCGTACCAGAAGGCACAGCGACGCTGCCGTGGCTCCAGTTGCCAGCCCTGGGCTTCGTAGAACCCCACCACTTCGGGATCGGCAAACAGGCTGACCCGATCCACCCCCATCGCCCGCAGCTGCTCGAGCACGTAGTGCATCATCTGCTTGCCCAGGCCGGCGCCCTGGTACAGGGGGTGAACCGCCAAGTCCCAGACCGTGGCATCCACCACCCCGTCGCCGGTGCAGCGAGCGAAGCCGACCAGCCGCGGCACGCGCTCGTCGTGGCGCCAGAGACCCACCTGCAACAGGCTGTGTTGCAGGGCCTTGCGCACCCGCCGGAGCGGCCGGCGACTCCAGCCGACGGCATCACAGAGGGCCTCGAGTTCGATCAGATCGATCTCGCGCTCCAGGCTCAACACCAAGCTGAGTTCGGGCTTGGGCGTTGGGCAGAGCCGATGGGCCTCGCCATAGAGCTGGAGCAGTAACTCGGGGTTGTGCCGGCTCGGGGTCTGCGTCACGGGGAATGGCGCTGGGGACACGTCATCGAATAAGCAGTCTGACGATCCTGCCGGAAAGGGACGGATCTGGAGCAGCGTGAACCGGTGCGGCGTGAGCGGCGCTCTCTGAACCGGAGCTCAGGAAACCGGAGTTCTGGAAACCATGGATCCGGAAACCGCGGCAACTTGCCATGGCTCAGGTCCGCTTGTCCGTCCATGCCGCACCGGCAGGCCCAGTGTCTTCGTCCCACTGTTTTCGTCCCACTGTCTTCCTCCCCCCGTTTTCGTCCCCCGTCGCGTTCCCAGCCGCGAGTCGCCCCTGCCTGATGGTCAGCATCGCCGCCAGCCCACTCCCGGACGGTCCCGGAGCCAGCAGCGCCAATCTCCCGA
>CALPNT020000086.1 GCA_943325005.2 Bifidobacterium breve | reverse complement strand
TGGTCGCTCTGCCGCCAGGTTGTGAAATCTGTTGCGACCGCATCTCCTTCCACCATGCCGGCAGGTTGAAGCTGCTTGATAACTTCTCCTTGACACTGCCCGGCGGACTCTGTACTGCCATCATCGGTGAATCTGGATGTGGAAAGAGCACAATGGTGAAGCTGATCGCGGGTCTTTATCCACCTCAGAGCGGTACGATCCGCTATGGACCTTATGGCCTTAGCGACATCTCCCTTGAATGCCTCCGCCAGCAGGTGGCACTGATCCCTCAGGAGGCGCAGTTTTTCAACCGCTCAATTCTCGAGAACTTCAGGTTTGTTTATCCCGGTGTGAGTTTTGAGCAGGTTGTCAACGTCTGCGACCTGGCTCTGGCCGATGCGTTTATTCGCGCCTTGCCCGATGGCTATCAGACGATCCTGGGTGAATTCGGGGCCAATCTCTCCGGCGGCCAGCGGCAGCGGCTGGCGATTGCCCGTGCCCTGGTTGTAAACCCACCGGTGCTGATCATGGATGAATCCACCGCGGCCCTCGATCCTGTATTGGAACGGCGGCTGATTGATCGGTTGTTCCAGCACCGAGCCGGCCTGACCACGATCCTGATCAGCCACCGGCCCAGTGTGATCATGCGTTGTGACTGGGTGGTCTATCTCGAGGCTGGTCAGGTGCGCTATCAGGGGCCACCTTCGGAGCTCCAGAACATGGAAGACCTGCAGCCCTATCTGTTGCCAGCATGAGCGGGTCCGATAACTCTCCGCAGCCGCTGCCCGTTTCTCCCGCTCCCGCTCCCGCTCCCGCTCCCAGCCCCGGGCGGGAAGCCAGACCCGGCAGCCTGGTCGTGCGTCCGTTGGAAGGAGGCCTGGTGTTGCGTCAGGCCACCAGTGAGCAATTCCTGCCGTCGGTGCAGCCGTGGGTGCGTGCGGCGGGGTTTCTGCTGTTGGGAAGTTTTGTGGCCGCTGTTGGCTTGATGGCGGCGTGGCCGTATCGGGTCGTGGTGCGCGGGTCGGGGATGGTGCGCCCGAGCGGTGAAACGAGTGTCATCCATGCGCCGTTTGCCGCCCGCGTGCGCCAGGTGATGGTGCAGCCCAACCAAAAGGTCTGGCGCGGCCAGGTGCTGGCCCTGCTGGATCCCGCCGATCTGCAGGGGCGCGACCAGCAGCTCCGCCAGAGCCGCAGTGCGCTGTTGCTTCAATCCCGTGCCCTGATCAAGCAGGGTGCTGCGGCACAGAAGTCGGCCAGCCTGGAGGTTCAGAAATCCGAGTCCGCGTTGCGCTTTGCCGAAGCGGAATACTTGCGCTTCCAGCAGCTGTCCGGAACCGGCTCCATCACCGCCACCCAGCTCCAGGAAAAGGAGGAGAGTTACCACATCGCCAAGGCCAATCTGGCCAAGGCCCAGGAGGCTGTTGCCGAGCAACGTTCCCGCAGCATCAGCGAACAGGCGCAACTGGAGAGGGAGCTCGTCACCAATCGCGCCGATGGCGGCCAGCTCAACAGGGATCTCGCCAAGACATCCGTGCGCTCGCCCTTGCCGGGTGTGTTGTTCTCCCTGAGTCTTCGCAATCCCGGCCAGATGATCGCGGCGGGTGATGAGCTGGCCCGCATCGCTCCCAGTCAGGTCGGATTGTTGGTCAAGGTGCTGGTGCCATCGCAGGACATCACCACTGTGGACGTGGGCCAGCGTGCCGATCTGCGCATCGCCGGTTGCCCCTATCCCGACTACGGCACCCTCCGGGCCACGGTCGCATCGATCGCGCCGGAAGCCAGCCAGGCCGCCCCTGGCGAGCGGGCGGGCGGGCGCGCCGGCGTCCCTGCCCCAGCGGCCGCCAGCATGAGCGGCCTCTATGAGGTGACGCTGAAGCCGCAGGGCATCACCCTGGGCTCCGGCTCCCGCCTCTGCGAAGTGCGGATCGGTATGGATCTCAGCGCCGATATCACCACCAAGACCGAAACCGTATTGGGTTTCCTGCTGCGCAAAGCCAGGCTCACCGCCGGGGTCTGACTAGGAGGAGACCAGCGCGATCAGGCCTTGGCGAGGCCGCCCAGGGCCTGGATGAGGCCCAGACGCTCCAGGGCTGGCCTGCGCCGCGCAGATGGCAACCAGTCTGTCTGAACCGGAGGCTCCTCCTTGTTGCTCTCAGGCTCTTCACTGCTGGTGGCTTGAGACACGGGCCAGCGGGCAGTGAGGGGGTATCGCAGGGGCGCCTTCCCACCCAGGCCACCGTTCCGGCTGGTTGTCTCGGGAAGGGCCCGGCAGGAAGCCCTTGCTGCCGTTGGCACAACGGAGTCAGGGGCTGTGACCATCGCCGCCCCTCAGCCCCCGGCCTGCTTCGGCCGGAACCCCTCCTTCTCCAGGGCCGTCAGGGCGATGGCCACCTGATCCCCCTGCAGTTCGATCACGCCATCCTTGAGGGTGCCGCCGGTGCCTGCGGTGGCCTTGAGCGCCTTGAGCAGGGCCTTGGCTTCGGCCTCGGCGATCTCGAGTCCAGTGATGGCGGTCACCAGCTTGCCGCCCTTGCCGGCCTTGGTGCGCTGCACCCGTACCCGCTGCTGGGACCTGGTGGTCTCGGCCTGCTGCGGGATGCCGCGCTGCAGGCTCTCCGGCCGGCCGAATTCCTGCCAGCCGCCTTTGCTCGCCATGGCGTCCGTCCTCCCCTGCTGCAATTGGCTGGCGCCGTCATTTTGGCTGGCGATCGCGGCGGCGTTAACTTGGCCGCGGTTTACGTGGATCACGATCCTGGCTGTGACGCTCGAATGGGGGAGCGAGGAGCCAATGGCCGGGGGCTTGGTTAAAGCCCTTGCGGCACCCCGGCCTCTCCTGCCAGGGCCGATCCAGGGCCAGTGCAGGTGCAAGCGCAGCCAACGCCGAAGTGCCTCGCTCTGCGGTGCCGGGCTGGTGGGTTGGCTGCTGGGGCTGGTCGGACCCCTGCAGCCCCTCTGGGCTGGGGAGTCGGCCGCGACGCTGGTTGCTGAAACAGCTCTCCCACAAGCCGCTCCCCTTCAAGTCGTCCCTCAAGCAGCCGCTCCGCAAGGGCCTCTTCAAACGCCAGGTTCCTTCGCTGATGTGCGACCCGGCGACTGGAGTTACGAGGCCCTGAGCCAGCTGGTGGCCGTTGAGGGCTGTCCCGGCGCCGCTGCCCGGGTCGTTTTGGATGGGGCGATGCCGCTAAGCCGCTACGAAGCGGCGGCGCTGCTCCAGGCCTGTCTGGCCACGATCGGCGAACGCACCGATCAACGCCGCCGCCTGGAGCGGGAGTTCGAGCGGGAGCTAGCCGTCCTGCAGGGGCGCAGCGAGACGCTCGAAGCCCGCCTGGGCGAGCTGCAGGCCACCCAGTTCTCCACCAACACCATCCTGCGGGCCGATACGCGCTGGTGGCTGGGGGCCGTGCAGTACGGCGGCAATCAGATCGATCGCGCCCGCGACACCTACAACGGCCGCCAGCTGCGCGAAGCGCTGGTGATGGTTTACGACGTGCGCTTCAACGTCGACACCAGTTTCGACGGCCAGGACTTGCTGCGGGTGCGGTTGCGCAGCGGCAATGGTGGGTACAGCGATTTCCGCAGTAGCACGGCCCCCTCGCTCCGGGTGAATGGCGTCTCGCCGGGCACCTGTGTGCCCGGCAGGATCTGCAGGAATGACCTGGTCATTCTCGACAAGCTCTATTACCAGCGGCCGATCGGCGATCATCTGCACGTCACCGTCGGCAGCCGGGTGACCCAGAAAGACATGCTTGGCATCTGGCCTTCGGTGTACGGCGACAACGAGGTGCTGCTGAGCACCTTTGACAAGGGGGGTGCTCCTGGTGCCTACAGCGACATCAAGGGCTCCGGTGTCGGCCTCTACTGGAATCAGCGTGCCCGGGCCGCGACCAGTCCGGGGCTCGTGCTCAGCGGCGTCTATTCGGCCGCTGAGGGCAAGAACGGCAGCCCCTCCCAGGGCGGTCTGTTCACGGCCGCTGCGGTGGGGGCGGCCACGGCCCAGCTGGGCTATCTCGGCCGGGGCTGGGGGATGGCTGCCGTTTACACCTACAACCAGGCCGGTGCCTACGACCGCGCCGCCATCACCCCCCTGGCGGCCCAGACCTGGCCGAAACTCCAGCCGGGCCTGGGGGGGCATGTGGAGTCCTACGGCCTCTCCGCGTTCTGGCAGCCCCAGCGCAGCGGTTGGATTCCAGCCATCAATCTCGGCTGGGGTCTCAATCGCAATGTCTATGACCAGGACGGTCCCTACGCCGCCAGCCGCCTGCTTTCGGCCACCAGCCAGTCCTGGATGCTGGGCCTCAACTGGTCCGATGCCTTCGACTCCGGCAGCGAACTCGGGATGGCGATCGGTTCGCCCCAGTTCATGACGCGCTACATCAATCCCGCTGGCGAGCAGGGGGCCGATGACCAGGCGTTGATGATGGAGATCTGGTATCGCTATCAGGCCACGGACTGGCTCTCGATCACGCCGGGCCTGTTCTGGCTGCCCCGTCCCCGCGGCCAGCTCACCGCCAGCGGCAGCGACTGGGACAGCACACCTCTGGCCAGAAGCCAAGGTTCCAGCTTCCGTGCCCTTGGGGCGCTGCTGAAGTTGCGCTTCCGCTTCTGATGGGTTGTCCCATGCCGTCCACCTTGCGCTTGCTCCCCGGTGCCGGCCCTGGTCCGACCCGGAGGTGGCTGTGGCTCGCGGCCCTGGCCGTCTCGGTGCCACTGCTGCCCTGGGCCAGCCTCGCTAGCCCCGCCGCCGCCCCGCCGGTCGGCCGCCGCGAGCGCCTCTGGGGTGACGGTCGCAGCTTCCAGGCCCTGGACTTCGTGCAGGGGATGCCGATCCGGCTCAAGCGCTCCCGATACGCCTTGCTGATCCGCCCCGAGGACCATGGGCTGCCACTCTCCTCGCTCAGCCTGCGTTTTCCAGACAACTTCGATGGCAGCCTGATTCAGGAGAGCCTGCGCCTCTGCCGCATGCTCACGCCGCCGGCGGTCCAGCGCAGCCGCTGCGCCGAGCGACTGCCGGCCCGCCTGGAGAGACCCAGCTCCGGGGAGGTTCTGATCCTTCCCGAGACCCCCCTGGCCGGTGCTGGCACCTATGGCCTGTCGTTGGTGTTGTTCAACCCCAGCGTCCCCGGCCGCTATCCCTTGCGACTGTTCGCCGGCAGCCCGGATTCCCCCCAGCCCACCTACCGGGGCACCTGGCTGATCCCGATCAGCCCTGAGGAGGACTGACGTCCCAGGTTTCCCCCAGCCGCGCCTGAGCTCAGCCGATCCACAGGCCGTGGGCGAAGCGCAGGGCGTAGAGCACCAGCAGCAGGCTGCCGAAGCCCAGCAGAAAGCGGCGCCAGCCGGGATGGTGCTCGAACCAGGCGCCGTACAGCATCAGCAGCGGCGCCGTGGCGAAGATGTGGCGCTCGAGGCTGATCGTGTTCTGCTTGAGCAGATAGAGCAGCAGGCTGGCGGCGCCGAACACCCAGAGCTCCAGGGGCAGTCGCCGGTAGCCCCAGGCAGCCAGCAGCACCGCCCCCACCACCACCAGCAGGTTGAGACCGGGCATGCCGGCCAGCAGCCAGTAGGCGAGGAACGCCACCAGCGAGAGCACGAAGCTGGTTCTTGGTCGCCGTTGGCGCAGTCCGAAGGCCGCAACCCCGAGCAGCATCGTGGCCGTGATCAGGATCGGGTGAGCGAGGTCGACCAGGGCCGCTGCCTTGGTGTTGGTCAGGCCGAGGACCACCTGGGACAGCAGTTTGCTCCAGGAGGGCAGCCCGGAGAGATTGAAGCCCGGCCGTACGTTCCAGGCCTGCTGGGCGTGGATGAAGGCAAGCGGATCGCCGCTCAGCTGCAGGTTGATCCCGGCCACGGCGGCGAGTCCGCCCAGGGCCAGCAGCGCCACCACCAGGCCGGCGCTGAGGCGGCGGCGGCGGCCAAAGGCCACCAGGATGGCGGGAGCGATCACCAGGCCGGTGGGGCGGGTCGCGGCGCTGAGAGCTCCGAACAGGGCGATCCGAGTTGCGTGCAAGCGGGGGCGCAGCAGCTCGATCAGGGCCTGGCAGGTGAACAGTAGATAGAACGATTCCGTATAGGGAATTGCGCAGAAGATGCTCATCGGGTTGAAGCAGCACAGCAGCACCACGGTCCTGGCGGTGGCCTCTCCCAGGCATTGCCGACTGAGCCGAAGCAACAGGGCCAGGGCGATCAGAAAGGCTGCGTTGCTGAGCACCAGCGCCACGGCCACGGCGGGCAGATGCAACAGGCCAGCCGTCAGCTTGACGACGTAGGGAAAAACGGGGAAGAAGGCGAAGTTGTCACCGGCGTAGCCCTGCTCCACGATCTGCAGATAGTGGGCGGCATCCCATTGGCTCAGCCGGGAGGCCAGGGCGCCGGGCTCCTGCCGCTGCACGGCGATCAGCAGCGGGCCAAAGAACAGCAGGCGGCTGAGCAGCCAGCTCCAGAGCACCAGGGGCGGCAGCGCCGCTGCGGGCTGGATCCGGGCACTGGCATGGGCGGGGTTGCTGGCGGGCTCGCTGGATGACATCGGCGGCCGGCTGGGCGATCAGGGTGTGGCCATGCCAGGCCGTTGCAGTCTCTACGCTGACGATCCGTCTTTCGAGCGCCGCCGGTGACCAGCACCATCCCGCCGAGGCCCGCCGCCCATCCTGACGCTGCAGCGCTGCAGCCCTCCGTCCGGCCCAATGCGCTCGGCCGCTTCGGACCCTATGGCGGCCAGTACGTGCCGGAAACACTGATGCCGGCCCTGGCCGAGCTGGAGACGGCGGCGGCTGAGGCCTGGCGCGATCCGGCCTTCACCGCTCGGCTCAACCATCTGCTGCGCGACTACGTCGGCCGGCCCAGCCCCCTCTATGAGGCGGAGCGGCTCAGCGAGCATTACCGCCGCCCGGAAGGCGGCCCGCGCCTCTGGCTGAAGCGTGAAGATCTCAATCACACCGGCGCCCACAAGATCAACAACGCCCTCGGCCAGGCGCTGCTGGCGTTGCGCATGGGCAAGCGGCGGATCATCGCCGAAACCGGCGCCGGCCAGCACGGCGTCGCCACCGCCACGGTCTGCGCCCGCTTCGGCCTCGACTGCGTCATTTACATGGGCGCCGAGGACATGCGCCGTCAGGCGCTGAATGTGTTCCGCATGCGCCTGCTCGGTGCCACGGTGCAGCCGGTCACCGCCGGCACGGCCACCCTCAAGGACGCCACCAGCGAAGCGATCCGCGACTGGGTCACCAATGTCGAGAGCACCCACTACATCCTCGGCTCGGTGGCCGGCCCGCACCCCTACCCGATGCTGGTGCGCGATTTCCATGCGGTGATCGGTGAGGAGACCAAGCGCCAGTGCGCCGAGGCCTTCGGTCGGTTGCCGGATGTGCTGGTGGCCTGTGTCGGTGGTGGCTCCAATGCCATGGGCCTGTTCCATCCCTTTGTCGAGGATGTCTCGGTGCGCCTGATCGGCGTTGAGGCGGCCGGTGATGGCGTCGCCACCGGCCGCCATGCGGCCACGATCACCGAAGGGCGGGTGGGAGTGCTGCATGGCGCCATGAGCCTGCTGCTGCAGGACAGCGAGGGCCAGGTGCAGGAGGCCCATTCGATCAGCGCCGGTCTCGACTATCCGGGCGTCGGCCCGGAGCACAGCTATCTCAAGGGCATCGGCCGGGCTGAATACGCCGCCGTCACCGACGATGAAGCGCTGGAGGCCCTGCAACTTCTCTGCCGACTCGAAGGCATCATCCCGGCCCTGGAAACCGCCCATGCCTTCGCCTGGCTGGAGCAGCTCTGCCCCACCCTCGCCCCCGGCACCGAGGTGGTGCTCAACCTCTCCGGCCGCGGCGACAAGGATGTCAACACCATGGTCGAGCGGCTGGGGGACCGGCTGGGGGGCTGAGGGCCGGTGGGGGCCGGTTGCCCCCAAGAAAGCCGCGTTAAAGCGGATCCTGTTCCCAGGCGAAGCGCGGCAGCCGCTGCAGGCCTTCCTGCATCGTGCGGGTCCACACTTCCATCGAGCGGTTCACTTCGTCGCACTCCTTCTCCAGTTTCACCCGGCGAGACACCCGCAGTTCATTGGCGGGCACCAAGGCAATTTCAAACGGTGGCCCCACGGTGAGATTGGCGCGGCGGGTGATGATCTGCGACACCAGGCAGAGACGGGCGGCATCCTCGAGCGAGAGGCGGCTGTGGCCGATGTAATCCAGCGGTGGTTTGCCGTATTTGCTCTCACCGATCTGCAGAAAAGGAGTTTCCGCCGTGGCCATCACCGCATTGCCCTGGGGATAGATCAGATAGAGGCCATGCTTCTCGCCGGCGATCTGGCCGCCGAGGATGAAGCTGGCCTCGCCGGTGGCGCCCGCCTCCCGCAGGGAGGTGCTGAACTGCCGTTGGACATCCACGCTCAACTTGCCGATGTAATCGGCGGCCTCGAACAGATAGCGGGCGGTGAGCAGGGTCGGCGGTGCGCTGGATGCACCCGGTGTGGCGGCTGCGGGTGAGCCGTCGGAGGGGCAGGCTGGGCCGTCGGCCGCTGGTTTCCGATCGGCCTGCTCCGTCGCCGCTTCATGGTGCCGGTCGATGTCACGGCGGATGCGGTTGAGCACGGCCTGGGTGGTGCCGAGATTGCCGGCCGCCATGATCACGAACAGCCGATCTTCAGCCGGCTGGAACACATGCAGCTTGCTGTAGCTGGAGATGTAGTCCACGCCGGCATTGGTGCGGGAGTCGGAGGCGAAGACGAGGCCCTTCTCAAGCAGGAAGGCGACGCAATAAGTCATGGCGGAAGTTCGGTGCCTCGTTCAGCTCAGGAGTCGCTGCAGGATCGTCGCCACCGAGCGCACGGCGGAGCGGGCGGTGGCGTAGGCCATCCGCATCGGTCCAACCAGCACCACATGGCCGCAGTCGCCATCGGCGGTGCCATAGGGGGCCTGCACCACCGAACAGGCCTCGAGGGCCCGGTGGGGGTGCTCCCTGCCGATCCAGATCGAATCGACGGGGGCTTCGGGCCCCAGGCAGGGGCCCAGCACCTGCTCGGGCTGATGTTCCACCAGTTGCACCAAGGGCAACAGGCTGGAGGTGCGGCTGAATTCCGGCTGGCCCAGCAGTCCGCCCAGGCCCGCCGCCACTACCCCGTCCAGGTCGGCGCAGCGCAGCCGTTCGTGGTGCTCCAGGGCCTGGCGCAGCACATCGCCACTGCGGCGCAGCTCTTCCGGCAGGCGCTCCCAGGGGATCTGGCCATCCGGGTGGCGCAGGCGGTCGTTGGTCCAGCGCTCCAGGATCGGCAGCTCCCGCTCGGCGCCGCTGGGTAGCCGCAGGTTGAGGCTGGTGGTGAGCGCCGAGCTCTGCACCAGGAACACCAGCAGCCGGTCACTGCTGGCCACCAGCCGGATCGCCTGCAGCTGCGGTCGCTGGCGCTGGGGCCGGGTGATCAGGCTGAGCAGGCCGGTGAGATCGGCCAGACGGCGAGCCAGATGCAGCAACAGGTCGTCGAGAGCGGCCCACTGCAGGCTCACCCCCGCCAGCTCCCGCTCCAGTTGGCGGGCGGCCGAGCCGGGTTCGGGCAGCAGCTGATCCACGTACAGCCGATAGCCCTGCTGGCTGGGGATGCGGCCGGCGGAGGTGTGGGGCTGGGTGAGCAGGCCCCGCAGTTCCAGAGCCCCCATGGCCGAGCGCACGGTGGCGGGGCTGGCGGGCAGGCCGAAGCGACGCACCAGGGTGTTGCTGCCCACGGGCTCAACCGTGTCGACGTAATGCCGAACCGTGGCTCTGAGCACGTCCTGTTGCCGCCGCGGCAGGGTGTCCAACCCGATTCGTGTTAGGTGATCTCTGGATCGTAGGGATCGACCGGACTCTGCTGCGCTGCCGGCGTCACACCGTCGCGGCCCGACATGGCGATCCATGGCGCAGATCAAGGGCGCCATTTCAGTAGCGGGGAATCGAGCGATCCACGTTCACGCTCCAGGCATCGATGCCCCCCTGCAGGTTCCACACCTGGGAATGGCCGTGCTCCTGGATCAGCCAGCAACCGAAATGCCAGCTGCGCACCCCGGCGTGACAGAGCACCGCCACCGGTTGTTGGCGCTCGATCAGGCTGTCGATCTGGCCGATCCAGTCCTGGGAGCGGCTCAGGGGCAGATGCAGCACCGGATGGGCCAGCTGGGCCAGCTCCAGCTCGTTGTCCTCGCGCACATCCACCAGCTGGATCGCTTCCCCGGCCAGCAGCCGGGCCTGCAGGTCGCTGGCGCTGATCGGCAACGGCGTCGCTGAACCCGCCGCGGGCGTGCTGGTATCGGGCATGGGAACCGGTAGGGCGGCAGGATGGCTCCATCCTGCTGTGCGTGCATGAAGGGCCGCCCCTTTCTGGCGGTGGTGCTGGCCGCGGTGCTGCTCACCTTCAGCCTTGGTCTGGGCGGCTGGTGGCTGGTCTGGCAGCGGGGACCGCTGCAGCTGGCCCATCACGCTCTCTCCATCCCCCGGGCGGCCCGGTTCGTGCCAGCCCAGGCTCCGTTGAGCCTGTATTTGCTCAGCGATGGTGAACAGCCCGTGGCCTATGCCCGGGCAGTGGCACCGGGCCGCCAGCGCCGCAGCGCCGGCGAGGCGATCGCGCGGTTGCGGGATGGGGCCTTCGCCGCTGCCGGCCTCGACTACCACGATGAACTGGCCCGCTGGCTGGCCCCGGGGATCGCCCTGGTGCTGTTCGAGGATCCAGCGGCTGAGCCAGCAGCCAGCACCGGCGGCCTTCCCGCCGGCGGCTGGCTGCTGGCCCTGGCCAGCCGCGACGACGACGGCGCTCGCCATTTCTTGCAGCGCTTCTGGCAGACCCGCAGCCTGGCTGGCACGGATCTGCAGGTGAGCAACTACCGCGGCATGGGGCTGATCAGCGGCCGTGGTGCGCTGCTGGGCAGCCGCTCCATGCCCCTGGCCACCGCCCTGGTGGACGACGATCTGGTGCTGATCGCCTCCGGTCGCGGCGTGCTGGAGCGGGCCCTGGATGTGTCCCAGATCCCTGAACTCAACCAGGCTTCCCAGCCGGGCCTGCAGCAGCAGCTGGATCGTCTCGGCGAGGGTGCCGCCCTGCTCATGGCCCGGCCCCAGGCGCTGGAGCAGTGGCTGGGCTGGCCGCTGCCGGTAGCGCCAGGGCAGCGGCCCACCCAGCTGTTGGCCTCGCTGCGGCCCGAGGGCCGGTCTCTGGTGCTCCATGGCCATCTGCAGTTGCCTGCCCCGCCCAGGGCGATTGGTGCGGAGCCCATCAGCACGGAGCCGATCAGGGCGGAGCCCGCAACGACAGAGTCCATAAGCACAGCGACGACAACCCAGACGACCGACAGCGCTCCGGCCGTTCCAGGCCCCGACGGACCG
>CALPNT020000085.1 GCA_943325005.2 Bifidobacterium breve | reverse complement strand
AGCCGGCGCTTTGGGATCATCAACCTGTTGTTGATCGGTTTCGGTGTGTTGCTGCTGGTCAGTAACTTCCTGCCGAATCCAGCTAACCAGGTGCCGCGGGTGCCCTATTCGCTGTTCATCGGCCAGGTGGATGCCGACAACGTCAAACGTGCCTACATCACCTCCGACCAGATCCGCTACGAGCTCAAGGAGGCCCCGGCCGAAGACTCTCCCACGGTGCTGGCCACCACGCCGATCTTCGACATGGAGCTGCCCCAGCGGCTGGAGAAGCATGGGGTGGAGTTTGCCGCCGCACCACCGCGCAAGCCCAGCTTCATCACCACGGCCCTGAGCTGGATCGTGCCGCCTTTGATCTTCATCGTGGTGCTGCAGTTCTTCGCCCGCCGCAGTGGCATGGGCGGCGCCCAGGGGGCGTTGAGCTTCACCAAGAGCAAAGCCAAGGTGTATGTGCCGGATGAAGAATCGCGGGTCACGTTCGCTGATGTGGCCGGTGTGGATGAGGCCAAGACCGAACTCACCGAAATCGTTGATTTCCTTAAAACTCCGGAGCGCTATACGGCCATCGGCGCCCGCATTCCCAAGGGAGTGCTGCTGGTGGGCCCTCCCGGCACCGGTAAGACCTTGCTTTCAAAAGCAGTAGCCGGCGAAGCCGGTGTGCCGTTCTTCATCATCAGCGGCTCTGAATTTGTGGAGCTGTTTGTGGGGGCTGGTGCCGCCCGGGTGCGCGATCTGTTTGAAGAGGCCAAGAAGAAGGCACCCTGCATCATCTTCATTGATGAACTTGATGCGATCGGCAAGAGCCGCGCCGGCTCGATGGGGATGATGGGCGGCAATGACGAACGCGAGCAGACGCTCAACCAGCTGCTCACCGAGATGGACGGCTTCGCCGCCCAGGACAAGCCGGTGATCGTGTTGGCCGCCACCAACCAACCGGAGGTTCTGGATGCGGCGCTGCTGCGTCCCGGTCGCTTTGATCGCCAGGTGCTGGTCGATCGGCCCGATCTTTCCGGTCGCCGCACGATTCTGGACATCTACGCCAAGAAAGTCAAACTCTCCGAAGGCGTCGATCTCGATCGCATTGCCCAGGCCACCAGTGGTTTTGCTGGCGCCGATCTGGCCAATCTGGTCAATGAGGGGGCCCTGCTGGCGGCTCGGGCGATGCGCACCACCGTGGCCCAGGCTGATCTCAACGAAGCGATCGAGCGGGTGGTGGCAGGCCTGGAGAAGAAGAGTCGGGTGCTGCAGCCGGACGAGAAGAAAGTGGTGGCTTATCACGAAGTCGGCCACGCGATCGTCGGCCATCTGATGCCGGGCGGCAGCAAGGTGGCCAAGATCTCGATCGTGCCCCGCGGCATGGCGGCTCTCGGTTACACCCTGCAGCTGCCCACCGAGGAGCGCTTCCTCAACTCAAAAGAAGATCTCGAAGGCCAGATCGCCACCCTGCTGGGCGGTCGCAGTGCCGAAGAGATCATCTTCGGCGAGGTCACCACCGGCGCCGCCAACGACCTGCAGCGTGCCACCGACATCGCTGAACAGATGGTGGGCACCTACGGCATGAGCGATACCCTTGGCCCCCTCGCCTACGACAAGCAGGGTGGCGGTCGCTTCCTCGGCGGCACCAACAATCCCCGTCGTGTGGTGAGTGATGCCACCGCCCAGGCGATCGATCGTGAGGTGCGCGGCCTGGTGGATCGCGCCCACGACCGAGCTCTGATGATCCTGCGCCACAACGGTGATCTGCTCGAATCCATCTCCCAGAAAATCCTCGAGAAAGAGGTGATTGAGGGGGATGAGCTCAAGGATCTGCTGGCTTCCAGCGTGATGCCTCAGGAAGCTGTCCTCGTGGCTGCGGCCCTGGGCTGAGACCCCCTGCGGCCAGGGGCGCTTGCCCAGGGCCCTTGACGCAGGGGCCTGTGATCTCGGATAAGGGTTCTTTGTAGCGGCTCCATGGAGTCTCCGTCTGCCCCCAGCCCACTTGCCGCTCTCCAGGGCCGCGATCTGCTCTCCTCGGCCGATCTGAGCGCCTTGGAAACCCGGCAGTTGCTTGCCCTGGCCACAGAACTCAAGGCTGGCCGCCGCCGGATCGACCTCGGCGGCAAGGTGCTGGGCCTGATCTTCAGCAAGGCCTCCACCCGCACGCGGGTGAGTTTCACTGTGGCGATGGCCCGGCTCGGCGGCCAGACGATCGATCTCAATCCCAGCGTCACCCAGGTGGGGCGCGGCGAGCCGATCGCCGACACGGCCCGGGTGCTGAGCCGCTACTGCGATGCCCTGGCGATTCGCACCTTTGCCCAGCAGGAACTCGCCGAGTACGCCCATTGGGCCTCGATTCCGGTGATCAATGCCCTCACCGATCTCGAGCATCCCTGCCAGGCCCTGGCTGATTTCCTCACCCTCCAGGAAGCTTTCGGTGCCGTGGAGGGACTGACGCTCAGCTATGTGGGCGATGGCAACAATGTGGCCCATTCGCTGATGCTCTGCGGGGCCCTGCTGGGGGTGAATGTGCGCATCGGCTGTCCCGTTGGTTTCGAGCCCAGCACGGCGGTGCTGAACCAGGCTCGGGCCCTGGCCCAAGGTGGCGCCAAGGTGGAGGTGGTGCACGATCCGGTGGCGGCCGTGCGCAGCGCCCATGCCGTCTACACGGACGTGTGGGCTTCGATGGGCCAGGAACAGGAGCAGGAAGACCGGCAACGGGCCTTTGCCGGCTGGTGTCTGAACGAGGAGTTGCTGGCCGAGGCTGACAGCCGCGCCATCGTGCTCCACTGCCTGCCGGCCCACCGCGGCGAGGAAATCACGGCCGGTGTGATCGAGGGCTCCGCCAGCCGTGTCTTTGACCAGGCCGAAAACCGTCTCCACGCCCAGCAGGCTTTGCTGGCGGCCCTGCTCGGGGGCTAAGGAGCCCCCCGCCGTTCTGAACCGTCGAGGGCCTTGGGCTTCGCGCCTGGGGCAGCGGTGATCGTGGAGGTGAAGCGACGGCCATCGGGACTGAGGAAGCTCGTGACGGCCTGCTCCTCCAGGATGCCGACGAGGTTGCAGAGGTCGGCGCTTGAGGGTGGCTGCCATGAAGCGCCGTGCCAGTGCCACGCGCGGAACAGGCCGAACAAGGCCTGCACGGCAGCAAGCGCTGGGGGCCGGTCTGGGGTGTTGGGCCTGCCTAGGCTGGAAGCATGGTGCGTGCGCGACGGCCCTTTTGCCCCATGCCGCCGCCATTGTTGGCCGGGTTGCTTTCGCTGGCCGGGCTGCTGAGCTTGGCAGGCGTGTGGCCAGGGCCCCAGCCGGGCTTGGCCCAGCCCAGCAGCGCCCAGCCGCCACCGGTCCAGCGGACCGAATTGCGAGGCGTGTGGCTCACCGCCAACGACATGCCGGTGCTGCGCGATCGCAGCCGCATGCAGGCCACGGTGAATCAACTGGCCGATCTGCAGTTCAACCGGCTCTACGTGGTGGTGTGGAACGGCGGCATGGCCTACTACCCCAGCGGCGTCAGCGAGGGGCGCCAACTCCAGGACTTCACCTACAGGGGCCTGCAGGGGCAAGACATCGTCGCTGAGCTGATCGCTGCCGGCCGCAGCCGCGGCTTGCAGGTGATGCCCTGGTTTGAATTCGGCTTGATGGCGCCGCCCGATTCGGCGCTGGCGAAGCGCCATCGCGACTGGCTCACGCAGAAGCGGGATGGCGGGCTCAGCTCAATCAGCGCTGCCGGCGAGGTGGTGTGGCTCAATCCCTTCCGGCCGGAGGTGGAGCAACTGATCACCGACCTGGTGCTGGAAGTGGTGAGCCAGTACGACGCTGAGGGTATTCAGTTCGACGACCACATGAGCCTGCCGCGGGAGTTCGGCTACGACCCCTACACCGTGGCGCTCTACCGCAAGGAGACCGGCCGTGAACCGCCCGCCGCTGCCGAGGACGCTGCCTGGGTCAAATGGCGAGCTGATCGTCTCACCGCCTTCATGGAGCGCCTGGCCAGGGCGGTGCGCAAGGCCAGGCCCGGAACGATCCTCTCGATCTCGCCCAACTACTACGCCTTCGCCTACAAGCTGCAACTGCAGGACTGGCGAAGCTGGGTCCAGCGCGGCATCGCCGATGAGGTGCTGATCCAGATCTACCGCTCGGATCTGGAGAGCTATCTGCCCCAGCTCAGCCGTCCGGAGGTGCAGGAGACCCAACGGCGCATCCCCACCGCCATTGCCGTGATGACCGGCCTGCGTAACCGTCCCAATCCGATCGGGCTGATCCGCCAGAAGGTGCAGGCCAACCGCGAGCTGGGCCTTGGGGTGGCCTTTTTCTATTTCGAAAGCCTCTGGAACCTGGGTCCGGAGCCACCCGCCGAGCGCATCGCCGCCCTGGCCGAGCTGTTCGGCGGCAGCGTGGCTCCTGCTGCGGGGCTGCCCCGCCTGCCGCCGCCGCCGCTGCCGGTCCTGAGCCCGAATCCCTGAACGGCCGCCACCATCCGCACTGGACAAAGGCACGATAAGGCGGTACATCTGTATCAGCGACGGCCGTCTTCGGTGCCCCACTCCAACCAGCAGCCCCTGACCAGTGCCCAGCAGGAGCTTTATGACTGGCTTGATGGCTACATCGGCGCCCATCGTCACAGCCCTTCGATCCGCCAGATGATGGAGGCCATGGGCCTGCGCTCGCCGGCACCGATCCAGAGCCGGCTGCGCCATCTCCAGCAAAAGGGCTGGATCACCTGGCAGGAGGGCCAGGCCCGCACCATGCAGTTGCTGGGCGGCGCCCGCAGCGTCGGCATCCCCGTGCTCGGGGCGGTGGCGGCGGGGGGTCTGGTGGAAACCTTTGACGACATCCAGGAGCGTGTTGATCTCACGCCGCTGCTCGACACCCGGGGGCTTTTTGCCCTCACGGTCAACGGCGATTCGATGATCGATGCCCATATCGCCGATGGCGATCTGGTGCTGATGGAGCCCGTCAATGACCCGACTCAGCTGCGCAACGGCACGATTGTCAGCGCCCTGGTCGTCGGCAGCGGCACCACGCTCAAGCACTTTCAGCGCCAGGGCAGCACCGTCACCCTGGCGGCGGCGAACCCCGCCTATGCCCCGATCGTTATGCCCGCCGATCAGGTCACGGTGCAGGGGCGCCTGGTGGCCGTCTGGCGCCAGGTCTGAGGGTGGTCCGCCGCGTTGTAAGCTGAGACCGCGCCAGACAAGGCCTTCGGGCCCTGCGGCTATCCAGCCACAGCTTCGGGATTCATTCCAGGGGTTGTCCAGTCCAGCGCATCTACGGGGCCATAGCTCAGCTGGTAGAGCACCTGCATGGCATGCAGGGGGTCAGCGGTTCGAATCCGCTTGGCTCCATTGAATGGACAAAAGCCTGGATGCCTGAGGTTTCAATGCCTCAAGCATCTGGGCTTTTTTGTTGGTTAGAATCAGATTTGTTGATTTATTTTTTTTACAGCCTATGGCCTTCTTCGCTTGTGGCTCCATGCTTCTTCGTCCAGTCGGGTGCGCCCAGGGCCGTTGTGATTGCCCCCGTGAGGCGAAGCTTGGGGCTGCTCGGCGCATCCAGCCGTTGCGGTGATGGTGACTCCTGCCCCACCCAGTCTTGAGGCGTTACGCCATGGCGCCAGCCCCTTTGTGTTGGCCGACCACAACGGCCTCATTGTGGCCATCAACGCCGCTTTTCAGCAGATCTACGGCTGGAGCGAAGAGCAGCTGCGGGGCCAGCCCCTGAGCGTGATCCTGCCGGAGGCCTTCCGGATGTCCCATCAGCTGGGTTTCTCTCGCTTCCAGTCCAGCGAGACCTCCACGATCCTGGCCCACCCCCTGCGCCTGAAAACCATCTGCCAGGACGGCTCGGAGATCGTGTCCGAGCACTTCATCATTGCGGAGAAACAACACGAGCACTGGCTGTTCGGTGCAACGCTGACTCCGTTGCCCCAAGGCACCCCGGCCGAAGCGTGAGTTCCATGACCCCGGAGGTGAACGAGCAGCCGATCATCCTTGAACTGAGGTGCATTCTCGGCCGCCTGGAAACCGCCCTCAGCGCGATCAGCGATGCCCTGGTGATCACCGATCACCAGGGGCTGGTGCTGTGGTGCAACAGTTCGTTTGATCGTTTCATTGATCAGCCGCGAATGCGCAGCCTCGGCCATCCGATCCTTTCCCTGTTACCGCTGGATCATCAGGGTGATCCTGTGCTGGCCCAAGCCGTGCTCGCCAGCATCTCCCAGATCCCTGGAGCCACCACGGTGTTGCTGCAACGCCAGCCTCTGAAAGTCTGCGAGATTGAGTGGCGGCCGGTGGAAACCGAAGTGCCCACCCCGGTGATCTTCTGCATCCGCGATATCAGCACCCGCATCTCCAATCAGGAGCTGCAAGTCACGGTCGAGCGTATCGAACAGCAACGCCAGCACAGTGATCGCCTTAATCTGGAACTGCAACAACAACAGCTGCTGCTCGCCAATCTGGTGCGCGAATGCCCAGTCACTGGACTTCCGAATCGCCGTGGCCTGCGCGAGCGGCTGGACCTGGCCCTGGGACGGTTGCGGGATCGAGGTGGCCAGATCGGAGTTCTGTTCTGCGATCTCGACCATTTCAAGGACGTCAACGACATGCACGGCCATCAGGTTGGCGATGATCTGTTGATTGAAATCAGCCGGCGCTTGCAGGAGGCTTTGCCCGCTGAAGCCACGGTGTCACGCCTGGGCGGTGATGAGTTCGTGGTGCTCACCGGTTGGATCCGCGATGGCAGCGAAGCGATCGCGATCGCCCGCATGCTGCAGCAGTGCATCGCCGCTCCCTGGCTGCTGCATGGTCAACGCTTCGACCCCACGATGAGCGTCGGCATCACGGTGACCAGCGACCCCTCGGCCGATGGTGATGAGTTGTTGCGTCAGGCCGATGTTGCCATGTATCACGCTAAACGCAGCGCGACCGAATCGCTGGCCCTGCACGACGCCAGCATCGAAGCTCACTTTCGCTCCAATTGCAGGGTGCACCAGGAATTACGCCTGGCGATTCTCAATCAAAAACTCACGTTGGCCTACCAGCCGATTGTTTCCCTCAAGGTCAGCCCCCAGGATGGCAGCGCCACAATCCTGGGTCACGAAGCCTTGGTGCGGCTGCAACCAGAGCAGGGTCTGCCAATCGACTCCGAAATGTTGATTATCGAAGCGGAGCGCACCGGCATGGTGATCGAACTCGGCAGCTGGGTGATCAGCGAGGCGCTGAGCCTGCTGCAATATCATCCTCGGCGGCCCGATCACTGGAGTCTGGCGATCAACGTCAGTCCGTTGCAACTTGAGCGGACGGGATTTGCCGCCGATCTGCTGGAGCGAATCGAGGCCATGGCTATCAATCCAGGTCGCCTGGTGATTGAAATCACCGAAACCAAGATCCTCCAGGATTCCAGCCGCTGCATCCAGGAGTTGACAAGTTTGCGCCACAACGGAGTCCGTGTGCATCTCGATGACTTCGGCACCGGCTATTCCAGCCTCTCCAGACTTGCCAGATTACCGATTGATGGTATCAAAATTGACCGCTACTTCACCGCAGCACTCGGCTGTGACAGTCACCTCGAGTGCATGATCGCTTCGATGATTCACCTCGGTTGCGACCTGGGCCTGGAGGTGGTGGCCGAAGGCATCGAAACCGACAGCCAGCGCCTCGCCCTGCAGGCGCTGGGCTGTCCCTGGGGCCAGGGCCATCTGTTCGGCCGCCCCGGGGCCTTGCCCTGATGGCCCAGCCGCCGCCCATGGCATGCGAGCGACTCAAGCCCAGGCTCACAGGCCCGAACTGACCAGGCCTCCCTGGTGGTTCAGCAGCTTTTCGGCGGTGCTGGCATCGCAGGGTCGTCCGAACAGATAGCCCTGCACGTAATGGCAACCCAGGTCCATGAGCATCTCCAGTTGCCGCTGGGTTTCCACCCCTTCGGCCACCAGGTCGATGTCCAGGGCTCGGGCGACCCCGATCACGGCCTTGACAATCACCTCATCCTCCCGATCCACCCCCAGCCCATCGATGAAGGAGCGATCGATCTTGAGAATACCGACCGGGAAGCGCTTGAGATAGAGCAGCGACGAGTAGCCCGTGCCGAAGTCGTCAATCGCGAGCCGGACGCCGAGTTGTTTGAGCCGATCCACCACCAGGGTGGTCGACTCGATATCTTCCACCAGCATGGTTTCGGTGATTTCAATGTAGAGGTTCTCAGGTTCAAGGCCGGAGGACTGCAAGGCCTGTGCCACACAATCGGGTAGAGCTGGATCGATAAAGGTGCGTGCTGAGACGTTCACAGACAACCGCAGCGGCTGCTCCGGATGGTGTGTCCGCCAGCTGCCCACGATGGTGCACGCTTCCTTGATGATCAGCGTGTCGATCTCGACGATCAGGCCGGTGTCCTCCGCCACGCTGATGAACTCCCTCGGTTCCAGCAGCCCGCGCCGTGGATGCTGCCAGCGGGCCAGGGCCTCGAAACCCACGAGCCGTCCATCCGGCAGGGTGACGATCGGCTGCAGGTAAGCAAGAATCTCACCTTGGCGCACGCCGCGGCGTAGATCGGCCTCCACGGCCGCCCGGTGCTGGGCTTCCAGCCGCATCGTGCGGTCGTAACAGGTGTAGCAACCGCGGCCCTGATCTTTGGCGCGATACATCGCCATGTCGGCGTTCTCGATCAGGGTTTCGGCGCTGTCACCAGCCATGGCAGTGGCGATGCCGATGGAGGGCGAATGGCTCACCAGCTTGCCGGCCAGCAGCAGGGGCCGACTGACTCGCTCGATGATGCGGGCCGCTAACGATTCCGCGTCCTGGCGTGTGGCGGTGCGGGTAACGACGACGAACTCATCGCCGGAAAGTCGCCCCACCAGATCATCACTGCGCACGACGTTGCGCAACACATTTGCTACGGCAATCAGGAATTGGTCGCCGGAGGCATGGCCGTGCACATCGTTGATCTGCTTGAACCGATCGATGTCGACAAACAGCACCGTCGCCAGCCGATCGCCGCTGACAGCAGAGGCCAGCATGGTCTCCAGTCGCTTCAGCACCAGGATGCGGCTGGGCAGACCGGTCATGGCATCGTGGGTGGCCTGCCGCAGTGCGGCGTCCTTGGCCTCCCGCTCCGCTGTCAGCGCCTGCAGCACCTGGGCACTGAGCTGGATGCTGCGTCCCATCGCCCGCAGCAGCGACCGTTCCTCCAGGTTGAACCCCTCGCTGAGGCGGCCCACCACCAGTAGAGCCGCTTCGCCCATGGGCGCCCAGTAAGTCTGCAGTTGGCCAGAGGACAGTTGGATGCTGGCGGGATGGTCCTGGGCATGGGCGATCAACAACGGCTGCTCGGCGGCGCTGAGCCCGATGCAGAGGCTGATCGTGCCCTGGCGGAGGATCGCCACCACTTCCGCATCCACGGCCTCGGCGACGCGATTGATCACGTTGCGTAGGGCGTTGGGATCTTCCACCGAGAAGGCGGCGAGCACTTCCGAGAGCAGGTGCAGCGACCAGGGAGCTTCGTTCATGCCAAGGCGAGGGCCACCAAGGTCTGGTTGTGAAAGCCACCTGCACCCTTGGTGCGGGCAATTTCGCCATAGGTGTAGAAGCCACCCACCGGTAGATCACCGCGTACCGAATTGATCTGCTGGATCTCCTCAAGGATGCGTGCGTCCTGGAGAACGGATCGCCGCGCCACGCAATCGAACAGCAACATTCCCCGCAGGGGGGAGCCAGCCAGACCTTCACAGGCCATCTGACAGGCCGTGTGAGTGGCCTCCAACACCGAGTGGGAATCGCCCTGCATCAGAAATGCCAGCCCACCCTGGGGCACCTCGGCGATTGTCAACAGTCGCCGGGTCTTGAAGTCGCCGCCGGAGACATAGCGGATCTCGATGCGATCGCGACGTCGGATCCCGAGTGGGCGGGTGGTGGCCCAGTTGGCAAACAGATCCGGATCGCGGCGCACCGCCTCCGGTGCATCAAAGGCGTCAAGGTAGACATCCAGGGCCGGGCGGTCCTCCAGGGTGGAAACCGAGTTGCCGGAACTGCTGGTCACCAGCATCGGCTCCCCCAGCGGCTCCCAGCAATGGGAAACGCCGATGCCCAGAGGGGCATCGGAGCTGATGGCCGCTGCCACCACCGCGTTGTGCAGCACCTGGCGACCGAAGATCTGCTGGGTGGACTGCATCGCCATGTCGTCGCCAGCGCAGCCCCCCACCAGCGGCACATCGACACCGGCCACGTCGTAGGCCCCCCGCACCACTTCCATCTGATCGCCACAGAGCCCGTCGGCGAGCACCACCAGCACGGTGTGGGCGCGGCGCTGCAGGCCATCCAGGCAATGGGCGGCATCACTGGCCGCCTGGCGCAGACCCGCGGCACTGCCCTGGCCCAGGCCGGTGGCAACCGTGAACCCAGGGCCGCCGAGGGCCCAGATCGCCAGCCCCCCGCCACTGGAGCGATCCGGGGCGAGTTCTCCGGCAGTGGAGCAGCCGATCAAGCCGGATTCGCCGATCTGATCGGCCACCAGAGCCGCCGCCAGGGAGAGATCGTGGACGGGGGAGCAAAACAACAGCACCAGCTTCGGCTCACCGGCGGCGCAGATCGGTGCCAGCGCTTCCGCGATCGCTTCAGTGGTGTCAGGCGCGATCGAACTGCCCACCTGGATCCAGCGCTCAGATTTGGAATCAGCTCTCGGATCGACTGGCATCGGCGATCGGGCGACTGGAACGGGAGGTCGTTGTCGCAGGCCCGTGTCGGCATCGTAGGCAGCGTGATGGTCACCAACCCAGGGTCAGCGGTGCCACGGGCTCAATTTCCGGATGGTCACCACCTAACTGGTTGGCGCGCAGCACCAGCGCCGAGGCCCCATGCCGCAGCAACACCTGCATCACCGTGTCGCTGGCCATCCTCGGCAGCAGGGCGCGCCAACTGCCCAGGCCCCGCAGCAGGTTGTCCAGCGGTCGATCCTCCAGGCTGGTGCCCAGCACCTCGCCAGGGCGCTGCCAGTCGGGCCGCAGGCCGGCAAAGGGCAGCAGGGCGCGCCGCAACTCCCGCTCCAGGCGCAGCAGTTGCCGCAGCCGCTGCGCCTGGGCCGGATCCTGCTGCTGCCAGTCCCGCAGGGCGCGTTGATCCAGCTGGCGCAGTTCCCGCTGCAGTCCCTGGATGGCGGCGAACAGGGCCTGGTTGGAATCCTGGGAGCAGTTGTTGGCCGGTCCGACAAAGGTGGCGCCGGTGCCATCACCCAGCCGATAGCGGGCCGTCATGGCCGCCAGCTGGCGCTCGAAATCCCGCAGCAGCGATCGTTCCTGGCCCTGCACGTCGTAGCTGGCCGTCAGCGGTGGGAAGCGCACCAGGATGTCGGCCACTGGGCGGGTGCCCAGCCAGCCCCACTGGCGATCGCCCAGGTAGCGCCAGCGATCCTGGGCCCCGGCAATGATGCCGTCGGGGT
>CALPNT020000084.1 GCA_943325005.2 Bifidobacterium breve | reverse complement strand
GGCCGGCCGCCCGGATCTGGCCAGTGGCGCACCCGAGCTGAGCCGCCGCTTCTCGGCATGAACGGCCGCCAGCGCCTCGAGCTGCCGTGGTGCGAACCCTGGCCTCTGGTCCAGGCCCTGGCCGCTGCCTTGGGCACCGATGGCCTGGTGTTTCTCGATGGCGACGGCAGCAGCCTGGGGCGGCGTTCCGTGCTGGGAGTGAACCCACAGGAGGTGATCTGCTGCCGCGGACTGCCCGGCAGCCCCGGATCCGAGGATCCTTTCCTGGCCCTGGAACGAATGGCGGCCCAGGGCGGCCCCTGGCTGGGTTGGCTGGGCTACGAGGCGGGGGCCTGGGTGGAACCCGGCACGCATTGGCAGGCTTCGGACATGGCCAGCCTCTGGGCCGCTCGCCACGATCCGCTGCTGCACTTCGATCACCAGCAGCGGCGCTGCTGGCTGGAAGGGGAGGAGCCAGCCCGCCTCGAGGCGATGCGTCGCCTGCTGCTCGAGCTGCCATCGGCCACCGCCGACACCATCCCTCTGGAGCCGATCGGCCTGGAGGCCTGGCACTGGCACACCCCGGCCGAGCAGTTCGCCCGCCAGGTGAGCCAGTTGCAGCGGCGCATCGCCACGGGCGATCTGTTTCAGGCCAATCTCACCGCCTGCTGCGAAACCCGGCTGGAGCGGCCGCCGGATCTGCTCGGCCTGCATGGGCGCCTGCGCCGCCACTGCCCAGCCCCCTTCGGCGGCCTGGCGGTGGCGGGCGACGAAGCCCTGATTTCGGCTTCACCGGAGCGCTTTCTGCAGCTCGGCGCCGACGGCAGCATCGAGACCCGGCCGATCAAGGGCACCCGACCCCGCAGCGCCGATCCCCAGGCCGATGCGGACTCGGCCGCCGCCCTGGTCTGCGATCCCAAGGACCGGGCCGAGAACGTGATGATCGTCGATCTGATGCGTAACGATCTGGGGCGGGTCTGCGTGCCGGGATCGATCGATGTGCCCCAGCTGCTGGGACTGGAGAGCTATGCCCAGGTGCATCACCTCACCTCGGTGGTCACGGGCCAGCTGCAGCCGGGGCAAGGGCTGGTGGATCTGCTGCGGGCCTGCTGGCCGGGAGGCTCGATCACCGGGGCACCGAAAGTGCGGGCCTGCCAGCGCCTCAGTGACCTGGAGCCGGTGGCGCGGGGGCCCTACTGCGGCTCCCTCTTTCACCTCGGCGCCGACGGCAGCTTCGACAGCAGCATCCTGATTCGCACCCTGATCGTGAAAGGGCAACGGCTGCGGCTCCATGCCGGCTGCGGCATCGTTGCCGACTCCGACCCCCAGGGGGAGGCGGTGGAAATGGGCTGGAAAATCAGGCCGCTGCTGGAGGCCCTGGCCTGAGGTCATCACCATGCCCCAGCTCGAACCGATCGCCTGGCTCGCCCATGCCAAGGCCGACATTGACATTGATGCCAGCGGTGATCACGCCCAGCCCAGCGGCGACTGGGGCCATCCCGATCAGTTGGCGCTGCCCCTGAGTGATCGCGGCCTGCAGCTGGCCGATGGCCTGTTTGAAACCGTGCTGATGGAGCAGGGCGAACCGCGGTTGCTGGAGCAGCATCTGCGGCGCTGGCACGGCTCAGCGCTTCTGCTCGGCATGGCGCCTCCTCCCGGAACCCAGGTCCTGGGCCCGCGCATCGCCGAAGCGGTGCAGCGCAGCGGCATCCGCCAAGGTGCGCTGCGGCTGAACTGGAGCCGGGGAAGCGGCGGCCGCGGCCTGGATCTGCCTGCCGCCTCAGCGGCCCCATTGGTCCATCGCTTCTGGCTGCAGCTGAGCGCCTGCCAACCCGCCTTTGCTGGGCTCACGGCGATCATCAGTCGCCAGGAGCGCCGCAATGCCGACAGCCTGCTGAGCCGTTGCAAGAGCTTCGCCTACGGGGGCCAGATTCAGGCGCGGCGCGAAGCCCGCGCTGCCGGCGCCGACGACGCGCTGCTGCTCAGCACCAACGGCGAACTCTGCTGCGGCAGCGCCGCCAATCTCCTGGTGCTGCGCTCTGGTCAGTGGTGGACCCCGCCGGTCAGCAGTGGCTGCCTGCCCGGGGTGATGCGGCAGCGGGCTCTCGAGAGCGGCCTGGCGCGGGAAATCAGCCTCAGCCGCGCCGATCTGCTCAGCAGCGATGGCGCCCTGCTGATCAACAGCCTCGGTTGCCGAGCCCTGCTGAGCTGTGATGGCCAGCCGTTACCGCCACTGGCAGCGGCAGCAACGCTATGGCGGAGCCTGCTCAATTAGCCAGGCTGAAGTGAGGGCTCAGTAGCAACCCTGCACGGAGATGCGATAGGTGAAGCCGGTGGCCGCCATGTTGTCGGTGGCACCCACTTTGATGTTCACCTGGCTGACCAGCTTGCCGGGAATGGTTTGGACCCGGACGGAACCGCCGCTGCCAGGATCGGGGGTGAAGTTCTTGTTGTACACCTGCAGGCTGGAGCCATCGGTGAACTTCATGTAGGCCTGAATCGGATAGGTGGCACTCACCGAGGAATCGGCTGTGAAGAACAGCTTGTAGCTGCGATAAGGCTTGGTCACGAAGAAGTCCGTGTTCCAGTTGGGACGGCCCAGGGGGTTGCCGGGGCTGATCGTTTTGGTGACGATATTGGTGACGCCATTGCCCCCCACCGGGCTGAGAAACTCGCAGGGCTCGGCCAGGGCTGGCCCTGCGCCAAGGGCGATGCAGGCGGCGATGCCGAGGGTGGAGCGCAGGGGGGTGAACACCATGGGCCAGGTCATCAAAATGATGCCGATCCTACGCCCGAATTCATGAGTTGCCGTCCGTCAGGGCATGGATCCCGACCCCCCGGAACGCTGCCGGGGCAAGCCCAGGGCCACTGCCGCCCCGTTGGCCATCCGCTGATGCTGCATTCAGACGCTCAGGAAGCGCTGGATCAGTTCCTGGCTGAGCTCACTGGTGGGGCCACTGGCCACCACCCCACCCTTCTGCATCGCGTAGTACCAGTCGGCCTGCCGCACGAAGCTGGCGTGGTGTTCCACCAGCAGCACACTGATGCCCGTCTCGCGGATGATGCGGGCGACGGCCCGCTGGATGTCGAGTACCACGGAGGGCTGGATTCCCTCCGTGGGCTCATCGAGCAGCAGCAGGCGCGGTTTGCCGAGCAGGGCCCGGGCGATCGCCAGCTGCTGCTGCTGGCCGCCGGAGAGGTCGCCGCCGCGACGGTCGAGGAACTTCTCCAGGATCGGAAACAGCTCGAACACCAGGGGATCGATGTGGCGATGGCGGCCGATGCCACCGGGCAGGGCTTCCAGGCCCAGCAGCAGGTTTTCGCGCACGGTGAGCTGGGGGATGATCTCCCGCCCCTGGGGCACATAGCCGATGCCGGTGCGGGCACGGCGGTGCGGTGGCAGGGCCGAAACCTCTTCACCCGCCAGCGTTAACGAGCCGCTGCGCTGGCGCAACAGGCCGATGATCGTTTTCAGCAGAGTGGTTTTGCCGACGCCATTGAGGCCGATCAGGCAGGCCATCTGGCCCGGCGCAATCGAGAGATCGACATTGCGCAGGATATGACTCTCACCGTAGTAGACGTTGAGATCACGAATGGCGAGCAGATGGCCGTCTTCGCCACTGGAGGGATGGGCATTCTTCAGGGACATGGTGCTGGTCATGGGATCTCCTGGTGGGATCCGCTATCGCTGGCGACAGCAGAGGGGGCTCCGGCCGAGACGTCGTCATCCTCAACCCCGAGGTAGACCTCAATCACCCGGGGGTCGTGCTGCACCTCATCCATGCTGCCTTCGCAGAGCACATGGCCCTCATGCAGCACCGTGACCGGACAGTCCAGTTCGCGGATGAAGTCCATGTCGTGCTCGATCACCAACACGGTGTGATCGCCCGCCAGCTGGCGCAGCAGCTCGCCGGTGCGCTCGGTTTCTTCATCGGAGAGGCCGGCCACCGGCTCATCCACCAGCAGCAGATCAGGATCCTGGGCCAGCAGCATGGCGATTTCCAGCCATTGCTTCTGACCGTGGGAGAGGCTGCCGGCCGGCCGTGAGGCATTGGCCTCCAGGCCCACCACCGCCAGCAACTCCTGCACCCGATCGCGCTGTTCCGTGCTGAGGCGACCCAGCAGCAGCGTGAAGGGCGAATGGCTGCCCTTCACCGCCAGCTCGAGATTGCGCCGGGGGGTGAGGTTCTGATAGACGCGGGGCGTCTGGAACTTGCGGCCGATGCCGAGCCGCGCGATGCGGTGCTCACTGATGCCCAGCAAGGACTTGCCACGGAACAGCACATCACCACGGGTGGGCCGCACTTTGCCGGTGATCACATCGAGAAAGGTGGTCTTGCCGGCGCCGTTGGGGCCGATCACGGCCCGCAGCTCGCCGGGAGCAAGGGCGAGATTGAGGTCGTTGAGGGCCAGGAAGCCATCAAAGCTGACACTCACCGCCTGGAGTTCAAGCAGGGGCTTCATCGCTCAGCTCCGGATGGTTGGCTGGCACCGCTCTCCTGGGCCCGGGCTCGGCCTTCGATGGCTCGCTTCTCAGCCAGCACGTCGGGATCGAGATCGAGGCCGGGATAGGTGGCCGAGGCCGGCGAGCTGCCCAGCATCGCCAGGATGCGACCCGGGCCACCCTGGCGCCACCAGCCCACCACCCCATCGGGCAGGGCGGTGACCACCAGCAGGAACAAGCCCCCTTGAATGAACAGCCAGGTTTCGGGCAGCTGTTCGCTGATCAGGCTCTTGGCGTAGTTGATCAGCACGGCTCCGAGCACGGCGCCGATCAGGGTGCCACGACCGCCGACCGCCACCCAGATCACCATTTCAATCGAAAAGGGCACCGCCATGAACTGAGGGCTGACCATGCCGGACTGGACGGTGTAAAGGGCACCACTGATGCCGGCCAGGGCGCCCGCGACCGTGAAGACGACGGTCTTGAACGCGGTGGGGTTGTAACCGGTGAAGCGCAGGCGCGGTTCGTCGTCGCGCACAGCGATCAGGGCATCGCCGAAACGGCCGGTGGTGAGCCAGCGGCAGAGAGTCCAGGCGGCGATCACCAGCAGCACCGTGACCCAGAAGAGGTTGCGCTGCATGGCATCGGAGCCCACCATCTGGCCGAAGAAGCTGGCCGTATCGGTCTTGAGACCGTTGGTGCCGTTGATCAGTTTCTGCTGGCCATTGAAGAAGTTGAAAAACACCAGCAGGGCGGCCTGGGTGAGGATCGAGAAGTAGACCCCCTTGATGCGATTGCGGAACACCAGGTAGCCCAGCAGGCCAGCCACCAGGGCCGGAATCACCCAGATGGCCACGAGCGTGAACCAGGGCGAGCTGAAGGGCTGCCAGAACAACGGCAACGCCTTGACGCCATAGAGGCCGAAGAACTCCGGCAGCTGGCCGGGCTCAAGTGAATCCAGCTGCAGATACATGGCGATGGCATAGCCACCGAGGGCAAAGAAGATGCCCTGGCCGAGGCTGAGCAGGCCCGTGTAGCCCCAGATCAGATCGATGCCGAGCGCGACGATGCCCAGCGATAGAAAACGGCCTAATAGGTTGAGCCGGAACGGCGGCAGGATGAAGGGCAGGATCAGGGCCGCGGCGATGATCGCGATCCAGGGCCACCAGCGACGCAGGAAGGCGGCGGGTGTGACGGAGGTATTGGAGGTGATCGTCATGACTCAGGCCTCCACCATGCGGCCCTTCTGCGGGAACAACCCGGCGGGCCGGAACTGCAGGAAGACGACGATCAGAATGAACACCAGCACCTTGGCCATGGAGGTGGTGGCGAAGAAGGTGATCGTTTCATTGAGGCCGGCGGGCATCTGGGGCCAGAGCAGCAGCAGCGAGCCGGAGCCGAGGATATAGCTGAGCACGCCGATGCCCATGGCCGCCACCACGGTGCCGAGCAGTTTGCCGACGCCGCCCAATACCACCACCATGAAGCAATCGACGATGTAGTTGCCGCCGAGGTTCGGGCCCACCGAGCCCAGCAGGGTGACCGCAACTCCGGCCACACCGGCCAGACCGGAACCCACCAAGAAGGTGAGGGCATCCACCTTCTCGGTGGGAATGCCGAGGCAGCTGCTCATTGGCCGGTTCTGGGTGACGGCCCGGATGCGGATGCCCCAGACGCTCTTCTGCAGGAACCAGTGCACCGCCAGCAGGGAAACAAGCGTGAGCGCAATGATGAACAGACGGGCCGTCGGCATGGTGACACCCGCCACATCAATCGATCCGCGTAGCCACTCGGGCGCGGTGACATCGATGTTGCGGGCACTGAACCAGGGCTGATCGAGACTGCGGTCGTTGCCGAGGGCCGCCGCGAGGCCAATGCCGATGGCGCCTGCCCCCACCCAACTACCCACTCCCAGCAAGGGCGACCAGCGCTGACGCCACCAGGCCGCCGGTAGTAGGCGCGGAGCCAGCAGACCCAGGGCCACGGCCGCGATCAGGCCGATGAAGAAGGCGCTGGAGACGGAGCGCACGAACTGCTGCAGGATCAGGCTGACGCCCCAGGTGGCCAGCAGGGTTTCCAGGGGGCGGCCGTAAAGTCTGCGGATTACGGTCTTCTCCAGTAGCAGGCCGGCCAGGCCGCTGACCAGAAAGGCTAGGGGAATCGAGAGCAGGATGTAGGCCGGGAACAGGCCCTCAAGCGGCCCATTCTTGAGCAGGTTCTGCACCACAAAGGTGGTGTAGGCACCGAGCATCATCAACTCGCCGTGGGCCATGTTGATGACCCCCATCAGACCGAAAACCACAGCCAGGCCGAGCGCTGCCAGCATCAGCACCGAGCCGATCGCCAGGCCGTTGAAAAGCGTGTCAAGAAGAACGTTCATGGACTCCCGTGAAAGACGGGGGAGAAGAAATCGAGCAGTGGAACCAACAAGATGCTGTAGTTCTCAATGAAAAAGGGGGGAGGAACGGATCCCTCCCCCCCGAGCGAATCCTGCCAGGACTCACATTTTGAACTTGCCAGCGTCGGGGCGGTCTTGGGTCCAATCGCAGGTGTAGCCCTTGGTTTCGGGAACGAACTGGTTCCAGGCGATCGGCTTGAGGACTCCCTTGTTCTCGACGATCTTGAACATGCCATCCTTCTGCACCTCGCCGATCATCACCAGCTCGGTGGTGTGATGGTTGGGCTGCACTTCGATCTTGCCCTGTGGAGCATCGAAGCTGACGCCGATCAGAGCATCACGCACCTTGTTGTCGTCGACGCTGTTGGCCTTCTCGGCACCCTTGGCCCAGAGGTAGACCATGTTGTAGGCCGACTCAGCAGGGTCATTGGTGACCCGCTTGTCGCCGTATTTGGCCTTGAAGTCGGCGGTGAACTTCTTGGAGGCAGGGGTGTCCAGACTCTGGAAGAAGTTCCAGGCGGCGTAGGTGCCTTCCAGGTATTCAGGACCGATGGCTGCGACTTCCTCCTCGGCGATCGAGAAGCTCATGACCGTGTAGCCGTTGGCAGGAGTCAGGTCGGCTGCCTTCATCTGCTTGAAGAAGGCGACGTTGCTGTCACCGTTCAAGGTGTTGACGATCACACCGCCCTTCGGCAGGGCCTGCTTGATCTTGGCAATGATCGGCGCCACTTCGGTGTTGCCCAGAGGCAGGTAGTCCTCGCCCACGAGGTTGCCGCCCTCGACCTTGAGCTGCTCCTTCATGATCGTGTTGGCCGTACGCGGATACACGTAATCGGAACCGACCAGGAAGAAGTCCTTGCCCTTGTTCTTCAGCAGCCACGAGACCGCCGGCTCAGCCTGCTGGTTGGGTGTGGCACCGGTGTAGAAGATGTTCTTCGAGCACTCCTGGCCTTCGTACTGAATCGGATAGAAGAGGAAGTGATCCTTGGCCTCGAACACCGGCAGCATCGCCTTGCGGCTGGCCGAGGTCCAACCGCCGAAGACGACAGCCACCTGGTCCTGATCGATTAATTTCTTGGCCTTCTCCGCGAAGGTGGGCCAGTCGGAGGCGCCATCCTCTTCGATCGGCACAATCTTCAGCTTCTTGCCGTCCACCTTGACGCCGCCGGCTTTGTTGATCTCGTCGATGGCCATCAGCTCGGCTTCGGCCACCGTGTTTTCGGAGATGGCCATGGTGCCGGAGCGGGAGTGAAGGATGCCGACCTTCACCTCGCCATCGAAGCCGCCGCTGCCGGACGTGCCACCACCACCACCACCGCAGGCGACAAGGCTGAAAGCGGTGGCGAAGGCGGTGGCTCCACCGATCAGGCGCAGGGATGGGATCCGCTTCGCTGATGGCTTCATGAAAATGCTCCTGGGGATGGGTTGCCGCCTGGGTCCATGTCGGAGTGGTCCCACGGCGGTTTCGGGGAAGGTAGGTACTGACGTTGCGGGGGGTTTGTAGCCGTTGTGACCGATGCCTGAAATGGTTCGCAACGGCACACCTTGGGGCGGCGGTTGGGGTGCGGTAGCCGAAGCCTCAGCGGGATCCGGGCAGCTGTTGCAGTAGAAACCTCTCCACCAGCTCCAGGCCTTCACCGCTGCGTAGGTTGGTGAAGCACCAGGGCCGCCCGCTGCGCATGCGTTCGGTGTCGCTGGCCATCACCGCCAGGCTGGCGCCCACCATCGGCGCCAGATCGATCTTGTTGATCACCAGCAGATCCGAGCGGGTGATGCCAGGCCCCCCTTTGCGGGGGATCTTGTCGCCGGCGGCCACATCGATCACATAGATGCAGAGATCGACCAGCTCCGGACTGAAGCTGGCCGCCAGGTTGTCGCCACCGCTCTCCACCAGCACCAGATCCAGATCGGGGAACATCTGCTCCAGCTCCTGCACCGCCGCCCGGTTGATCGAGCAGTCCTCGCGGATGGCGGTGTGGGGGCACCCCCCCGTTTCGACACCGCGGATGCGCTCCGGCGCCAGCGCGCCGGCGCGGGTGAGGAACTGGGCGTCCTCCTGGGTGTAAATGTCGTTGGTGACCACCGCCAGCTCGAAGCGATCGCGCAGGCGCAGGCAGAGGGCCTCCACCAGGGCTGTCTTGCCGGAGCCGACCGGTCCGGCCACACCGACACGCAGTCGACTCATCGTCTGAACGCGATTGGCAGCAGGCTAAGGAGCCGGCTGGGCGCGATGGCCGCCCTGGCTTCCAGCCGCAGCGCCAGCCAGCCCGTCCCTCAGCTGCGGAACAGGCGCGAATAGAGCTCGCCCTGGCCGAGCTGGGCGAGGCCGGCGCCGATGCCGCCGCTCCAGAGGCTGTGGGGATCGGCGAGCGCCAGCTGCTGAGCCCGGGCGCTCAGCAGCGGTCCCAGGGCCAGCAACAGCTTCTGGGCCTCGGTGGGTCCGAGCGGCACCAGGCGCACGGCCGCGCTCACCTGGTTGGCGACCCAGCCATGCAGATAGGCCTCCACCACAGCCTCTGCGGGGAGTTCGAGGCTGTGGCCGGCGTGGGCAAAGGCGGCCGGCCAGGCCAACCGGGTCGCGGCTGCCGGCAGGGGCCAGCCCAGATCCGCCAGTAGCTGCTGCAGCGACCAGCCCATCTGCCGTTGCTGGGCCCGCAGCTCCGGTGCTTCGCGCTGGGCCAGCAGCCAGTGGTCGAGATCGGTCACCGCGGCCCAGTCGTCCTGGGCCAGCAGCCGCATCAAGCCGGGCAGGGCCGCGGCTTCGATGCAGAGCGCACCCCGCGCCAATTCGGCCTCCAGCCAGGTTCGCAATGCGGTGGCATCGCCGAGCCGACCGCTCTGCACCAGCACCTCCAGCCCCTCGGCGTAGCTGAAGGCTCCCACCGGCAGCGCCGGCGACACCAGTTGATACAGGCGCAGGCGCTGCAGGCTCATGCCGAACCGTGGGGAGCACGCACTGGCGCCGCGGCGCCGTGGTCGTGAGCGTGACCAGCGGCGTGGGCGTGGCTGTGAACCGCCGCGTAGGCGCCGCCTTCGGGGAGGAAGGGGGCCTGCCGCTGTTCCAGCCGCAGGCCTCGCTGCCGCAACAGATCGGCGAGCACGGGATCGTCAAGCAGCCGCAGCTCGCTGACCGTCACCTCCAGGGCGACATGCCGATTGCCGAGGTGGTAGGCCGCCCGCAGCAGCTCCAGGGGGTCGGCGGCGCGCACCAGCAGCAGCGGTTCAGCCGCAGCTTCGACCTGCACCAGGGCTGGGCCGTCGTCGCTGCCGAGCCATTCGCCGGGTTGGAGCGGTTCACCACGGGGCAGCTGCAGCAACAGGGGCTGGCCGCAGCGGCTGTGGCGCAGGCCCCGCAGCCGGGTGCGTTCGTCGGCACTGAGGGCCAGGGTCCAGGGGGCCAGAGCCCAGGGGGCCTGGGCCCGGTGGGCCTGGTCTGGCTCGCTGGGGGCGGCTAAACCGCGCCGGCTGAGGCTGATGGGGGAGGTTAGAGCTTGTCCCGTGGCGTTGAACTCCGCTGCGAAGCGATCCGTGCCATTGAAACCGGTTGGGGTGCAACTTGTTGCTGCCGAGACGGCCAGGCGATCGAGTGCCCCGGCCTGGTCGCCGGGGCCTGCCTCAGGCCGTCGCCATCCCCCACCATCCCCCACCATGGCCTTGCTGCGACCTTGCCTTGGCCTTGCTGCTGCAACCTGAGCCCGATCAACCCGGGCCGCTGCCCCAGGCCCCTTGGCATGGGCAGGCGCGACTGCGCTTTGAGCGCTCAGGCCCCGCCACCCGCTTCCAGGGGCGGGCCAGCGCCCCGCTGAAAGTGCAGCGTGGCTTTGGGCGGGCCGATGGCCGCTGTGAGCTGCCGCTGCTGCATACGGCCGGTGGCCTGGTCGGGGGCGACCGGCTCAGCGTTGGGGTGTCGCTGGCGGCCGGCAGCCGCGCCCTGATCACCAGCGTGGCGGCTCAGAAGGTCTACGGCTCGATCGGGCGCTCGCGGCGGGCCCCCCAGGGGGACTGGGCGCTGCAGGAGCTGGACTTCGAGCTGGCCGCGGACGCCGATCTGGAATGGCTGCCCCAGGAGCTGGTGCTCTACGCCGATGGGCTCTATGAGCAGCGGGCCCGCGTCAACCTGGCCGCGAGCGCCAGCTGGCTGGGGGCCGAGGTGGTGCGATTGGGACGCAGTGCTGCTGGTGAAAGCCTCGGTGCCGGCCGCTGGCGTTCGCTGCTGGAGATCCGCCGCCATCCAGACGATGACGCGGTGGCCGGCTCTGAGCGGGGGAGCTGGGTGGTGGTGGACCGGCTGGAGCTGGGCCAGGAGAGCCTCGCGGCAGACCACGGCATGGGCGGCCAGCCGGTGTTCGGCTCGCTGGTGTGGGCGGCGCCGACGAGCCTGCCGGCCGAGGTGCTCAAGGCCTTGCTGGAGCACTGCCGCCAGGATCGCCAGGGGCTGGTGGGGGAGATGGCCTGCGGTGCGCTCGAGCCCGGCCTGGTGGCCCGCTACCGCGGCCCCTCCACCACAGCGGCCCGCAGCTGGTTCACGCGGCTCTGGTACCGGATCCGCGCGGCGCGGGGTCTGGCGGCGCCGGAGCTGCCGCGGGTGTGGCCCTTCCAGGAAGAGCCCCTG
>CALPNT020000083.1 GCA_943325005.2 Bifidobacterium breve | reverse complement strand
GGCGACACGCCCCGGGATGGCAATTACGTGTGGGAAGGGTGGTATAAGTTTCAGCTGACAGACAACATTGCGGTCACTCCGGCGTTGTTTTATCTGAGCCGGCCGCTCGGAGCCAACACGCCCCAGGGTGAGAGCTTTCAGCAGCTGGGCGGCCTGATCAAAACCAGCTTCAGCTTCTGAACCTGTCAATCTGAATCTGTCGATCGAAAGCCTCAAGCTGACCAGCTCAGCCAGCTGGTTGCAGCGGCAGGCCGCGAGCCGCTCAGGCCGACTGAACAGGTCTAAGATCAAGGTCTCTGAACGGGAGGGTTTCCCCGTGGCAACCGTTCCAGCTGGCAATTCAGCCTGTCCCCTTGGTCTGAAGATCGGACAGGTTTCCGAGTATTCAGGGCTGCCGGTGAAGACCATTCGCTTTTACTGCGATCAGGGCTTGATCAGTCCGTCGAAGCGATCTGAGGGAGGCTACAGACTATTTGATGAAAGCGTCTACACGGAATTAGCGTTAATCCGCACCCTCAGGACGATGGAGGTACCCCTATCTGAGTTGCGCCGGATCCTGGAGGTGAGGCGCTCAGGCCTTTGCAACTGCTCCGCTCTCAAGGGCTCGATTGAATCAAAAATGGCCGCGATCGAGCAACGCATCAAGGATCTGCACGAGATGCGAACTGAATTCCGCAAGCTTCTGGATGGCTGGCAAGAGTGCGGTGGTATAAAAACAGATGAAATCAGCTGACATCTGGTAGTCGATAACAAAGCCACCGGTAGTTTCAGTCAACGTGGCTATCCACTCGGCTCCACCAGACTGGCTTTGCTGACATCGGGCCCATGCCAAACCAAAGGCCGAAGGCGACGCCGAGGGTAGATATTCGCCTAGGCATCGGGGCAGCCGCTTTCGCCATCGGGCCCTGCAGCAACGAAGACGTGCCGAAACCGGCATAGAGACTCCAGCAGGGCACCCCTACAGGAAGGTTGTGGCAGGATGCGGCGCAATGCGGATCTGTCTCGCCGTTGCGAGGACAACGCCATGGTTCCGCCATCGCTCGCTCATTTTTTCATGCCTGATTTACGCCTTGTTGTCTCGCCGCTGCTGCTGGCCGCCGTCTCGATCCAGGCCGCCAGCGCGCAAGAGGCGGCGGTTGCCATCTCAAGCCTGGCCGCCATCAACGCCTACAGCCAGGAGGAGCAGATCACGAGCATTTCCCAGTTTGCCGACGTCAGGCCCACCGACTGGGCCTACCAGGCCCTCGCCAACCTGGTGGAGCGCTATGGCTGTGTGGCTGGCTACCCCAATGGCAGCTTCAAGGGCGGCCAGTCGCTGAGTCGTTATGAAGCGGCGGCCTTGCTCAATGCCTGCCTTGATCGCGTCACCGAAACCACCGACGAACTCAAGCGCCTGATCAGGGAGTTCCAGCAAGAGCTCGCCGTCCTGCGCGGCAGGGTGGATGGCCTCGAGGCCCGCGTCGGCGAACTGGAGGCCAATCAGTTCTCCACCACCACCAAGCTCAAGGGATTGGCCACCTTCGTGCTGGGCGCCAACAGCTTCAGTGGCAGCGCCATCAACACAGGGGCCAACAGCGTCAACCGGCGAGCCAACGAGCTCACCGGTAAGCCTCGCTCCGCCGTGTCGCTGCCGAACGCCACCACGTTCAACTACGACGTTCAGCTCACGTTTGACACCAGTTTCAACGGCAAAGACCTGCTGCGCACCAATCTCCGGGCCGGCAACTTCGGCGACAGTGTGTTTGGCGGTGAACCCCATTCCCTGGGCCTTTCGGAGCTTGAGATCGCCTATCAGGAGGATTGCGGCGCCGCCGATTGCGGCGATGTCGTCGCCATTGACAAACTCTTCTATCAATTCCCGCTCGGCAGTGGCTTCACCGCCACGATCGGAGCCCGCGTCGGCCAGGAAGACATGCTGGCTCTCTGGCCCAGTGTCTACCCAGCCGACAGCATCTTGAATGTGATGACAGTCAATGGTGCACCCGCGGCCTACAACAAGAACCGTGGCGCCGGTGCCGGTCTTTGGTGGGAGAAAGACAACTTCAGCATGAGTGCCAACTATGTGGCCACCAATGCCGATGGGGGTGATCCAGCTGCAGGAGGCATCGGCACCAAGGGATCCGGTGCTACGGGTACCGTTCAGTTCGGCTATGCCGGAGAACAGTTTGGGCTGGCAGCCATCTGGAGTTATGTGCAACCCGAAACGGAGTTTGTGCCTGGCACGACACCCTTCACCCATTCAGCAATTGATCACAATGCCGACGCCCGCACCAATGCCCTGGGATTGAGTGGCTACTGGCAGCCACTCGAGAGCGGCTGGCTGCCATCCCTGAGCCTGGGCTGGGGTATCAACAGCACCACCTTCCTCAGCAGCCAGAGCGAAGGTAGTCTCAGCACCAGCCAATCCTGGATGGCCGGACTGCAGTGGACCGATGTGTTCGTCAAAGGCAATGATTTCGGCATGGCTGTGGGCCAACCTGTGTTCGCCACCTCGCTCACCGGTGCCATCACTCCCGATGATGGCGGTGTCGTATGGGAGTGGTGGTACAAGTTTCAGCTGACGGACAACATCAGCGTGACGCCAGCCATTATTTATCTCAGTCGCCCCCTGGGACAGACCACACCCAATGGTGAAACGTTCAGCCAGCTTGGTGGACTGATCAAGACCAGCTTTAAATTCTAAGCTTCTTGGCACCAACGCCATAACGCAGAAAAGAGCGGACTGATGATCAGCCCTCTCTTTTTTTGGCTGATTCCTCAGAGACCTGGCGTCAGTGCTGGGGTCAGAGTCTTACCGCCAACATTCGACGCTGTTGGGGACAACGCCGTGGGAGCCGTGGCTTGATGTTGACGATGGCCGGGCTTGGGAGGACGGCGATAAGCGCCGGAGCCACCACCGCCACAAGCCAACCAATCAAGGCTTTCAGCATGAGAGCTACGGACGTCGGAGTGGCTGAATCCAGCCTGGGCCGAGAGATTGGACGATCCAACGAGAGAGAGCACGAATCCTGATAGCAGGATCAAAGCTTTCGTGGTGATGTGCATCAAGGTGATGGTGACTTTTTCCATCCTAAATGCCCTTGCATCAAGTCAAGCCTCTTGATCGGCTTTCAAGCACCATTGTTGCGGATAAGCGATCAAAAGTGTTGCAGGTTCAAGGAGCTGGATGCTGCTCGCAGGGCATCCACAGCGAGCCCATGGCATGCACGCCCTCGCATCCCAGTTCCTTGGCTTTCTGCAGCGCCACCGCCTTGCTGGGATAGGCATAGAGATTGGATCCAGACGGTTGATGGTGCTGATGCTGCTGCTGGATCGCACCAGTCCCCAGTCGGTAGAGCCCCATGCCCTCAAAGCCGACCCACCAGATCCCCATCACATTGACGCCGGCCACCAACAGGCCCATGCCCACGGCGCAGACATTGATCAGGCCCATACCCACGGCGCCGATGCTGACCATCCCCATCGGCACCACACCGATACTGACCACCCCCATCGGCACGATGCCGATCGAGATGATGCCCAGAGGAGCGATGCCGACTGCCAGCAGCTTGGGCTTGCCGCCACAGCCCGCTGGCGCATGCATCGAGCCAGAGACCACAGATTTGTCCAAGGTCATCAATGCCCCATCGGCGTTGCCGTGCCATGACCACCACTGGCGGCTCCGTGACTGGCGCAGGGCATCCATTGATGACCCATCGGATGGGCACCGCTGCAGTGGAAGCGTGGAGCGGCGGCCTCGGCTTCGGCCTTGGTGTTGAACATCGCCTGTTGAGCTGCCTGGCCACTGGGATGCTGGGCCCAGGCCTGGGCGGGAATCAGGTTGCAGAAAGATCCGCCTAGCAGAGCCATCAACAAGGAACGCCGGTGAGGCTGTGGCATGGAGTTCGATCGACGTGGCAATGGATTCTGACCCAGACCTCGGATGCGACGGGAGGTGCGGAGCCGACAGGGTCTGGGGGCTGGAGCAAACACAAGCGTTGCGCCCAGCTTCAGCATCTGGATCGGGTACGGACCGGTCAAGTCAGGTCAGGTGAGGCAGGATTCGGGAGCGGCTTCGCGGCGAGCCAGAGCCATGGCCTCTGCCAGGCTTGAGTAGATCTTGAATCGAGTATCACCGTCGTCGAGTCCGGCTTCGTCGAAGGCTTGTCTTACCTGGGGCTGGAGATCGGTGACGATGACACGGATATGACGATGGTTGGTGCACTCCTGCAAAAAACGATGAAACGCCGAGGCTGCTCCAGCATCGAAAACGGTGATGCCATCGGCATAAAGAATCAGATTAGAGTCTGCTTCGGTGGTTTCCAGCAGATCGCGGAGGACACCCTCCGCTGCAGCGAAGAACATGGCGCCGGTGATTTTCACCATCCGCCAGCCCAGTGGCAGGGGCTCCTGGCTGTAATGACGGCTGGCGCTGATATCGCGCACCTGGGTGAAGCGGGCCAGGTCTCGCATCAACAGCATCGTCGCCAGAACGCAGCCCACACCGATCGCGATCACCATATCAAAGGTCACGGTGAGTGCCACACAGGTGAGGAAGACGAACCGATCGGCACGAGGCGCGCTGCGCAGCAACCGTAGGGCGTGGGGCGCTTCGCTCATGTTCCAGGCCACCAGCAGCAGCACCCCAGCCATGGCAGCCATCGGGATGATCGAGAACAGTGGGGCGCAAATCAACACCGCCAGCAGGATGAACAGCGAATGGAAGATGCCCGAGAGCGGTGAACGCGCTCCGGCTGAAACATCCGCAGCTGAACGGGCTAGGGCCGCCGTGACGGGGATACCGCCGAAGAAAGGGGTGATGAGATTGGCGATGCCCTGGCCCAGCAACTCACCGTTGGAGTGGTGTCGGGTGCGGGTGGTGCGATCGAGAATGACGGCGCAGAGCAGGGATTCGATCGAACCCATCATCGCAATCGTGAAGGCAGCAGGCAGCAGATCCAGAAGTGTCTGGCTGTTCAGTTGAAACGTGCCACCCTCCGGACCCGGAAGAGTCCAGGGGAGTTGGATTCCTGGAGGGATCGATGGTACGCCATGACCGAGAATGCCATCAAGATGATAAGTGAAGCGCGAGCCGATCGTGTCGATCGGATGACCATGAGCGCCGAGCCAAAGGGAGAGCAGTGTGCCCGCCAGAATCGCCGGCAGGTAGCCGGGAATGATCCAGCGCCGTTGTGGCCAGGCGAGCGCGAAGCTCAGCGTCACGCCACTCACCGCAAGGCTGGCACCATCCAGCTGCGGCAAGGCCGAAACCAGGGCCCGGAGGCGTTGCGGGAAGTGCTCCGGGAGGTGGCTGATCCCCAGGCCGAACAGATCATTGAACTGAAGCAGGGCGATCACGATGGCGATGCCCATGGTGAAGCCAAGGCTCACGGATTCGGGGACGTATTCAATCAAGCGCCCCAGCCGACAAAGAGCGAACAGCACCAGAATCAGCCCGGCCATCAGGCCTGCTGTCGCTAATCCGGCTACGCCATAGCGTGCGCTGATCGGCGCCAGCAGCACGATGAACGCGGCCGTCGGGCCGGAGATGCTGAACCGCGAGCCACCGAAGCTGGCCGCCAGGATGCCGCCGACGATGGCGGAATTGAGCCCGTACTGAGGCGGAACCCCGCTGGCAATCGCCAAGGCCATGGCTAACGGGATGGCAATCATGGCAACCGAAAGACCAGCCAGCAGATCAGCCCGCAGACCGCTCCAGCCGTACCAACCCTGGGAGAACTGATCACGCAGCGCACTCATCGGCCGCAACGTACCCATCGACCGTGCGCGCATGGAACTGACTCGCATGGACCAACTCCCTTCTATGTGAATTAAATAATATTAAAAAATGACGAGAATATCGGCGACTTGTCGTGATGGCCACAAGCCAGCTGTGATGCCGTCACGACGAGCAAGGAATCAAACCTGAATCAACGGCAGCCTCTAGGTGGCCGAAGTGTTGACCGGGTTAAGGATGGTGGGATCGGCGGGAGCGGAAGGATCGGGATCCTGAATCAACATGTGCTGAAGAACCCGCTCGGCGCGTTCGCTGTCGCGCCAACGAATCATGTAAGCCGGCATACTCGTGCCACGGGCATTGACCTGCTCTACCGGTACCATCACCCAGCCGCGGCGGGAGCGCCCCTGGGGATTGCGTTTGATCACGGAATCACCGTGTTGATAGCGATAGCCGATACGTTCATTGCTCATTTAATTCTCAGCATTAGGACTCAATTTGGAGTGGAAGTAAGTTCAGCTGTCGGCTTCGGATCCTGAACCGAGCACCTGTTCTTGCCAGTCGGGGCCCATTCTGGTTTCGATGAAATCACGAATCAGTTGACGCACCACCTGAGAGGGGGTGACGTCCTCCTGCTTGCACAGCGCCTCGAAACAGGCCTTCTTCTTGGGGTCGATCAGGACGCTCAAACGGGCGGTCCGCTCTTCACTAGGCAACGGGGAGGACTCCTGCACGGAAAGGCGCTGCAGCCAGCCTACGGATCTGGCGCCCACTACATGACCTTCCGATACGGACCAAATATTATCCTATGACAGCCACCGGCTGCCAGGGGGTACTGCTGGCGGGGTTCCCGCCAGGCCTGTTGAGGTTGTCGCTGAGACGGCTGGTCTGATCACGCGACTGCGGCAGGGCCATGTCGTGGCCACATGGTCCCCGTCATTCGAGCAATGGCTTCGAGTGCCTGAAGCTCTCGCCGTTTGTCGTCGATCTCGCCATGGAACGCAGCCAAGGCGGCAAGGCATTAGACCTGATCAATTGCCATCGCTGCTGGAAGATTGTAACCGGTTCGATGGACGGAGTACCAATTTCTAAGGATGTACCCATCCCATGAACGAACTAATAGGCAATACCGGCCTGTGATCTTATCGCTGGAATGCGTGAATCGCATCGAGACCTGAACCGGCAGGTCCCCTGCGTGAAGACTGCCACGCTAACCAACATATTTGTACTTGTAAGCACGCTCAGGCTACGACTCGCACCCTGTTCGCGCCGATTCACCTCATCAAGCTGGTGAACTTCAACGCCAGCTGCCGCCAATCATGATCTCTGTGCTTTTTGCCCAGAACCTGTCTTTGGCCTAAGTTTTAACTGTTATCACATTTCCGTAATCGGGATTCCCATTGCGGCTTATCTGCAGCTATTGTGAAAGATTACAGTCTTAGTTTGCGATGACATTGACTCGACGCACAATCTGGTTGTTCGCTCTGGGCATGGCAATGATTGGCCTGTTAGCGCTTGGGACAGGAGCGCCGACACAGGCAAGCACGCCGCTCAATCCCGCCAGAAGAGGCACCTATGTCCCGATGGCTTCACCACCACCGGGGGCCCAACAGGTCAAGATCGGTTTTTATCCAGTCGCAATTTACGATCTCGATCAAGCAAGCAATACCTTCTACGCAGACACTTATGTATGGCTCCGCTGGAAAGGAGATATCGATCCTTCCTCGACGATTGAATTTACCAATATGGTTGAAGAATGGGGCAAGTTGATGGAACCCTTGATGGAGAAGCCCAAGGAGCTACCTGATGGTAGCAAGTATCAACAATTCCGTGTGGAGGGACGCTTCGTACAACCCTTCAGCTTGGCTGACTATCCACTGGACCAACACAACCTCGGAATCAGAATCGAAGACACGACCAATGGCGTCAACCAACTTGCCTATGTGCTCGACGAATCATCCACAGGAATTGATCAAAGGCTGGAAATTCCAGGTTGGAAGCTGAAGGGTTGGAAAAGTGAGATTCTGGAACATGCCTATGGCACTAATTTTGGCGAAGTGGATCAACCTTCCAGTTATTCCGTAGCCAACTTCGAAATGGTCATTGAGCGTCCCCTTAGCTTCTTTCTGTGGAAGCAGATGCTGCCTTTGGCAATTGTGGTGATGGCTGCTCTGGTTGCGTTACTCGTCAATCCCAGGTCTATTGATGCACGCCTGGCCCTGCCGATGGGCGCCCTACTTTCAGCAATCTTTCTGCAAAGAGGATATTCTGAAACCCTCCCAGACCTTGGCTATCTAGTGTTCATGGACAAGATCTATTTGGTTGCCTATCCCCTCATTCTGTTGGTGTTGATTCGTTCAATTGTCGCCTTCGCACAGGCGGGGAATGCCAGCGATACTGAGATTCAACAGATCCAGACCACGGATCGCAAGGTGATCGTGGTGCTGGGGATTGCCTTTGTCGTCGGCACGTCAGTCATTACTGCCCTGCGTTGAAGGCCTGCGCTGTGGGGGCGGCCTTGCCCGCGGCCACCTGGGGAAGCGCAGGGTCTCCAGCCCCATAGCAAGGTGGTTGACGCAGCTTCCTTGGTGGCTCTGGTTCATCAGGTGCTCGGCTCCTATCACCTGCTTGGAGCAGGGGGCAACGAGCAAGCCGTGGAAGATCTCGTCGCCGCAGCCGAGGTGCCTGTGATGATGTTCTTGATGGATAGTCTTGGCAAGGACGCTGGTGCCTCACTGGTTCAGCGCATCCAGAAGTTCTATCCAGGAACGAAGTCTGTGCTCCTGGTCAACAGCCTGGACGCCTATAGCAACCATCCGAATCTTCCCGAGATGTTGGATGGAGCTGTCAAGTCAGCACGGTGAGGTCCATGCGCTTCTCGGCGCCAGCGGGCAGATTGCGGGAGACGGGGCAGAGCTTCATTCGCTCCAGAATCGAGGCGATCACCCCGCGATCAACCAACTGGTGCTGCTGGGGACTGGCGCTGGTGTCGAGTCGGATCCGGAAATCCCCCTCAACCGCGGTCACGATCCAGTCATGGCTGGTTGTGACCAGAAAATTGGCTTCCACGGCTTGCAGGGGAATCTGCCGTTCCAGCGCATTCGCCACCAGATAAAAATGCTGACAGAGCAGTAACGAGATCAGGTAGAGACGAAAACCCGGCAGCATCAAGCTGAGCTGTTGGGGTTCCCAGCTGCCCTGCTCATTGAGGTATTCCACCACCAGGTTTGTGGTTTGGCGCTCTGGTGGGGTGTGACGGCTGTGCAGCCGGAATTGGAAGGTGCGGGTGCTCATGATCGATAGCTGCTACGTGGTTTTGGCGGGGAGAAATGGAGAATGCGCTCGGCTAGTTGGCGCCGACTCCGTTCTGGCCTGCGGTTGGGGCTGGCGCCGCCAGGCCTCGAAGCCGCTGAATAGGGCCGAAACGAGCAGCAGCGTTGAAAATCCCTGGCGCAATCGCTGTTCCCTCAGGTGGGGCCCGAGCCGTTGACCCAGCGTTCCGCCCACCACACCGCCCAGAGCCAGCGGCAACACCAGCGGCAGGCTGGCCGTGGGCCAATGACCAACCGCCAGCAGAGCCACCACGGCGTTGACGGCGATCAGCAGCAGGCTGGTGCCACTGGCCAGAGGCATCGGCAGGCCGGCCAGCAGCACCAGGGCCGGCACGATGGCGAAGCCGCCACCGACGCCGGCGATGCCGGTGAGCAGACCCACCAGCACTCCCTGCAAGGCCAGCAGCACAGGCAACCCACCGTTTTTGGCCGAGGGGCCGGGTGAGCGGCAGGCCTGGCGCCGACGGGTCAGCAGCCAGGAGGCCACTAGGGCGGCGATCGTGAACACCCCCAGCTGCACCGGTTCGGGGATCAGGCCGGCCTTCACCCAGCTGCCGCCGATCCAGCTGCCGGCCAGGGCTGGCAGGCCGAGGATCAGGGCCGGCCTGGGGGCGAACTGACGACGACGCAGATAGGGCCCCAGGTTGCCCAGGGCCAGCAGCATCACCACCAGCAACGACAGCGGCACGGCTTCGCGGGTGCTCAGGCCGGCACCGGTCACCAGCAGGGGCAGCAGCAGGATCGAGCCGCCGGCACCGAGCACCGACAACAGAAAACCGATCAGGCCACCACCGGTGGCCAGCAGCAGCAAGCTGGCTGCTGGCATCAGCAGGACACCCGATTCCAGGGCATCAGCGCCAGCAGCCGGGCCATGCCGCAGAAGCCGCTGATGCCGGCAAACACCAACCCCGCTCCGACGAACCAGCTGAGCAGGATCCAGGCCGTGGAGACCAGCTGGCTGAGGATCAGGCCCAGCAGCACCAGCGAACCGGCGGCGATCTGCACCTGACGCATCAGCGGCAAGGGGGCGTTGCTGAGCGTCCGCACCGGAAGGCCCGCCTGCTGCCAGGTGGGGATGCCGCCTGGCAGCTCGGCCAGCGGCTGCGGATGGCCGCTCTGCCGCAGACGCTCCAGTCCCTGGCGGCTGCGGTTACCGCTCTGGCAGATCAGCACCAGCGGGCCCGGCGGCAGGTCGGCCTTGGGCAGCTGCGCCAATGGCACGTTGAGGCTGCCGGCGATGTGGCCGGAGGCGTATTCCATCGGTTCGCGTACATCGATCACGGTGACCTGCTTGAGCGCCAGTTGGTCAGCCAGCTCCTGGGCGGAAAGGCTGGGGGCCATGGCAGGCAGGGGGGCGACGAGGTTGGTCATGGGGGTGGGGGAGTGTTGGGTGTGTCGGGGTCAGACAGGTGTCCTGCCGCTCAGGGGATAGCCCTCATCGCTCCAGCGGCTGAGACCGCCGTGCAGGTTGGCCACCTGCTGGTGGCCCGCTTTGAGCAACTGCTGGGTGGCCAGGGCCGAACGGCTGCCGGAGTGGCAGACCACCACCAGCGGCCGCTCGGCGCCGATCTCCTCGCGGCGGGCCTCCAGTTCCGGCAGGGGGATCACCAGCGAACCCTCGATGTGGCCATCGGGCCCGTTCAGCTCGTCGAGGGAGCGCACGTCGAGGATGGTGAGCTGGCCCAGGTGTGCGGCCACCCAGCTGGGCGGGAGCTCCGGCAGGCCGGCGTAGCTGCGCGCCACCGGCGCCCAGGCGGTGCCGGCTTCGGCGTGTCGGGGTTTGCCGGAGCGCATGTTGCCAGGCAGAGCCTCGGCGATCCGGCCCGGGTGGGGCAGCTTCATGTTCTCCATATGACCGACGAAATCCCGTTCGGTGGCGGCGCCGCCGAGGCGGGCGTTGAACAGCTTCTCCTCCGCCACCGAGGTGACGCTGCGGCCGGTGTAGTCATGGCCGGGATAGAGCAGACAGGCGTCCGGCAGGCTGAAGATCTGCTGGTTGATCGAGCTCCAGAGGCTGTGGGCATTGCCCTGCTGGAAGTCGCAGCGACCGCAGCCGCGCACCAGCAAGGCGTCGCCGGTGAAGGCCATGCTGCGGTCATCGAGCACGAAGCTGATGCAGCCATCGGTGTGGCCAGGGGTGCTGCGCACCTCCACAAAGCGCTCGCCGAAGGCCACCCGCTCGCCGTGGTGCAACGGCAGGGTCACGTTGGCGGCGCCGGCCGCCGCCGCCAGGCCGATGGCACAGCCGGTGGCCTGATGCAGCAGCCAGCTGCCGGTCACATGGTCGGCATGGGCATGGGTGTCGAGCGAGGCCACCAGCTCCAGGCCCAGTTCGCGGATCAGCGAGAGATCGCGCTGGTGCTGCTCGAAGACCGAATCGATCAGCAGCGCCCGGCGACTGGCCACGTCGGCCAGCAGGTAGGTGAAGG
>CALPNT020000082.1 GCA_943325005.2 Bifidobacterium breve | reverse complement strand
CCAGCGGGATCAGATGGGTTTCGGGGTTGTGGTTCTCGCCCAGATCACCGGCCGGATCGGCGCCAGCGGCATTGAAGTAGCGGAAGATCACGCTCGGCAGCCCATAGGCGCTGGCGAAATCCGTGAGCAACTGCTCCACCATCCACTTGCTGCGGCCGTAGGGATTGATCGGTGCCTGGGGATGCTCCTCCGTCATCGGCACCTGCTGGGGCACCCCGTAGGTGGCGCAGGTGGATGAGAAGACGATCGGGATGGGGCGCGGCTGCGGGCAGGATTCAGCGCCCTGCTGCGGCGCCGCGATCAGCGTTTCCAGCAGGGTGAGGGTGTCGCCGAGGTTGTTGCGGTAGTACTTGGCCGGATCACTGACCGACTCGCCCACATAGGCGTAGGCGGCGAAATGCAGCACCGCCTCGATTGGTTTGCCCTCGAGGCCGCTGCCGGCCAAGGCGGGATGGTGTCCCTGCAGCAGCTCCGTGAGCAGTTGACGATCGCCCACCTGCCCCACCACCAGTGGCACCTGCAGGATCTGGCGCACGATCTCGGCATGGCCGTAGACCAGGTTGTCGAGCACCACGGGCTGATGACCGGCCCGGCTCAGGGCCCTTACCGCCTGGCTGCCGATGTAGCCCGCACCGCCGGTGACCAGAACCCTCAAAGTCTCACCTCGACGCCGGCTTGCCGGCTGGAAATGTAGTCCGCGACCGTGCTGTTCAATCCCGTTTCCAGGGGGATGCGCGCCTGCCAGCCCAGCTTGGCTAGTCGGCTCACATCCAGCAGCTTGCGGGGGGTGCCGTCAGGCTTGCTGGCATCCCAGCGGATCTCACCGCGGTAGCCCACCGCCTTCGCCACCAGCTCCGCCAGCTCGCGGATCGTCAGGTCGCAGCCGGTGCCCACGTTGAGATGCTGCAGCTGCTGATCGGTGGGCTGCCAGTGCTCCAGGCAGAAAACCACCGCATCAGCCAGGTCGTCGACGTGCAGGAACTCCCGCCGGGGGGTGCCGCTGCCCCAGCAGAGCACCTGGCTGGCGCCGCTCTCGCGGGCCTCTTGAAAACGGCGGATCAGGGCCGGCAACACGTGGCTGTTGGTGGGGTGATAGTTATCGCCGGGTCCGTAGAGATTGGTGGGCATCAGGCTGATTGCATCGAAGCCGTGCTGCTGTCTCAGGGCCCGGCACAGCTGGATTCCGGTGATCTTGGCGATCGCATACCACTCATTGGTGGGCTCCAGGGGCCCACTGAGCAGGGCCTCCTCACGGATCGGCTGCTCAGCGAACTTGGGATAAATGCAGCTGCTACCGAGAAATACCAAACGCCGGCAGCCGTGGCGCCAGGCGTTTTCAATCACGTTCTGCTGAATCTTGAGATTGTCGAGCAGGAAATCAGCCGGATAGGTGGCATTGGCGAGGATGCCGCCGACCCGGGCTGCTGCCAGCACCACCACATCGGGCCGTTCAATGCCGAACCAGGCAGCAGTGGCCTGCGGATCGGTGAGATCAAGGTCTTGATGGCTGGCACTCAGCAGCTGGTGGTAGCCACCGGCCTGCAGCCGCCGCAGGATCGCCGCCCCGGCCATGCCGCGATGGCCAGCGACATAAATGCGATCGCTGGGCGTGACCAGGGGACTGGTTCCAGAGCCGCTCAGGGGGGCCGTACTCATGGCACCAGCACCTGGGGGGGATTTTCCATCGATCCCACCACCTGGAAACCTTCGCGCCGCAACAAGGCCTCCTTCGCCGCCTCCTCCTTGTCCCTGGCCACCATCTCGGCCACCAGCTGCTCGAGGGTGGTGGTGGGGCTCCAGCCGAGCTTGCGGTGCGCCTTGCCCGGATCGCCCAGCAAGGTTTCGACTTCAGCCGGCCGGAAATAGCGCGGATCGATGCGCACCACCGTGGCGCCGTTGTCGCTGCGCACCCCGGTTTCGGCTATCCCCTCGCCGACCCAGTTGATCCCGCCCCAGCCCAATTCGGCGGCGGCCAGTTCAATGAAGCGGCGCACCGATTCCTGACGGCCGGTGGCGATCACGAAATCTTCAGGCGGACTGCTCTGCTGCAGCATGCGCCACTGCATCTCGACATAGTCGCGGGCGTGGCCCCAGTCGCGCAGTGAATCGAGATTGCCCATGTAGAGGCACTGGTCGAGGCCCGCATCGATGCGGGCCAGACCGCGGGTGACCTTGCGGGTGACAAAGGTTTCGCCACGCCTCGGACTTTCGTGGTTGAACAGGATGCCGTTGCAGGCGTACATCCCGTAGCTCTCGCGATAGTTGACCGTGATCCAGTAGGCATAGAGCTTGGCGACCCCGTAGGGACTGCGGGGATAGAAGGGAGTGGTTTCCTTCTGGGGGGTCTCCTGCACCAGGCCGTACAGCTCGGAGGTGGAAGCCTGATAGATGCGGGTCTTGGCCGTCAGGCCGAGGATGCGCACGGCCTCCAGCACCCGCAGGGTGCCGAGGGCGTCACTGTTGGCGGTGTACTCGGGGCTCTCGAAGCTCACTGCCACGTGGCTCTGAGCGCCGAGGTTGTAGATCTCATCCGGCTGAACCTGCTGGATGATGCGAATCAGATTGCTGCTATCGGTGAGATCGCCGTAGTGCAACACCAGACGGGGATCGCGCTCATGGGGATCCTGGTAGAGGTGATCAATGCGGTCGGTGTTGAAGCTGCTGGCCCGGCGCTTGATGCCATGCACCACATAACCCTTCTCCAGCAGCAACTCAGCCAGATAAGAGCCATCCTGGCCGGTGATGCCGGTGATCAGGGCTGTCTTGGTCATCGGTGCGGGGACTGGGAAGATAAGTCGGGATTCATCAACTAGTGCCAGCTGGCGAGGTGGAGCGGAAGATGATGCGAGCGCGGTGCGGGCGAATTGTTCAGATGAACCGGTACTGGCGCATGCCCGTGACGCCGGTTGCCCTGGCATGGCGACGACTGAAATCACTCACGGTGGGATTGCCCTCGACCCGAATCACACCGGTGGCCTGCTCCCAGAGCTCTCGCGGCACAGGGCTGAGGGTGTAGTCCTGATCCTCATGGCGCTTGACGTACCACCAACGGGACGCTTGGCAGTGCTCGCACCAAAAGCATTCAATCCACTCACCGGTGAGCGGCAAAACGCGATTGAAGGCGGCCAGGAGTTCGTCTGATTTGCGCTTGCTGAGGCCGCGCAGCATCAGCTGGCCGACCTCCGTGACGTAAAGATGATATTTGGCTGAAACACTGAATATTCGTTGATCGGGGTGGCGCGGGCAAAACAGCTCGCGGCGCTTGGATCGCTTTCGCGAACGTTTGGCAGGGATTTGCTCAGGCTGAGAGTGATGCTCGAAGCTTGGGCTGCTCGCTGCTGCAGATGTGGGACTGGATTGAGCGTCAATCACCGCAGCGCACACGGAGGGGCAATAGGGTAAACAGGTTTACAGCGTAAACCTGTTTAGAGGCTGTCCGGAGAGGACCGTTCCTTGCCTGGGTACAGGTTTCGCGAGCTGCGATTCCAGAACAGGGGGGGGGACGATCGCCAGCGTCGGACGAACTTCTTTCACCATTAAAGCACAGAATCCGAGGGCCCACGGGCGAAATCCTTCAGCGCCCTCCACCTATTCCGTTCCATACGCTCAAAAAAAAGCAGTCCGAAAGGACTGCTTGCAAGAATCATGATCTGACGGCTGGAAACCGGCGGATCTTCAATCGCGACGACCACCACCGCCCTGCAGGGCGATGACCAAACGCAGAATAAAGATGAACAGGTTGATATACGTAAGATACATGCCCAAGGCGCCGGCCAGGTACTGGTCGTCGCGGTAAGTACGAGGCATGGTATAGAAGTCGACAAAGGCGGCTCCTACGAACAACACCGTGCCGAAGCCTGCAATCATCAGCTCAAAGCCCCCGGCACTGAAGACGCCTGGAGCAAAGATGCTGCCAACGAGCTGAACCACCATGGCAATCACCAGGCCAACGATGCCCAGACCCACCACTCCGGCGAGGGCCTGACCAACGTTGTCGCTCATGCGACGGCCGAAGAAGGAGGCCAGCACAAAGGTGAAGCCGGTAGCCAGGGCAGCCGTACCGACGGCCCCGATGCCAGCCGCAGCCACGGCGTAGCTGACGATGCCACTGAGGGTGAAACCGGTGATCAGGCTGTAGGCCGTGAGGATCGGCAGGGCCGTGGCGTTGTTGCCTTTGCTGGCTGCGTTCTGAGCCACGAAGAACAGGATGAAGTTGCCGATCAGGGCCACCCAGAACAGGGGCATGAACAGCGCTGGGCTCGACGCCATCAGAGAGATGCCTCCCAGCACCCCGGCGGCGGTGAGCACCATACCGCCACCGACATAGGGCAGAGCCTTGTTGACCACGTTGGGACCGACCAGGGAGCCCCGTTGGGCCTCCTGGATGGCTTGTTGGAAGTTGCTGCTGGCCGGCATGGCTCAGATTCTGAAAGAACTGGTCACATCCTGACAGGCGTCGCCTGGGGGCGGAGGTTGGCCCGGTTCGGATCTCCCGATCTGGCGTCGCGGCGGGCATAGGCCTGCACCAGGCGTTGCACCAGGGGATGGCGCACCACGTCGGTGTCGCTGAAGCGGCAGATCGCCACCCCCTCCACCCCGGCCAGCACCTGCTCCGCCTCCACCAGCCCACTCAGCTGGCCGGCGGGCAAATCGATCTGGGTGACATCGCCCGTGACCACCATGCGGGAGTTCTCACCCAGGCGAGTGAGCACCATGCGCATCTGGGCCGCGGTGGTGTTCTGGGCCTCATCAAGGATCACGAAGGCATCGGCCAGGGTGCGGCCGCGCATATAGGCCAGGGGGGCCACCTCAATCACGCCCTTCTCCAGCAGGGCCTCGGTGCGCTCCCGGCCCAGCAGGGTGTGCAGGGCGTCGTAGAGGGGACGCAGATAGGGATCCACCTTCTGCTGCAGATCGCCGGGCAAAAAGCCCAGACGCTCGCCCGCTTCCACCGCCGGCCTGGTCAACACCAGCCGCTCGACCCGCCGTTCCTGCAACATCCGAACCGCCTGAATCGTGGCCAGGAAGGTTTTGCCAGTGCCCGCTGGACCGATCGCCAGGGTGAGATCGTGACGCTCCATCGCTTCGATGAACCCTTTCTGACGCAGGGTGCGCGACCGAAAGGGGCGGCCCTGCACGCTGGTGGCCAGCACCTGAGCGCCCATGCTGCGGTGCTCTTCGCTGCGGCCGGCGTCCAGCGAGGCCAGGGCATTCTGCAGATCCATGACAGAAATAGCCTCGCCGCGCTGCCAGAGGGGGCGCAGCAGCTCAAGCAAGGCCGTCGTTCGTTCCAGCTGGGCCGGGCGCCCACTCAGATGCAGATCAAGCCCTCGCAGCCGCAAAGTGCCGCCGGTGAGCGCTTCGATGCGACGAAGATTGACCTCAGCCGCCCCAGCCAGAGCCAGGGCCGCCTCGGGACCGGGCAGAGCCAGGGTGATGGGCTCGGCAGCGGAATCTTCGTGGACAGTGCCAGTGGTGATCAGGCTTCGGCTGCAGCGTCCTCGACAGCTTCGGCGGCGGGTTCAGCCGCAGCCTTCGCCTCAGCAGCAGCTGCGGCTTCAGCAGCCTTAGCTTCGGCAGCTGCGGTTTCAGCGGCAAGCTTGGCCGCGGCTTCGGCTTTCTTGACTTCGGCAGCAGCAGCTTCGCGGGCAGCGGCCTGGTTCAGTTTGCCAACGGTTTCGGCTGGACGGATTGTCTTCTCGATCAAGCCGCCCTTCTCGAGCAGGTAGCGCACCGTATCCGTGGGCTGGGCCCCCTGGCTGAGCCTGGTGCGGATGGCTTCCGTATCCAGCCGGGTTTCCTTGGTGCGGGGGTTGTAGAAGCCCAGCTCCTCGAGAGGACGACCATCCCGGCGGGAGGTGCTGTTGGTGGCCACGAGGCGGAAACTCGCTTCCCGCTTCTTACCGAACCGCTTGAGGCGGAGCTTGATCATCGAGGCCCTGACGTGAGATTTCCAGACAAGGACTTTACCTTGCCAACCGACCCTGCTGGCTCGGACGGTAGCGATCCGGATCGCTGGAAGGCAGCACAATCCCCGCCAACCAGATCAACAGCCCCATGGACACGGCCGTGACCAAGGTCAAGCGGTAGGCGGAGTTGCGGACGATGGTGCGAATCTCGTACCAGGCTGGCTGCAGTTGGCGCTTCAGGCCCGCATACCTGGATCGGTGCCTGCGGCGCCGAACCCTGCGGCCCCGATTGCTGGTGGACTGCCGGCTCGCTTCCTCCATCAGAGCGCCCCAAATCCCTTGCGATTCTTCTTCGGCTTGGGGGCCCGGGGCGGTTGGCCGCCTCCATGGCGGCTACCGCCGGGCATGGCACCCATGCCCGGCATCCCCGGCATCCCGCCCATGCCTGGCATGCCACCCATCCCGGGCAATCCCCCCATGCCAGGCATCCCGGGCATGCCCCCCTTGCTGAGCTGCTGCATGAAACCGCGCATCTTCTGAAAATCGGCCAGCACCTTGTCAACATCGGCCGCGGTGTGACCGCTGCCGGCGGCGATCCGGCGGCGGCGGCTGGGCTGGGACGCCAGCAATTCAGGCTGGCGCCGTTCGACTTCGGTCATCGAACCGATCATCGCCTCGATCTTCTTGAGCTGCTGCTCGCCCTGCTTGAGCATGCCGTCATCGATCTTGTTCATGCCCGGGATCATTTTCATCAGACCGCCCAGGGAGCCCATGCGCTTGATCAGGCGCATCTGCTTGACGAAGTCTGAGAAATCGAAGCTGGCCTCCTGCAGCTTGCGCTGCATCTGCTCCACATCAGCCAGCTCCACCTCCTTGGTGGCCCGCTCCACCAGGGTGAGCACGTCGCCCATGCCGAGGATGCGGCTGGCCATCCGCTCCGGGTGAAAGGGCTGCAGCGCCTCCACCTTTTCGCCGGTGCCGATGAACTTGATCGGCGCGCCGCTCACCTTGCGGATCGACAGGGCAGCGCCACCACGGGAATCGCCATCGAGCTTGGTGAGCACCGCGCCGGTGATGCCCACTTGCGCATGGAAGGCGCGGGTGAGCTCGGCCGCCTCCTGGCCGATCATCGCGTCAACCACCAGCAGCACCTCGTCGGGCTTCACCGCTTCGCGGATCCGCACCATCTCTTCCATCATCGCCGTGTCGATCTGCAGCCGACCGGCGGTGTCGACCAGCACGGTGTCGAAGCCTTCGGCTTTTGCTTTTTCGATGCCGGCGGCAGCGATGTCCTCCGGTTTGGCCTCAGCTCCGAGACTGAACACCTCCACACCGATCTGCTGACCGAGCGTGCGCAGCTGGTCGATGGCGGCGGGACGATAGACATCGGCGGCCACCAGCAGGGCCTTGCGCCCCTGCTCCTTGAGGTGCAGACCCAGCTTGGCGGTGGCGGTGGTCTTGCCAGCCCCCTGCAGACCCGCCATCAGGATCACGGTGGGGGCTTGCTCGGCGCGGGCCAGGGGGGCGTTCTCGCCACCCATGGTGACCACCAACTGTTCGTGCACCAGCTGGATGAACTTCTGATCCGGGCTGACACCGCGCACCACCTCGGCACCGATCGCCTTGCGCCGCATCTCCTCGACGAAGTCCTTGACCACCAGCAGGCTCACATCCGCCTCCAGCAAGGCGCGACGCACCTGCTTGAGCGCTTCGTCGATGTTGGACTCGGAAATCGTGGCCTGACCCCTCAGGCCCTTGACGGCGTCTTCAAAACGCTGGGAAAGTTCGTCGAACATCAGCAGCAGGGATCTAGGGGAACGGAGTCAGTCAGTCAGCGGAATGGGAAGCGGCCAGGCGCCAGCGATCGCCATCGCGGCCGAACACATAGACGTTGCGCAGGGTGGTGGTGGGGGTGCTCCCCACCACGTTGCCGGCGGCATCGCGTTGGCTATCGCTATAGCGCAGCCTGGTGATGACAGCGATCCGGCCCGGGGTGCGCTCACTGATCGCCAGGTCGGCGATGCTCACCTCAATGGTCTGCAGCACACCACTGGCGGCATCCTGGCGGCGCTCATTGGCCAGACGCTCGACCATGCCCTCGCGGGCGATGGCCTCAAGATTGGCCGGCAAACCGGCGCCAGCCAGCACCCGTGTCTTGGTGGCCAGCCAGGATTCCAGCAAGCTGCGAATCTGGATTTCGCTCGGTTCAGCGACCGTGAGGGGGGTGATCGTGCCGTTGCGCTGGGCCGCCAGCTGAGCCTGGCTGTTCGGCTTGGTGCCCTGAATCGCTCCGGGCGAGTCCGCTGAGCTGGATCTGGCGGGCAACGCTGGGCTGGCCCCCGAGCCGCCTGGCGCGGGTTGCGCCGGAACCACCCCCCCCCGGGTCGGGGCAGGCGGGGCGGTGGCCGGCCGGGGTCGCAGCAACCAAGCCCCGCCTGCAACCGCCAGCACCAGGACGACGGCGCTCGCCAGCAGCCGCGGGGCCGGCAAGGACAACCGGGGCCAGGAGAAGGACGGCAGGGAGAACTGGGGCAGATTCAGCTGCGGCAGGCGCCAGGAGAGCAAGGTTTCTTCGGCTTCGAGGTCTGGGGCGGCGTCATCCGGCTCGCTCAAGCGAGGGCGGACGGGCGGCAGACTCCAGTCGAAGCTGTCGAGCTCAGCACTGCTGGGGGAACTGGGCAGGAAGTCAGCGGCAGCGCCAGCGCCAGAGACGGACGCCACCGGAGCCTCAACGCGGCGGCCGCTGCGCCGGTCCTCCCGCTCCACCCAGGCCACCACATCGCGATCGCTGAAGTAGGCCTCCAGGTCGGGGTCGGCATCGAGATCGCGGTAGCCCGGCAGGACATCACGATCGAGCCAGTCGCGGCAGTAGGCGCAGAGCTGGGCCAGGGGGTCATCGCTCTGGCGGGCAGCCCAGGTCTTGAGGTCTTTGTTGGCGCCGTGTTCGAAGGTGTCGAGAGCTGTGTCCACATCACCCAGCAACAGGTGCAGATTGGCCAGCAGCGGTTCGATGCCACTACGGCCACTGGCCTGCAACCGATCGCGGGCAGCGCCGATTCGCTCCGGTTTGCGCTGGGCGAACCCTGAGGCGGTGAGGGCCGTGGTGGCCAGGAAATCGGCGGCATTCGAACCCGCATCGCCCCAGCGGCTGAACAGATCCACCTGTTCCTGCACGGTGAGAAAGCCGCGGATCTGGCGGAAGAAGGCCTGAAACTCCTCGCTGCTGAACTCGGGATCACTGTTGGATTCCAGCCCGCCGCGGCGCTGCACCAGCTGCTCCAGCAGGGCCAGCCCCTCAGCCCGCTCCTCCTTGGCCACCAGATCGCGACTGAGCAGATCGAGCACTCGATAGGGGGTGAGCCGCTCCAGCTCTCGATGCATGCGTTCGCGCAGATCGGGCTGCTGGCCCATGCGTTGCAGCAGCTGCAGCCCCTGTCTGAGGATGCCGGCGGCGCTTTCAAAATGACGACTCAACTTGGCCTCATCCGCGGCAGCCAGGCAGGCCAGCCCGGCCAGCAGCGTGAGATCAGCTTCGCGACTGCTGCCCAGGGCAGGGGCCTGGGGAGGCTGCAGGCTGCGGCAGGCCAGCTCAAAGCAGTCGGTGGGCTGGCCCGCCTCCAGCAGCAGCAACAAGCCAGCCACCTCGCGGCTGCTGGGCACCTCCAGGGCCGCCACCACCGTGCCTTCGCTCTTGGTCAGGGCCGTGAGGTCGGCTTCGTAGGCGGCTCGGCGCTCGCCATCGCTGAGCAGGTCGGCGCTGGAACGCAGCAGTTCAGCCCGCGCCAGCAGGGTGTCAGCGGTGAAACCCTGCTCCGGACTGCGGTCGAGGCGGCCGGCCAGGGTACGCAGCACCGTCTGGGCGTCACTGGCCGGGCTCACGCCGAGGAGACGGAAATGATCGAGCGGCAGGTCCAACCGGCAGTGGCGCACTGGGCGACGACTGTAGTAAGCAGCAGTGATTTTGACTGTCCTGTGGGGACAGACCCCGTACAGTCGGCGTCAAGATTTGCATTGGTCAGCTGACATGACCCAGGAACTGACCGCCGCACGAGCCGCTGCCGCTGCCGCCGCAACCACAGCACCAGCCAGTGCCGTACCTGCCGAGGCCGGCAGTCATGCCCTGCGTCATCAAGCTCTGTATCCATCAGAACCGGCGGCGATCAGCGCTGAAGAGGGTCTGATGCTCTATCGCGACATGACCCTCGGCCGCCGCTTTGAAGACAAATGCGCCGAGATGTACTACCGCGGCAAGATGTTTGGCTTCGTGCACCTCTACAACGGCCAGGAAGCCGTGAGCACGGGCGTGATCAAGGCGATGAAGCTCCAGCACGACTGGTTCTGCAGCACCTATCGGGACCACGTGCACGCCCTGAGCTGCGGCGTGCCAGCCCGGGAAGTGATGAGTGAGCTGTTCGGCAAGGCGACGGGCTGCAGCAAGGGCCGCGGTGGCTCGATGCACCTGTTTTCCAAGGAGCACCATCTGCTGGGGGGCTATGCCTTCATCGGCGAAGGGATCCCGGTGGCCCTCGGTGCGGCGTTCACCAGCCGCTACAAACGCGATGCCCTCGGCCAGGCCGACAGCGATGCGGTCACCGCCGCCTTCTTCGGCGATGGCACCTGCAACGTCGGCCAGTTCTACGAATGCCTGAACATGGCCTCCCTGTGGAAACTGCCGATCCTGTTCGTGGTGGAAAACAACCGCTGGGCGATTGGCATGGACCACAATCGGGCCACCAGTGATCCGGAGATCTGGCGCAAAGCCTCGGCCTTCGGCATGGCCGGAGAGGAAGTGGATGGCATGGATGTGCTGGCCGTGCGTGGCGCCGCCCAACGGGCGATCGAGCGCGCCCGCGCCGGCGAAGGGCCGACGCTGCTGGAGTGCCTCACCTATCGCTTCCGCGGCCACTCGCTGGCCGATCCCGACGAACTGCGCGCCGCGGAAGAGAAAGAGTTCTGGGCCAAGCGCGATCCGATCAAACAGCTGGCCGCCCGCCTGATCGCCGATGGCCTCGCCAGCCAGGCCGAGCTCAAGGACATCGAACAAGAGATCGATGCGGTGGTGGCCGACTGCGTCGAGTTCGCCCTGGCGGCACCCGAACCTGACGGCAGCGAGCTCACCAAGTACGTCTGGGCAGAAGATTGAGGCGCCAGGCGTAGGGGTTGACGGACTAACGCTAGATCAACACAGTGAGTTCTTGGTTGTGCCTGGCCATCGCGCCTGCACGGCTGCGTAGATGTTCGAGCAGATGCTGGAACTCGGGTTCCTCAGCCAAGTCGCGACGCACGATCAGCGCGATGCAGTCGTTGATGCCAGTGCGCCAGTCGATCACACTGAGGCTGGAACTGGAGCTGGAACTGAGATCCGTTGACAGTGAATTGACGGGAACGGTGGCCAGGCCTGTGGTCGCTCGACCTTCCCAGCCAATGAATTGATAGTCGTCCATGGTGATCTTGTCGTTCCACAGTCCCTGCTGGGCAAGAAGGCGTCCGAAGCGTGGATAGCAATCGGGGCCGAGTCCCAGCGAGGGGTAGCGGAGGAGATCGTTGGTGGAGAGGCCCTTTTCTCCTGCCAGTGGATGCTTCGCGCCGCTGGCCAGATAGAGCGGCATGTT
>CALPNT020000081.1 GCA_943325005.2 Bifidobacterium breve | reverse complement strand
GCGACTACCGAGGGGATTGTCGGGGCCGGGCTTGATCCTGACGCCGGTGGCCGGATGTTCCCAGACCGGATGGCTGGTCTTTTCCAGCACCTGGAACTTGCCGACCGGGGTCTCCCAGCCCGGCATGCCCACCGCCACCGCATAGCGATGGAGTTCCCGGCCGTTGTCCAGCACCAGCAGCAGGCGGCGCTGGCGATTGAGCACCAGCTGGCGCGCCGGGTTGGCGCTGGGCACAGCCAGGGGCCCAGGTCCAGGCCTGACACCCCTCGCCGGCGGTGTAGGCGAAGCCGCGGCGGGCTGGGCCGCGGCTTCGCCTGGCCACCGCAGGGGGCCGGGGAGAATCGGCAGATCGATGGGTCGCGGCGCAGGTAACTGCAGGGTGGGCCCGAGGCGGCCGGCGGCCGCTGGCTTGGTGACCGTGAACGATTGGGGCGGCACCAGGGGACCTGATGCCGTGGGCAACGCCTGGGCCGAACCGGCCCCAGCCCAGAGCTGGAGCGCTGCGGCCACCAGCAGGCCAGCGCTGCGGCAGCGGCCAGGGGTCCCAGCGGCGGGCCTGAGGATCACGGACCCGGCGATCACGAAAACAACAGGGCGAAGTTCTTCAGCCTTACAGCAGCCGGCTCACGGCAGCCAGTTCACGGCAGCCGGCTCACGGCAGCCATGGCGATGCCGAGAAGTCGGGATCGCGTTTTTCGAGGAAGGCGTTGCGGCCCTCCTGGCCCTCAGCCGTGCGGTAGAAGAGATGGGTGGCCTGCCCCGCCAGCTCCTGGAGACCCGCCAGCCCATCGGTTTCGGCGTTAAAGGCCGCCTTGAGGCAGCGAATCGCCGTGGGGCTGTGGCCCAGAATCTCCCGGGCCCAGCTCACCCCCTCGGTCTCCAGCTGCTCCAGCGGCACCACCTGGTTGACCAGTCCCATGGCCAGGGCCTCGTCGGCGTTGTAGCGGCGGCAGAGAAACCAGATCTCGCGCGCCTTGCGCTGGCCCACCACCCGGGCCAGATAGCCGGCGCCGAAGCCGCCGTCGAAGCTGCCGACCCGGGGGCCGGTCTGGCCGAAGACGGCATTCTCCGCCGCCAGGCTGAGATCACAAAGCAGATGCAGCACCTGGCCGCCACCGATGGCATAGCCCGCCACCAAGGCGATCACCACCTTCGGCAGGCTGCGGATCAGGCGCTGCAGGTCCAGCACATTCAGCCGCGGCAGGCCGTCTTCATCCACATAGCCGCCATCGCCACGCACGCTCTGATCGCCGCCGGCACAGAAGGCCCAGGCGCCATCGGCGGCGGGGCCCGCCCCGGTGAACAGCACCACACCGATGGCCGTGTCCTCGCGCACCCTGGTGAAGGCATCACAGAGCTCCTGCACGGTGCGCGGCCGGAAGGCATTGCGCTTTTCGGGGCGATTGATCGTGATCCGGGCGATGCCTTCGTCGCTGCGCTCGAAGCGAATGTCCTGGTAGTGACCCACGCTCTGCCAGCTCACCGCCACGATCGGCTCGGGCGGCTCACCCGAGCTGCTGCGGGAACGGGCACTGGTGGGGGTCATGGAAGCAGGAGCTGGCGGCACGCCATTGTGCGCAGGCTCCGTCGCAGCTCGGCATCGGCGCGGCGATCGGTGCGCATCTCCACCAGCGCCAGCGGTTGGGCCAGGGCCCAGTCCAGAGCCGCCACTAAGTGCTCGGGCCGTGCCACGCGGCGGCCGGCGACGCCATAGGCAGCGGCCAGGGCCAGCTGATCGAGGGATTGGGGCATGGCGAACAGCCGCTCGAAATCCAGGGCCGCCGCCGGTTCGGTGCGAATCGGCAACTGCTCGAAGATGCCGCCACCACCGTTCTCGATCAACACCACGGTCAGCCGTCCGCGCAGCTGACGCTGCCAGAGCCAGCCATTGGCATCGTGCAGCAGGGCCAGATCCCCTGTCACCAGCACCAGCTGCCCATGGGCCTCGGCCAATCCACAGGCCATCGACAGGGTGCCATCGATGCCTGAAGCACCGCGGAAGCCATGGATCAGGCGATGCGGCGCCGCCGGATCGGCAAAACTTTCCCAGTCCCGCACCGGACTGCTGCTGGCCAGCATCAACGGCAGATGCGGCGGCAACAGCCGGCTCAGGCTGCGGGCCAGCCAGATCTCCCCCAGCTGGGGAGGGTGATCGAGTTGCTGATCCAGCAGGCACTGCACGGCCGCGTCAGCCTGGCGCCAGCGCTGCTGGTGGGCCAGGCAGGCGGCCACCGGAGCGGCGAATTGGTCCAGGGCCGGCAGGGCCGCCAGCCAGCGGGCCAGGCCAGCGCTCCACTGCCGCTCCGGGGCCACGGTGCCGAGGGGATCCAGGCAACGGCGATCGCTCTGGCTCACCAGCACCTGAACGCCCCCCAGCGCCAGCAGCCAGTGCTGCAGGCGGCGGCTGGCAGGCAGGGAACCCAGCCGCAACAGCTGGCCCACCGCCAGCTCCGGCGGCGGAGCCTCCAGAATCAGGTCATAGGCACCCACCAGCGGCAGATCCGCCAGGCCGCGCAGGCCCGAGAGCGGGTCGGCGAGCAAGGGCCAGCCGCTGCGCCGCAGCCAGCAGCGCAGGGCGGCGAGATGGGCGGGCCACTCGGCCGGAGTGCCTCGCCAGGGCCCCGCCACCACCACTCCGGGCCGATCGGGATCCAGTGCCGCAGACCAGGCGGCGGCGTCCGCCTCAGGCGAGGTTGGAGCCGCCAGCGGGGCCGGATCAGGACCCTGGGGCAGAGCCGATGGGGAACGATCCAGGGCCAGGGCGGCGAGGGCCGGCCCGCTGATATGCAGCGGCTCCTCGAAAGGCAGGTTGAGATGCACCGGGCCGGCCGGAGTTCCCAGGCCATCGCCGCAGGCCGCCGCCAGCGCCCGGGCCGCCAGAGTCTGCAGCTCAGCGGCGGCCATCAACGCCAGTCCAACACTGGCGCCCAGGCCCACCCAGCGGCAACAGACCGACAGGAACTGCTCCTGGGGCACCGATTGATTGGCCCCACAGTTTTTGAGCCGCTCCGGTCGATCGGCGCTGAGCAGCAGCAGCGGCACGGTGCCCAGATCCGCTTCCACCGCCGCCGCCAATAATTGGGCCACCGCCGTGCCCGACGTGGTGATCACGGCCGCCGGCCGGCCGGTCGCCTTGCCATGGCCGAGGGCGAAGAAGGCGGCGGAGCGCTCATCGATGGCGGTCAGCAGCCGCAGGCCGCGCCCTTCCAGCAGCGCCGCAGCCTGGGCCAGGGGCGCCGAGCGACTACCCGGACACAGCACCACCAGATCGAGGCCCTGCCGGCCCAGGGCTGCCAGCAGCAGCAGGGCTGCCCGCACGTTGGCGGTCGCCAGATCGGCCGGCTCCACGGCGGGTGACGACGGGAGGGGATCGCTCAGGGACACCGGCAGGCAACCTTTGCTGGTCAGGATGGAGCGATCATCCCAACTCCGCCTCCAGGCGGCGCTGCCTCCCCAGCCCATGCCCCTCCAGCCGCCGGCGCCCCCGCCGATGCTTCCCACTCCCCCGTCTGGCGGCAGCGCTGCCGAGCCGATCGGTCTGCTGCGCCAGCTGCGCTCCGTGGCGTTGTGGTTACTGCTGGCGCTGCTGCTGCGCTGGATTGTGGTGGAACCCCGCTGGATCCCCTCCGGCTCGATGCTCCCCACCCTCCAGCTGCAGGACCGGATCCTGGTGGAAAAGCTGCGGCCCAAGCTCAGACGTCCTCTGCCCAGCGGCACGATCGTGGTCTTCCATCCACCAGCGACCCTGCTGGCCGCCGGCTACGACCCGAAAGCGGCGCTGATCAAGCGGGTGGTGGCGGTGGCCGGCGACCGGATTGCGGTGAGCGACGGCCAGTTGCGCCGCAACAGCCTTCCCGTTCAAGAGGACTGGCGGCCCGAACCGATCGACTACGACCTGGCACCGCTGACGGTGCCGCCGGGCCATGTGCTGGTGCTGGGCGACAACCGCAATGCCAGCCTCGATTCCCATCTCTGGGGCCCGCTGCCGCTGGAGAATGTGATCGGTACCGCTGTCTGGCGCTACTGGCCGCTGGATCGTTTCGGTCCGATTCGGTTCTCCACCGCCCCGCCCGTGGGGTCACCTGAGCGGCTGCGTTAAGGTCCATTGAGTGTCGCGAGGCACACGCGTCGACCTGCTCGGGAGATCCACATGTTCAACCCGGAGTTCCTGACCAGCGACAACGAGGCGATCAGCGGCAATTCGTTGATCCAGTACCTGCAGGATCAATCTCCTGATGTGCTGCAACGGGTGGCCCGTTCGGCCAGTGGCGACATCCAGGACATCATTCGCCACAACGTCCAGGGCCTGCTGGGGATGCTTCCCGGCGAACAGTTCGAAGTGAAGATCCAGGCCAGTCGCGACAGCCTCGCCGGCCTGCTGGCCTCGGCGATGATGACCGGCTACTTCCTGCGCCAGATGGAGCAGCGCATGGAACTGGAAGCCACCCTGCTGGGCAGCGGCGGATTCGGCGACGAAGGCAGCGACGATCCGGGTGAGCTCCACCTCTGAGCCCAGCCGTTTCGAAGCCCAGCCGCCTCGGGCCCCTCCACCCCAGGCCCCGCCCTGATCAGACCAGGGTCACTCGGACGACCGGGGCCGCAGCAGGACACCTGCTCCTGAGCGGTTGATCAAGGCCTCAGGGCTCGCCGGGCACCAGGCCAAAGCGCAGCAGGGCCCGATCGACGCCAGCCAGAAAGGCCCAGTTCCCCGTACTCGGTGCCCAGGGCCTGGCTTCCAGTTCTGTTGCCAGGGTCTGCAACTGGGTAGGCGAACAAGCCACCGGTGCCTCGTAGTGAGCCGGGATCAGCCAGCGCACCTCACCCAAGGCCGCCAGCAACCGAATCCAGGCCACCAGGGCAGCCCGCTGTCGTGGAAACACCAGCCGCTCCAGCACCGCCGCCACCTGGATCCCCTCGGGGCCTCCAGGCATCAGCTGTGCCGCCTCCCGCTGCCAGCCTGCACGCCAGCGGAACGGGTACAGACCGAAGTGGGCTCGGGGCCCGCGGCAGCCCGGGGCCAGGCTGTGACGCAGCAGCTCGGGCAGGGGCGCCACATCCAGCGGGGCGGGACGCAGAAAATTGGCGAACAGCACCAGCCGCTGCCAGCCGCGACGGCGGTGTTCAGGGCTGTCGAGCAGGGGTTCATCCCCACGCTCGCGGGCGTGGAACAGCAACGGCGTCGGATCGGCATCGAACAGGGAGGGCGGTTCCGGTGGAATCGCCACCAGGGCATCGGTGAGCAACAGAGCCCCGGTGGCCTGGTCAAAACAGGCGTATTCCAGAAAAGTGCCGAGGCCCAGATCCAGCGGACCCAGGGGCAGCCAGCGCAGCTGGTTGGCGTGGGGCAGGCCGTCCGTGCCCAGCACCTTGGTGCGGCCCGGCGGAAATCCCAGCAGCCGCGGCGACAAGGCCAGCGGGAAGCTCCACTGGTTCGGTGTGATCCACACCTCGGCCTGGGGAAAGGCCCGGGCCATGGCCGGCACCGGCAGCTTGTGCTCCAGTCCCGACGCCGTCGGCAGCACGATCGTGCGCACCGGACCATGGCGAGCCTCCAGCTGCTGCAACTCGGCTCGCACCTCAGCGGTCACCGCCACCGGGGCGTAGAGCATCAAGCCATCGGCCACCTTGAGCACGGTCATGCGGATCGGCACCGCCACGTACCAGACCCCCTGCAACTGCTCAAAACTCCAGATCCTGCCGGCAATCAATTCCCGCACCAGGGTGCGGCGACGCCCATAGGGATAGAGGGGCAACAGGGGCCACCAGGGCCAGCGCTGCGCGGCGTCAGTGTCATGCGTCGGCTTGCCGAGAGCGGCATCGGCTGGTTTCACGGCGCTACATCTCTCCCTGGGCGACATCATGGTGAAGGGTTGTCAGACCTGAAGCCATCCACCACCTGCTGGATATTGGTCACGTCCTGCAGGGTGGTGCAGCAGGCGGCGGTGATCAGCCGATGACGATCGGGTGCATCCAGCTGATGGTTGATGCCGCAGACCACATTGAGCGCCTCGGCTCCGCCGATCACAGCCTGGGCCGGGCAGGCCACCACGACGCGCCTGAGACCGGCACGAGCGAAGTAGGGCTGGCTCGGCCAGCTGGCGATCGGCTGCGGCCGGCCCGCCTCCCCCTGCGGCTGAATGAGGTCGGCCGATAGCGTGCCGCCAGCCCAACCGCTTGTCCGCCGTGGATGCCGCCAGCCTCAAGGACCTGTTCACGAAGCCCTACGGCGCGCCGGCGCCGAGTGAGGCCCAGTGGCGGGCGGCCTATGCCGAAGATGTGCATTTTCAGGACCCCACCCAGGAGCACAGCGGTCTGGCGGCCTACATCAAGGCCCAGGAGGGTCTGCTTCAACGCTGCGATGGGGTGTATTTGACACCGGCGGCGATCGCAATCGAGGGCAGAACGGCGTTTGTGGAGTGGGAGATGGGCATGAAGATCAAGGGCCTGCTGTTCATCTATCCCGGTACGACACGCCTGAAGTTCAACAACGACGGCAAGATCTGCGACCATCGCGACTATTTCGATTTCGTCGGCCCCACCTTTGCGCCCGTACCGGTGGTGGGTGGGTTCGTGCGCTGGCTCTACGGCCGCTTCGTGAGCTGAACCGAGTCCGCCGATGTTGCTCAGTTGAAACTCAGTTGAAGCTCAGCTTGCCTTTCGGCTTGTCGCAACGGGCCGCGCGTTCGCGCACGCCGGTGGTTTCGTTGTAGTCCAGCCGCTTGTCGTTGAACGGCAGTGGCGCCTCGGCCACCTCACCGGAGCGACTGCCGTGACTCCAGTCCGGCGGACAGATGGCGGTGAAACTGGCGAAGCCACCGGTGCCGCCTTTCCAACGCGGAAAGCCGATGGTGATCAAGGCGCCTGTCTCCGGCACCTGATCAAGATTGGTGACTCCTTCAGCCTGCATGTAGCCGTTATTCATCAGCCAGTCCTCGCCGATCAGCGTTGGCGTCGAGTCAGTGTCGAGAGGCTCATGGCCATGCAGCAGAATCTGGCGCTCGAGATGCAACAGCTTCAGCGCCTCCAGGGTCACCCCGGGAAAGCGGCCGTCAGCCGGCTGGATCTGCGCCGGGTCGGCCCAGCGCTTCGACCAATCCGAGCGCACCATGACGACGCTGCCTGCCGGGATCCGGCCATGCCGCCATTCCCAGGCCCGCACGTCGGCGGCGGAGAGCTGGTAGTTGACATCGGCCTTGACCTGCTCGGCGATCGAGATCACCACGAGTTTGCGCAGGGCCAGAGTCGGCGGCAGCTCATCGATGGCGGGGAAGCAGGGATGCCAGTGGGCCGGAGGATCGAGCTGGGTGCCGAACTGGTCCGTCGCCAGGGTGAAGGTCGTGCTGACGAAGCCGGTCTTCTCATAGCTGAAGACCCCGTAGTCAGACTTGTCATCCAGGCGGCCGCTACCGGGCTGAAACCGGGTCGTCTGGGGAAAGCCCTTCCAGACCGGGGTATCGGGCGTCAGCACATGGGACAGGGACACGAAGCGTGCCCGTGCCAAGGCAACGTCCCAGACGCTCCACAGCCCAGGTGCCGCGCCTTGCTCCCGGCCGCTGGCCATCGCCGGCAGAGCAGCGGCACCGGCCATCACCCCACTGGTGAGCCTGAGCATGTGACGACGATCCATGGCAGCCTCCCGGACAGCGGGGCCGGCAGCTGGAGGGTGCCGAGCCCTGTGTGGGGAGCATCTTGGCGGATGCGGTTGCCGCCGCCGCCGCGTCGATCAGCAAGGATTCGCCCGATTGGGATCAGGATTGTTCCCGATCCGGCGATGGCAGGCGCAAGCCTGATCGCTGTCAGGCGTTTAACTTCTTAAAAGTTACTGAGGCGATGATTTGAATTCAGAGGTGCTCTCCCCCGTAGCTGCCCATACGGTCAAGCTGCCGGAGCCCGGTTGGATCGGTGACGCGCTGGGGACCACCATTGCCAGCCTCGAGGCTCAGCCGATGGGACCGAGCCGGGGCTTCCAGTCCACCACCTGGAAACTGCATCTCAACTGTGAACCCGTCGGCAGTGCACCCGCCACGGTGGTGCTCAAGAGTGAGACATCCAATCCGGCCTTCAATGCGTTCAGCCGTCTCCACAATGCCTTCGGTCGAGAAGTTGGGGTTTATACCCACTGTGTGCCGAGACTGAAGGATCACCAACCGATCATCTATGCCAGTCAGGGCAGTGAGCCCTGCTGGTTGCTGATGGAGGATCTGACCCATCTGCGCGCCGGCGATCAGCTTCTGGGGCTCAGTCATGCCGAGACATTGACCGCCGTGCAGCGGATGGCCGCCCTGCATGCGGAGTTCTGGATGGATCCCCATCTCGAGCAGCAGTCGTGGTTACCCCAGCACAGCTTCTGGTTCCAGAAACCCAGGCAAGATCTGGTGGAGTCGTTTTTCCAGACCTACAGCGTTCGTTTCGGCGCCAGGGTCACCCAGCTGATGCGAGCGGTGCTGGACCAGGGGGAGGCCCTGGATGCGGCCATCGATCAACGCCCCTGGACGCTGGTGCATGGCGATCTGCGCGCCGACAACCTGCTGTTCGACGGCACGGTCGACGAGCCTTACGCCATCATTCTGGACTGGTCCTGGGCCTGCCGCAGCCTGGGCAGCATCGACCTGGCCTTCCTGATCGGCGGCAGTGAGCCGGTGGCCCAGCGACTCGGGCGCCATGAGGAACTGCTGGGCGCCTGGCATCAGGAGCTGGTCGCCCGTGGGGTGCGGGATTACCCGCTGGTGGAGGCACGCCGCGATCAGCAACTGGCAGCCCTGCGTTGCATCACCGCGGGTGTGGCCATGCACGGCTTCATGCAGGATCCGGACACCACAATCCGCACGGCGCTGTTCATGGATCAGGCCATCCAGCGCCACGCCGCCCTGGCTGAAGAGCTGGCGGCCTGGGAGGCTCTGCCTGATGCCAGTGGCTTCGGTGGTGTCTAGGGAGAACGAGAACTGATCGACCGATCCGCAACTCATTTCGGTGGATGAGGGGTCGCTGGCGGCCGTTGCCTTGCTCGTTCTCAGCATCCCGCAGGTGGCGGGTTGTCTGATCCGCCGGAACAGAGGCAAGTGCCATGAAAAAAGTCCGGAATGAATCCGGGCTGAGGGTAGACAGGGTGGCGCTGAGCAGCGGAATCGACGCCGTGCTCACAGCTGAAAGGGCTGGGCAAGATTCAAAGTCTCGCTAACCAATCACAGGGGCTCGGAGCGCTACAGGCTGGGAGGCGATCGCCGCCAGATCCAGTGGGAAGTTATGCACATTGCGCTCATGCATCGCCTCCATACCCAGACCACCACGGTTGAGCACATCGGCCTAGGTGTCGATCAAGCGACCCTGATGATCGAGGATCGAATGGTTGAAGTTGAGTCCATTGAGGTTGAACGAGAAACTCACCACGGCCAAGGCTGCAAACCAGATGCCCACCACGGGCTAGGCGGCCAGGAAGAAATGCAGGCTACGGCTGTTGTTGAACGAGGCATACTGGAAGATCAGCCGACCGAAGTAGCCATGGGCGGCCACGATGTTGTAGGTCTCCTCCTCCTGGCCAAACTTATAACCCCGATTCAGGGATTCAGTTTCGGTGGTTTCGCGCACCAGCGAGCTGGTGACGAGCGAACCGTGCATGGCGGAGAACAGGCTGCCACCGAACACACCAGCCACAGCGAGCATGTGGAAGGGGTGCATCAGAACATTGTGCTCAGCCTGCAGCACCAACATGAAGTTGAAGGTGCCCGAGATGCCCAGCGGCAATGAATCAGAAAAGGAGCCCTGAGCGATGCCATACACCAGCAACACCGCTGTGGCGGCGGCGACGGGGGCGGAATAAGCCACAGCGATCCAGGGGCGCATGCCGAGCCTGTAGCTGAGTTCCCACTCGCGGCCCATCCAGCAGAAGATGCCAATCAGAAAGTGGAAGATGATCAGCTGATAGGGACCGCCGTTGTAGAGCCATTCATCAAGGCTGGCGGCCTCCCAGATGGGATAGAAGTGCAGAGCGATGGCATTGCTGGAAGGCACAACAGCTGCGGTGATAATGGTGTTGCCATAGAGCAGGCCGCCACTCACCGGTTCACGTACGCCGTCGATGTCAACCGGTGATGCTCCGATGAAGGCGATCGCAAAACAGAATGTAGCGATGAGCAGACAAGGAATCATCAGCACGCCGAACCAGCCCACATAGAGGCGGTTGTTGGTGCTGGTGATCCAGTTTTGAAAAGAGGTCCAGGGGTTACCCCGGGAACGGGATAGGAACGTGGACGTCATGACGGGCAAGACGCGGTGGGATCGAAAGGCAAAGGCCGCCAACCGCAAGCGATGGGCAACCCGGCAGGTCTACCCCAGAAACCCAGAAACCCAGAAACGAGCTTCCACAGCTTGCGCAAACAACAATAGCGTTGATACCGGTGTGTGGGTTGAGGCTGCTTGGGGGGCCGTTTGACTGGTCCCGCTTCCTGGCAGGCTCGCGGCGCAGCCACAGCTGGCCCTGGTTGCCGCTGACCCAGAGCTGCCGAAAGTCGGTTGGATCGGCGAGGTGCTGAGCACACCATCCGATCAGCCAGATAAAAGTCAGCCACCTCGATGTTCGGGTGACGATCAGGATGCTTTTGGAAGAGAGGATGCCCGCATTCCAGAGATCAAAGATGCCATCGACGCGGCCGCAACAAGCGCCTCTGGATGCTGGCATCAGGGAATCTGCGCGCCGACAACCTGCTGTTCGACAGTCCGGATGCCAAACCTGACGCCATCAGCCTGGACTGGTCCCTGGGCTGGTCCCTGGCCTGCCGCAGCCTGGGGTGTGCGCGATGACACGCCGGCGCAGCCGAGGCGGAACCACTCCGGAAACAAGGCCCCAGCCAGGGTCGGAGGTGGCTCAGTTTTCGGTGTCGGCAGGGGCTCAGTTGTCGATGTCGCTTGACACCGTGGCCAGGCATGGCTTCATGCAGGCACCTGAGATCACAAGCGGCACGACCCTGTTGATCGATCAGACCATCCAGCCCCACGCCGCCCAAACTGAAAAACTGCCGACATAGGAGCGTCTGCCAGATGCTCGAGGCTGCGCTCACCGCTGCCATGCGTCCCTCCCTATCCACGCCGACGACGAGGACTGCAGCCTCCGTGAACTCGACGGCCGTCTCCATACAGGGGACAGTGCGGCACTAATGGTCCTGGGGAACCTGGAATCAGTGGCGCTGGAACCAATCGCCGGGGGTAGGGGAGCCGAGGCTCCTTCCATGTCACAAGCCCAGCTCTGGATGGCCAGGGGCTTGAGGGGAAGAACCCACCCCATCGGGGGTAGCGGTCCTGGCAGCGAGCGGATGGCGCCTACCGCAGCCCAGCTTTCCTGGCCATGGCGGGCACAATGCTGCTGAACTGCCTCACATCGGGATCAGGCGCTCAAACAAATCGCGATTGAGCCTAAAAAAGGAGAGCACACCCATTTGGGAAGCTCAACCATGGCTCCATTCAATCTTGGCAACACAAGATGGACCATTTTCTCAGACACGCGGCCATTCTCCACCAGCCCTGTCTTCCTGAATACCTCAACAACAAATACGTTGTTGGGGAATGACAAGATCACCGGCACCGGTGATGGAGGCCAGAAAGTCGGGGCCTTGCTGGAGTACTCCAGGTTGTACATGTCCTT
>CALPNT020000080.1 GCA_943325005.2 Bifidobacterium breve | reverse complement strand
CCAGCGATGGAGGCGGCATGAAAAGCCAGTTGCCCAGAGGTGTGGCCCAAAGTACACAACCAATGCTTTGCAGACAGGCCAAAGCTGCCGAAATCGGGCTGTTTGCGAACTTGATCGGCGTTGATTCGGCTTTTTGAGCCAGAAATCAGCTTATGGCTGTGGAAAACTGACTCTTGGGCGGGTTTTTCTGCAAACTCTTGATAGACACTCTGTATCATGCCTGACGGCTGGTACAACCAGAGACGGCGCAAGACAATCGTGCCCTAATATGGCAAGAAGGATTAAATAAATGTGCAAGATTGGCTAAAAGCTGTAGTCTATAGCTTGCTCTTCATTGGATTTGTCTGCCATAGCCGCCAATATCTCATCAAGGGGCTATTGCAACCACCTAGCCAAAAATGAGAAAGCGTCAAAGTTGAGCCTAGCGCCGCTTTAGCTCATTCACGCGCTGATCCCGCAAAGCAAGTGTGCTCTCTGGCCAATGCGCCGATGCTCGATAAAGGGTTGCTACAGCACTGTTGTATTCCCGCTGAGAGCGGGCGTAGGCATTGGCAGCGGTGATTGCCTGGTCGAGCGTCTGCACCACTGAGGTGGTATCCGCATAGCCCACGTTGAATCGTTCGCGTACTGCGATAGTAGCTTTGCGTGCCGACTCCGCCTGCTCGCGGCTGCTCAGCAACGCCATCCGGCTGCTGTTGTAGCTGGCATAGCTTTGCTCAACCTCTTGGCTGATCTGAAGCCGTTGCGCTGCCGCACGATCACTGAGCTGGAGAGCCAGCGCCTTGTTGGCTTCCGCCTCAGCGGCAGCAATCCCACCATCGAAGATTGACCAATTGAAGCCTAATCCAACCGCCCCGTCCAAGCTTGATGAACGTAACCGTTCGGAATTGGAGATTCGAGCCACGTTGTCGCGACGGTCTGCATAGGCATAGAAACCATTCGCCACCAGAGAAAAGCGTGGCCAGTATCGGTTGAACAGTGAGGTGGCAAGCCATTTGGCACTGTTGGCCTGGGCCAGGCTGGATTGAATCTCCTCGCGGAGCCTCTGGGCCTGCTGAATCGTCACGTCAAGTGAAAGATCCCACCGGCCATAGAGATCCAATTGGTCCTCGGGCAGTACTAGCTTTCCAGGTGGCAGAGCCATGGCCCTGGCCAAGGATGCCGAGGCATCAATTACGGCAAGATGTGCCGCAATGAGTAGGCTCAATGTTTGAAATTGCTGAGTGCGAATTTTCTCAACATCTGCAATACTTGCATTGCCGATGTTGAACAAGGCCTCGGTCTGTCTCGCTTGGTTCGTTGTAGCCGCGAGGATCTGCTCGTAAGCAGCAATCAACCGTTGCTGCTCTTGCAGATTAAAGTAAGCCAGCTGCGTCTGGAGTACCAGATTGCGCGCAGCCACATTAAACAAGAGCTCCTGGCTGCGTAAGCTCTCACTGGCAGCATTGATCTGGGAGCTGCGGCTGGGATCAAAAAACGTCCAACCCATGCTCAGCACAGGGCCAAACCCGGCTTGATTCGTCGTGCTGTTCTGTTCAACAGTTCCTGTCGCCGTGGACCTGGAAGTATGGGTGCTGCTACCGCGATAGCCCAACAGGCCAACAGCAGGACCAGCTGAGGATGCGCTGAGGAATGGGTACCACTGACGACGAACTGCAATCAGGTTCCATTGGCTTTGCTGGATTTGGCTGTAGGCCTGGGCTAGGTCAGGATTGTGGAGCAGGCTCTGTTCGATTGCCATGGTCAAAGTAGCTCGAACAGAGCGATCCCGCCATTGGGCTTCAAATTGCTTAAGTTTCTGCCCCAGCTCCTCAGCAATGGGATTGGGCTTCACCTGCAGAGCCTGAACACCGCGAAAGCTGTAGCCCTGGCCGGCACTGACGGCTGCGGTGACGACGTTGATCGACGTCATCATGATCACTGCCGCTCCACACCAAGGAGAAACTCGTTGGAGCCAGAGGAACATCGCCGCGATTTAACCAAGAGCATTCATTGTTACATCTGCACTGCCGATCGACCATCCAGAAAGGTAAGGCTGCTATCATTCGGGGATCTTAAGGCTTGACGGTGTCCGCACGTTTGACACAGCCATCGCAAGCAACGTCTTCCCACCAGGCTTCGGCTGATCGTCATCAGATTTTTGAGCAGATTGCGCTCGAGCGGCTGCGAAGTGGTGGCGATACCGCCAAACCGGTTGGATTTCTGCCGCTACCCGTACGACTCACTGCTGTGGTGGCGCTGGTAATCACCGGGCTGGGGGTTCTGTGGGCATGTCTGGCAAGAGTGCCGGTTCAGGTCAATGGGGTCGCCAGCATTGCCCCCGAGGTGCAGGTGAGCAGCGCCATCGCCCGCGCCGACGGCGTGCTGGCTTACCAAGTAAGCGGCGTCGGCCCCGATCGCCTCGGGCCAGGTCAACGACATCACAACCATGCCCTCGCGCAATATTGGGGCGAAGCCTGGGAGAACCAGCTCTCGAGCTACAACCGACTCAACGACCTTGCCTTGGCAGCACTGGCCCCCATCGAGGGGCAGAGCCTGGTGATGCCGGAGTCGATGGAAGGCAACGAAATCATCGACGACCTGAAGCACAGCCAGGCGGCCTACGAGGGCCTCCATTCCAAAGGGAATACCATTATCGCCCGAGTTGATAATGCGGCTGCGATGGAGGAGCTGGATAATATCCGACTCACAACACAGCCCAAGCTACAGATTGATCAATCAATTGCTAGTGATCGGAGTCAGCGTGCTCGTAACTACAGTAGCATTGCCAATCTGCTTATACGTCAGAAGTCACGCCAACAGCAGGAACTTGAGGAGCGAGAAGCCCTATTTCAACGTTTGCAGACGCTTTGGGGCAAAGGTTACGTCTCAACCGCCCAACTGCTTCAAGAGCAAGCCGTGATCAATGGGCTCAGAAATCAAGTGCTTCAGCTTGATCGAGAACGCCTCAATACAGAATTCAGTGGTACAGATCAACGCCAGCAAGTCGAACAAGTCAAACTAAATAGCTTGCAGATCAGGAATCAGCTGCAGGCTGCCCTTATCGCCTACATGAACAAAGTTTACACGTTTTCGCCCCCTTCGGGGATGTATGTTGTGTCCCGATCCATTCGCAATGGAATGGCAGTCAGGGCTGGCGATGAACTCTTCACTTACAGTGTTCAGAAGCCCGTCTTGCCGACAGTTGTACCGGTGTTTGTCGATGCCGCCACCAGTCAGCAGCTTAGTGAAGGCATGCAAGTATTGGTCACTCCGAAGGGCGTCTCCCGTGCCCAGTACGGCGGCATTCTTGGCGTGGTAGATGAAGTCGGAAAACTACCTCTCCCCCCGGAGGGAATTGCTGCCTTCGCCGGCGGCCGCACCCTGGCGAACAGCATCCAGCAGAGTGTTGGCGGTGCCTATCTGGTGCGGGTCAAGCTCCAGCAAGCTGAACCGGCCTACTGCCAGCAGATGTTGTCGCTGCGTTGCTACCAATGGAGCACCAGGCGCCGTCCTCCCTTTCCTGTGCGATTGGGCACCCTTGCCGATGTGCAGATCAATGTGCAATACAAGCACCCGATCGAATTTGTGATGCCAGCCCTGCGCCAGGCCGTTGGCCTGGTGGTGGAGAACCGCTGAACCATGGCCAGGCGGATCAAGGCTCCCACGGTGCTCCAATATGAGGCGGTGGAATGCGGGGCCGCCAGCCTCAAGATTGTGCTGGGCTGTTTCGGGCGTGTGGTGCCCCTGGCTGAGCTGCGCGAACGCTGTGGTATTAGCCGTGACGGGGTCACCGCCATCCAGCTCAAGCGGGCCGCCCAGAGCTATGGGCTTGAGGTGCGTGCCTATCGCTGTTCAGCCGAACAGCTGCGGCAAGGTGTCGCACTGCCGGCAGTGCTGTTCTGGAACTTCAATCACTTCTTGGTGCTGGAGGGATTTGCACGCAACAAGGCCTACCTCAGCGATCCTGCCAGTGGCCGCCGCAACGTGCCTTGGGAGGAATTTCAGGCCAGCTTCACGGGCGTTGTGCTGGAATTCAAGCCTGGCGATGCATTCCAGCGAGGCGGGCGCGAACCCAGCTTGTATCACTGGGTGCCGCAGCTGATCCGGCCCTATGCCTCAGTTCTGCCCTGGCTCTTGATGGTCGCAGGGGTTGCGGCGATACCGGAGCTCTTCATCGCAGGGGCTACAACGCAATTCATTGATTCCTTTCTGCAGGAAGGTCGCGAAAATATCGCCATTCCGGTTGTGTGGATCACATTGATTGCGGCGATTGTGCTGATCGCGATCCTCAACCTGCAGAAGCTGCTTCTGCGCACCCTGGGCAACCTGCTTACACGACGCGTGGCAAGTTTGCTTTATGTTTCCTTGTTCAGTCTGCCTTATAGCTACTTCCTGCAGCGCATGGGCGGTGAGCTGTCTCAGCGCCTGTCGCTGCCCTTCTCGCTCGTGCAGTTGAGCGTGAATGGGGTGGTGGATTTTGTGCTCTCGCTGGGTTCAGGTCTTCTGGCTTTGGTGGTGGGCCTGTTCATTTCCCCCCTGCTCACAGTGTTCACCCTGTTGCTCTCCGGCGGCAATGCGGCTTTCAGTCTGTGGATGCGGGAGATGCGCAAGGGTGAAAACTTCCGACTGGCGATGGTGCAGGGCAAAGCCATGGGTGTTGGTATCGCGGTGGTGCAGGGCATTGAGAGCGTGAAAGCGAGTGGCCTGGAAAATGAAGCGTTTGTTCAATGGTCAGCCAGCTTCAATGAAGCGCTGGAAGAACTTCAGAAGCAATCGCTGGCCAACTCGCTGGTGGGGCTGGTGGGCACGACCTCCGGCTTCCTGTTGCGCACCGGCGTGATCCTCGTGGGTGGCTTGTTGATCATCCTGGGTCAGCTCAGTCTTGGAGAACTGATGGCCTTTCAGTTTCTGATGGGCATGATCCAGGCCCCCTTGCAGCAACTCAATCTCCTCACCAGCCAGATGCAGCTGCTCGATGGCGAGATGGGCCGCCTCAACGACGTGGTGGATACGAATGTGGATCCGAGCGTGCGCAGCTTCAACCTCGTTGGAACTGATCAGGCGACACCAGAAACCAAGCTGCAGGGTCAAATCGCAATCCGCGACCTGTCGTTTCAGTTCAGCCACACCACACCGCGCCTGTTTGGAGGCCTGAATCTTGATCTTGCCTCCGGCCAGCATCTGGCGATCGTTGGCGGCAGTGGCTCGGGTAAAAGCACGATGTTGCGCGTCCTTTGCGGTCTCTTGCAACCCACCGAGGGGGCGATCCTTTACGACGGCAGGCCCTGGATGGCGTGGGATGACCCCAGCTTGCGCCGTTCGTTGGCTCTGATTTCCCAGGATGTGTTTCTGTTCAGAGCCAGCCTGTTCGACAACCTCACGCTCTGGGATCCCCGCTTCAGCCAGGCCGCAGCTCTCACGGCCCTGCGGGATGCGGGCCTGCTGGAGGAACTGGGGGGAGCCACAGCCCTGCAACTGGAGTTGCAAGAGGGTGGCCGCAATCTCAGTGGTGGTCAACGGCAGCGGGTGGAGATCGCCCGGGCCCTGCTTCGGCAGCCCAGCCTGTTGCTGATGGATGAGGCGACCAGTGCTCTGGATGAGCGGCGCGAGCGGCAGGTGATTACGGCCGTGAAGCGCGCCCAGCGCACCCTGATCACCGTGGCTCACCGGCTCTATTCGGCTCAGGTGAGCGATCTTGTGCTGGTGCTGCACCAGGGTGAGCCTGTAGAGGTCGGCCATCCCGCCGATCTCGCAGTGCTGACAGGCGGCCATTACCGGCGCCTGCTCGAAGCAGAACAAGCCACCTCCGCATGAACTCTTCCGACGACCACCTGCCCGATTTGGCTGGCAGCCGTCAGGCGGCGCTGTTGCGGGTGATGGAAGCTCAATGCGAACAGCACTTCAGCGACACAGCCATCACCGGCGGCAGCCAGGATCCACTGCTGGCGTGTCTGGGCTACGCCATGGGCGTTCTGGGGGACAGCAGGCCCCTGTTGAACGCAGAAGGAGGCCTCACTGATGTGCTGGAAGCCAACAGCATCATCTTCCGCGAAGTGCGCACACCGGCTGATCTGCGCAGCAGCACCCGCACGTTGTTGCTGACTCTCGCGGCAGCGGATGGGCGCCCGCTGGTGGTGCATCGTCAGGCAGGCAAGACAGTGGTGTTCGATCCTCAGCAAGCGGCGGCCATCCAGCCGCTGTCCAGCGATCTCGAGCTCAAACCTTTTGCCTTTGAGCTCTACGCGGGCTGGCCCGGGCGATTGAGGTCGGCTGTTCAGCTGTTGACGTTCAGCTTCCGCAGCAATCTCACTCCCCTGCTGGCGGTGCTGTTCAGCTCACTGGTGGTGGCCTTGTTCAACCTCAGCATCCCCATCCTCACCGGTTACCTGGTGGGCACGGTGCTCCCCAGCGGCCAGCTGCGCCTGATCGTCGAAACCAGCCTGGTGGTGGTGCTGGTGGCGCTCTCCACTCTGGCGGCCCAGTTCTTCAGCAGCCTGGCCTTGGTGCGAATGGAAAGCTTGATCAACCTGCGGGTGGAGGCAGCCCTATGGAGCCATCTGCTGCGCCTGCCTCTGGCGTTCTTCAGCCGCCTCGGTACCGCCGACCTGATCAGTCGCGTGGCCTCGATCGGCCAGATGCGCCAGCTGGTGAGCAACGGCCTGCTCAGCACCGGGCTTGCCTTGCTGTTCTCGCTGAGCAATCTGGTGCTGATGGTGGTGTACCAGGCCCAGTTGGCCTTGGTGGCGGGCCTGTTCAGCCTGGTGAGTGCCATGGCGATGGCGCTGCTGGTCTGGAGCAATGCCCGGCTGGAACGGCCGCTGCAGGAGGGGCAGGCCCAGGTGTCTGATCTGGGTCTGCAGGCCGTCACCGGCATGGCCCAGGTGCGGGTCGGCGGTAATGAGCCCTTCGTGTTCGAGCGCTGGTTCCGAGATGTGGCGCGGCTGGCGTCCCTGCAGCGCCGGGGTGAGGCCTTCGCCAATGCTCTCGAGATCCTTGGCCGGGTGCTCAATCCTCTTGGGCAGGCATTGATCTTCGGCACTTTTGTCTTCCTGCTCAATCAGGCCAGGGTGGAAGCCGCGACGTCCTCATCCGGATCTGCCGGTGGGTTGGCCGGCCTGGGCGCCAACCAGCTGGTGGCGTCGTTTGTGTCGTTCCAGGCGGCCTACATCTCCTTCAATAGCCAGCTCTCGGCCATGGCGGCTCAAGTGGCGAGCACTGTCGCCCGACTGGTGGTGCTCTGGCAGCGCTCCTCCGTGGTGATGTTCGCCGTGCCCGAGGGGGCCCAGGCCCAAGTCAGCCGACAGCACAGCCTGGAGGGAAACTTTTCAATTCAAAACCTGGAACTCACCTATCCCGGCAGCAGCGAGCCGATCCTGCGCGATATCGATCTGGAGATCCCCTCCGGCACCTACACCGCCATCACCGGACCATCAGGCTGCGGCAAGACCAGTCTGCTGCGCTGCCTTCTGCGCCTGATGGAATCCCAGGCCGGGGTGATCACTGCCGATGGCATCGACATTCGTGAGCTGGCGATACGCCCCTACCGGCGCCAGTTCGGCGTGGTGCTGCAGAACACGCCGCTACCCAGTGGTTCGATCTACGAAATCGTGCGGGCCGGCCGTGCCTATAGCCGCGAGGAAGTCTGGGAAGCCCTGGCCCAGGGCGGCATCGCCGACGATGTGAAGCGCATGGGCATGCAACTGGAAACCCTGATCAGCGACGGCGCGGGCTCTGTGTCCGGCGGCCAGCGCCAGCGGCTGGCGTTGGCCCGTGCCCTGCTGGGCCGGCCGCGGGTCCTGGTGCTTGATGAAGCCACCAGTGCCTTGGATGCACCCACCCAGGCCCTCGTCACCCGCACGCTGGAATCCCTGCCGATCACCCGCATCGCCATCGCCCATCGCCTCTCGACGATTGAATCAGCCGATCAAATCGCCGTGATTCAAAACGGCGTTGTGAGCGAATTGGGTACCTACAGGGAACTGACGAACAGCGCCGGGGGCTATCTCCATCGCATCGATCGGCGTTGAGCCTGCCTGAAAAGTTGATTGCCGTGGACCTCGCCACCTACTGCCAGGGCTTCCATCGTGCCGCGGAATCCTGGCCGCCACTGCCCCTGGCCGATGCCCCTGAGCTGGTCTGGTGGCAGCAGTTGATCGGCTCCTCGGTCAGCGGGGTGCTCCAGGGTCAGCCGCTGCTCAGCGCGCTTGAGGCCTCACTGCCGCAACTGCGGCTTCCCCAGGTCGAGGGCATCAGCGGCAGTGAGCTCTACAAAGCACTGGTGCTGCGGGGTGAAGCTGCGGATGCGGTCACGCTCCATTGGCAACAGCCAGAAGCCCTGAAGCTCTGGATCGCGCCTCACCCCTGCGGGGCCACGCCGGTGCTGCAATCGCCCAGCTGGAGTGACTTTGAGCAACTGGTGTGTGCCCTGGCGCACCGCAGTGAACCGTTGGCCCTCGCCGATGGGGTGCATGCCCAGGCGGTGAACGGGCTGATTCACTGGGAGCTGATCAGACAGTTCGGCCGTCAGAGCCGTGCACGGCTGATCGTGCTGCATGAGGCCCCCTACGGCTCCGTGCCCGCCAGGCATGTGCCCGGCGATCTGAGCGATGCAGGCTGGTTGGCTGCCTCCACCACGCTGCGCCTGGAGCATGAACTCACCCATCTGGCCACCAAGAACCTGCTGGGTGAGATGCGCCTCAATCTGCTCGACGAACTGATCGCCGACTGCATGGGGATGGTGGCGGCACTGGGTTGCTTTGACGCCGACCTGTTCAGTCGATGTCTGGGCATCGATGCTGATCATGGGCGATGGATCAGCTACACCCGGGAGCTCAGCGAGCCTGAAGCGCGCCAGGCCGTTGCCCTGGTGATCATCCGCAGCCGTGAACTGGAGCAGAGGCTCGCCGAGTTGCCCTGGCTGCTCGAGCCCCCGCAGGCCATGCAGTGCCTGCAATGGCTCTGCCTGCAGCGACTGGATCAGCCCATCAGCTCTGTCACAGCCGTTGCATAGGGAATGTCACCTTTCATTGCCTATGCCACCATGCCACTCGCTCCCAAAGATCAACTGACCATTGCGCGGGAGCTGCGTGATATTCGCCTACGTACTTGGGGACTCCTGAAAAAGCCAAAACCCAAGTGCCGCAACAGCATTGGGCGACCGGCAGGCGTTAAACCGGCCTGGAACGTGGCAATCTGCGATTGCTGCCACCATTGATGGCTGCACATGTACCGGAAGTAAAATAACGGTCAGCTCTCAATCAATAAGTTCCATCTGCCTTTTGGCGGAAAACTCGATCCGACAACCGCTGGGTGCTGCTGTCTGAGTTGATCCCCTGGCAGGAACTGGAGGAGGCAATCGCGGCCACGATGCGTTCAGTGACCTGGCGAATCCTGGGTCAGCTGGTGGTGGTCAGCACCCGTCGGCACGACATGGCCAGTCAGGGATCGCCGCAGGGGGAGGACAGGAGTCCCCTGGTCAAACAGGATCCGCATTCAGACCGCGACTGCAGCCGTGCTTTGGGAGGCGTTTTCCAGAACCAGCCGTGCCTGCTCCACGGTCACGCCGGGGAACAGGTCGACGAACTCCGCCAGGGAGACACCGTCTTCAAGGTTCTCGAACAGAGTCGCCACCGGGATGCGGGTGCCGCCAAACACCAAGGCGCCACTTACCAGCAGTGGGTCCCGTTCCACGGCAGTACAGTCCGCCCAACCGAGATCGGCTTGTACTGGCATGACCAGGCTGGGCGCAGGACTCGCTCAGCGTAGGCAGCCCGCCCCATGGAGCAGCTGCGTCAAAGGTCTTCAGGTACTGACGCCCTGATGTTGTTCGGCTGAGCGCACCTCTCGGTGCGGGTCTGCTGAGCGCACCTCTCGATGCTGGTCTGCTGAGCGCACCTCTCGGTGCTGGTCTGCTGAGCGCACCTCTCGGTGCGGGTCTGCTGAGCGCACCTCTCGATGCTGGTCTGCTGAGCGCACCTCTCGGTGCTGGTCTGCTGAGCGCACCTCTCGGTGCGACACCAGAAAAGCCTCAATCCAGTCGTGGTGACACTTCAGGCTGAGCCGATCGTCGATGGTGACGGCGCTTCGGCGGGCACCTGGAAGCGCTTGCGGAAGGCCTGGGTCAGGCTCTCCAGCAGGGGTTGTCGGGGTAGGGCCCGCAGGGTGCCGTGAAGATGCTGGATCATCTCGGCCGCGAGAGGCATCAGGCCGGGGTCGGTCGGGGCCGATGGGGGCTGAGCGGGACCGACAGGCGACGACCGATTGCCGAAGGAGGCTGCTCTGCTGACCGTTGTTCCTGCACGGCGCCGCGGGCTGCGATCGCCGACAACCCCTTCGTCAAGGGAAAAAGGATGTCACCCAAGGCTCGGCGAGAGCTGCTGGGTCAAGGCAACTGGCCCAGCTCCTGCGAACCGATACCAGCACTGATCATTGCCCCGCCACAGACAGGATCCCACTTGGTAGCTACCATTGGTAGAGACCGCCATTCTGGCCGCCCATGGACACCGCCAAGCTGTTTCAATCGGGCCGCAGCCAGGCGGTGCGCCTGCCGAAGGAATACCGCTTCCGTGGCAACGAGGTGGTGGTCAAGCATTTCGGCAATGGGGTATTGCTGTTGCCGATCGACGATCCCTGGCAGATGCTGGAGGCCGGCCTGGAGGCTTTCGAGCCGGGATTTCTACTCAGCCGTGAGCAGCCCGAGCAGCAGATGCGCGATGCGATCAACCCATGATTCTGCTCGATACCAACATCTGCATCTACATCATCAATGCCAAGCCGCAGGCGGTGTTAAAGCGCTTCCAGCAGTACCGCATGGGCGAGATCGGTCTGTGCAGCGTGGTGGCCGCCGAGTTGGCCTTTGGCGTTGCCAAGAACGGCTCGGCCCGCAACCGGCAGGCGCTGGAGATGTTTCTCGCCCCCTTGGCGATCTTGCCGTTTGATGACCCGGCCTTCTGGGCCTATGGCGATCTACAGGCTGATCTGGAACGCCGCGGCACCCCGATTGGCTCGCTTGACACCATGATCGCCGCCCACGCCCTCAGCCAGCAGGCCACGCTGATCACCAACAACACCCGAGAGTTTGACCAGGTGCCTGGCCTGCATGTGGAGAACTGGGTGCCCCTTGCCTAGACCAAACCACGCAAGATGCTTCCATCAAGAACACTTCGCTGAGCAACTGTGCCAGCTTTCGCTGCATTCTCTGATCCTCGCTGGAAGCTGACTCTGCTATGTCCAGAGTGATGCGTCAAGGCCCCACCTCCGGTCGAGCCTTGTTGCCGCTGCGATCAATCCACTGCTGATCACTGCTGCTGTACCAGAAACGCACATGTCCGGTCTTAGTGACAATTCTGGCTGATCCGATCGGCGATGGTGACGGCCGGATCGGGCACCTGGAAGCGCTTGCGGAACGCCTGGGTGAGGCTCTCCAGCAGCGGCCGGGGTAGCGCGCGCAGGGTGCTGTGGAGGTGTTGGATCGTCTCGGCAGCGAGGGGCGCCAGGCCGGGGTCGGCCGGAGTCGATGGGGACGGAGTAGGAGCCACAGTCGGTGTGCGGTCCTGAGTTGGGGTAGCTGCGGAGGGAGCGGGAGCGACAGGCACTGGCCGACTGAATGGAGTCCGTTGCCCTGCTGGTCGCTGCGGCCCCTCCCCCTGACCTGCTGCGCTGCTGACCTGCCTTTGCTGCTTGTCGTAGAGCGCCAGCCCGAACGGATTGCCAAAGGTCATCAAGGCCCGCTTCAT
>CALPNT020000079.1 GCA_943325005.2 Bifidobacterium breve | reverse complement strand
CTGGGTGGCCTCGGGGTCGATCAGCTCAACGGCGCTGATGGCGATGACATCATCAACGGCGGCGGTGGCCTGGATCGTCTCACCGGTAGTAGCGGTAACGATACCTTTGACTACACCAAGCTCACCGATGCCATCCTTGGGGGTACCAGCTCCGCGCCTCTGTTCGAAACAATCATCGGCTTCACGGTTGGAGCTGATCGTTTGGATCTGACCACCACCCCGGTGACCGGCAGCTTCAAGACACTCGGTTCTGCCTCGGCACTCACGGTCGCGGCGATCAGCTCTCTACTGACTAGCAGTAGCTTCCAGGCCAATGGTGCAGCCACCTTCAGCTATGGCAGTGGCGCAAACCTGCGTAACTTCATCGCCTTCAATGATGGCATCGCCGGTTACAAAAGCAGCACCGACGCCATTGTGGAAATCAGCTCCTTTGGCTTCGCCACTGGATATGACTCTCTCGCTCAGATCGGTTTTGTCTAGGCGGGTTCAGGCTGATCGGCACCAAGCCCCCCATCCTCTGAGCGGCCCTGATCAGGGCCGAGCCTGCTGGTTGCGCGGCGGCAGCCGATCACCAAAGCGCAGCTGCTGGCGCCAGCGACCGCATTGCCAGCGCAGGCCAACCAGCAGCAGCAGCGCCAGGCCCCAGACTCCAGCGGCCACAGTCAGCCCCGACCAGGCCACCAGCACCAGGCACAGCGCCGCCAGCACCGCACTGATCAGTTGCAGGCGTTGGAGTTGCTGATCGGCGCCGCGGCAACTGCGGCAATGACGACTATGGCTATGCCAACGATCCAGCAGGGGACCATCGCTCAAGCGGGCGGGCAGGGGTTGAGCGGGAAACGGCACACCACCGTGGTCCAGCACCCAGGCATGCAGGGCCTGCACATAGCGATCAGCGGAGGTGGCCAGATAACAACTGCGCGCCAAAGCTTCACTGCCCCCCCGCTGGGCCAGAACCCGTTCCTGCCAGTGCAGGAAGATCTGGTCGTCCTCCAACACCCGGTGATTGCCGATGTGTTGCAACCACTCCGGGCGCAGGCCGAGCAAGCGGGCGGGCCAGGGGGATTCGAACTGGAACGGGAAACGGGCAAACAGGCGGCATTCGCCGTGGCGAATCGGCGTGGCGTAGACCACGGTGAGAATGCGAGCGAAGCCTTTGGCGCTCAGCTCATGCCACATCAGGGCAGGGGCGCAGAAGGTGGTGAACTGGGTGCCGAGCTTGCCGCGGCGCGGCCCCTCCGCCCAGATGCCGCTGAAGCCGTCCGGGCCGGTTGCGCTCAGCTCCAGCGCCACCGGGCCGGAATTTTCACGGCGTCCCACCGTGGCGTGATGGGTGAAAGGAACATGGCTCACATCCAGCACGTTCTCGAGCAGGGTGAGAGCGTCGTAGGGGAGATCGCGAAAGGTGTCCTGCACCAGCCAGCCCGGTTCCTCCAGCTGGGGCACGGTGGGCAGGGGCTGATCGGCGGCCAGGGAGATGTCGCCGGCAAACACGAACAGCAAACCCTGGGCCGTGGCGGCTTCGCGGTGACGGGCACAGCTGCGGGAGCGGGAGTGACTCGCCCCGTCGGACGCCTGGGGGATGGTCAGACATTGGCCTGAACCATCAAAACTCCAGCCGTGATAAGGACATTCCAGGGCGCCTGCGGCGTTGATCCTGCCCTCGGATAACGGCACCAGCCGGTGGGGGCAGACATCCTCAAAGACGCGCCAGGCGCCGCCGGGAGCATCCCACCAGATCACCAGATCCTGGTCCAGCAGGGTGAAGGCCAGCGGACGCTGCGGATCGAGGTCCTTGAGAAAGGCCACCGGGTACCAGCGATCCAGCCAGCTGGCGGGGGTCGAGGTCAGCAAGGCGCCATCACGGCGGCGGGCTGGATCTGGAGAGGGGCTGATCATCGGCTGATTCTGCCGGCATGAGTAGACAGGAGGGAGCCGCGTTGCTTCTGATGCCTTACTCCCATCTGCTGGTGCCCAGTGATGGATCGGAGCTGTCCAGCCGGGCGATCGACCATGCCGTGAACCTGGCGGCGGCGCTGGGGGCTCGCATCACCTTCCTGCACGTGGTGGCGAACACGCCGATTCCGCTGATAGGCCTGGGCGAGAGGCTCGATGTGCAGACCATGGAGCTGCTGATTGCGGCCAGTCATCAGGAATCGGACCGGATTCTCGACCAGGCGAGCCTGGCCGCATCGCTGGCCGGAGTTTCGGCCCAGTGCGAACGGGTACCTGGCGACCTGCCGCATCGCGCCATCGTCGACACGGCCCAACGGCTGGGATGTGATCTGATTTTGATGGCCTCCCATGGCCGCCGAGGGTTGCCTGGTCTGCTGATCGGCAGCGAAACCCAGCGGGTGCTGGCTCTGGCCCACTGCCCGGTGCTGGTGTATCGCTGAACCACTGGATCGGCGGCCTGCCGGTTGGCGCGGCGGTTCTCCACCCCCTGGACAGCGGCGGGTGTTGGGTGAAAATTGCCCGAATCATCGCCCCCGCAACCCATGGGCCGAGACCGTGACCCCGATCGCATTCCCAGGGCCGGCTACGAGCTGGCACCCCTCGCCGGCTTGGCGAGCCTTCCCCTGGGCGGCAGCTCCTCACCTCTGAGCAGCGCCCGCCTGCTGGGCGAATCGACCCTGGGTGCTGTGCTGGTGTATGCGATCTATCAGGCACTGCTCACGGCCCTGCGCACGGAAGCCATGGTGCGACGCTCGCAACTGGATCGTTCCGCCCAGATGCGACTGATCGGCCGCAGCGTCTGGGGTTCGATGAAAGATGGCGCCGCCGTCGGCCTGGCCCTGAGCGTGCTGCTGTTAATCGTTCCCTGGCTCTCCCTGCCCCTGGCGGTTCTGGGGGTGGTGGGAATGGGCAAGGCTTCCCTCGACCTGCTCCATGCCTTCTGGGACGGGCTGAACGAGCAACAGAAAGCGGAGCTCCACGAGGCCGCTTATGCCGCCGGCGTCAATCTCAACCGCTTGCTCCAGGGTGGCGCCGAGGCCCGGCTCGATTGCTGAAGTTGCTCTGTCGGTTCAGCCGGCTGCAAAGAAGCCCTTGGACCAGAGCCAGAAGGCCACAAGTGCCACAGGCACGAGAAAGGCAGCAAAGATCTGCAGGCGCACCACCTGATCGGACCGGGAGGGCGTAGGGGATCGGGGTGGCAAAGGCAGACCTGAAGGAAGGGACAGCCCGGTGACTGCCATGCGCTTTCAACGTACTCGGGGCGTGGGGCGGGTCCAGCACCCGTAGCCCGTACAGGCCGCCGGCGGAGGCCTGATGGGGTGCCTGGGCTCTGATGCGGCGACAGCAACGCTTCGGTGCGCCTGCAGGAGCAAGCAAGGACGCCATTCGATGGACCACAGGGCGCTGCCGGCAACCGTCCTGAAGATCTGCTGAAATTTCGACCTGAACAGGTGCCGATCGAGGTGAACTTGGATCAGACCGCTCAGCTTGCACCACGTCGGCACTGCCTTGAATCAACAACCAGGCGTTCCAGCAACCAGGCCCTACGGAGATCCTCGACGGTGATGCGGTACTGCAGCCGACGGGCCGCCAACACCAGTTCCGAGCGCGAACGACAGCGACGCAGGGCCTGGCGCAGGCGGCCATCCTGTTCGGCGACTTCGACCAACCGCTCCAATTCACTCCAGCTCATCGGCACTGCCGCTGCACATCACCAGACTGGCAAATCAAAATGAATCCGGCCATGGGTGGTCACAGCTGGTTGCACCTAACCTGCCGAAAGGCAACTGAGACCAGTCAAAAGCGCAATGAAGTTCCGACCCAAGCTGCGGCAGGCCTGGATCAAGGCCTTGATTCTGAGCTTATTCGCCGTCGGATTGAACCTGCTGAAGATTGATCTTTTGTTTGATTTTAGATTATTACTGGGATCGAGTCTGGCCATCCTGGCCCTGTTGCTACTCGGGAACCTCGGCTTGGTGGTGGGCCTGAGTGCCAGCTTGATGGCCTGGAAGATCTGCGGTAATCCCTGGTGCGGTCTGAGCTCGATGGTTGAGCTGCTATGGCTATGGGCTTATCTGAACTATTTTGGCAATAAAGAAGAGAGTCGCAGCGACGGCCGCATCATCATTGCGGTCATCCTGTTTTGGATCGTCATTGGCATTCCCGCAGCCTTTCTATTTTTTGGAGTGTTCAACAACCTTGATCCAACCAAGGTGCTGCTGCTGGTCAGCCGCCAAGCCTTGAATGGATCGATCTGTACCACGCTCGGTTTTGGCCTCTACCTGCTGATTCGGATGGTAAGGGTTCCTGATGATCGATCGCAAGCGATCCCAATTCATGGATTAACTTTCGCAGTCGTCATGGCATCAGTCATGATACCAAGCTTAATTCTTGTTACGTTGTCCTCCACTAAACTTGTGCAGGCCAGGTTGCTAGCGAAGGCCGACCAGCTTGAAATGTTTGCCAAGGAAGTGGCAATCGTACCAATAGATGAGGTGCCGAAAATCGTTGATTCTCTTCGCAAGAGTGGCAGCCTGGTTGAGTTTGAGCGGAGCTTTGGATCGGAACGATCCCAATACTTTCAGTCCAATCCAGAACTTCTCAAGACACTCTCGCAAACGCATGCACCGGACATCGATCGAGCACTTCAGCTGAAAGGAATGGAGCTGCTGACAAGCAAACATCCAGCGCCAAAAATGAACCGACAGATGAGCAGCTACTGGAAATTAGATCTAGCCCAAATCAGCATGGGCGAGGACAGCTTGCTCGATGCGGCTGATGGCCGTCCGGACGTGATCGTCGTGGAGCCAGCCAAGGCCCTGCTGCAGCAGCTACAGGCTCAGAGTAACCGAAGTATCGGCATGTTGAGCTGGAGCATGATTTTTGCCATTCTAGCGAGCGAAATGCTTGCCAGGCTCATGGCGAAACAATTGAATCTTGATGATCTGCAGATCTCAGCTCAGCCCGAATCAACGACGAACCTAGACAAAAGAAGATTACAACAGCAAAGCTCATCACCCCCTGGGCAAGTGAAGATCGGCAAAATTCGTGAACTGAACCAGATGATCAACCTGCTCAATGAAAGACAGAGCCAAATCAACAGATTGAAGGCTGATCTGCAGAGTGCAAGCCTGAGGCTCAAGTCGTCGAGGGCCGAGATTGATGTTCTCACCACCGTTGACCCACTCACAGGATGCTTCAACCAACACGAACTCTATCGCCGACTGGATTTTGAACTTCAGCGCAGCAATCGCGATCAAAGTGACCTCAGCTGCCTCTGCATAGAGGTTGATCACTTGAATCAGATTCGCAACAGCTACGGTTCAACGATGGCAGACCAGGTCTTGATCGAAGTGGGCGCCGAGATCCAGGCCCGAGCCCGCACCACGGACTGCCTCTGCCGCAGTGGCGATACTGAATTCAGCCTGGTGTTGCCGATGTGTTCAGCAAAAGCGGCCGAGGGCCTTGCCCAGGAATTCCACCAGGCGATCAAGACTCGCGTTGTGAAGCATGAAGATCAGCAGATCAGCGTTACGATCAGCATTGGCATCTCCTGCCTGCGCAGAGGTAATGATGACAGTGAATCGCTGATTCATCGTGCCCAGAATGCCCTCTACCGAGCGAAGATCGAGGGCCGAAACCGTAGCGTGACGGTCTGACGACGCTCAGCTGTTCCCGAACGCCACCTGACAGGCTGCGTTCAACAACTCTGCTTCGGCAGCGCTGGTTGGCTGCACCCCATTGAGCAGGCCACTCTGACAATCCGCCGTGAGTTGGTAAGTGTTGCCATTGGCGCTGACAGCAAACTGCACACCGGTGCTGCCCAGCGGCTGCACCGTGCCATAGAGCAACTGATAGTTGCTGTTGGGCACAACAATCATGGTCTGCTGGCTATTGATCGCATTGTCGACAGCCTCATTGATGATGGCGGCACTGGCCAGCGCACCAATGCCCCAGACAGCCGCCCGTGCCCCCCACCAACCCCAGGAAGGAGTAGCCCAGCCGCCATACCAGCCATAGTTCCAAGGCCTGGCATAGCCCCAACCTGGCCGAGCCCAGCCTGGCCGCAGATTGACACTGTTGATATTGACCGTCCGGTTCCAGTTGCGGTTGATGTTCGTATTAACGTTGCGATTATTCAAATTACGGTCGCCCAGGTTGCGATCACCAAGGTTGCGATCGCCCAGGTTTCGATCACCGACATTGGTCGCACCAACTCCACGATTGCCGCCGGTGGACACGGCCGGACGACGATCGAGGCTGGGATTGCCAGCGGCTCTGGAGCCCCGAGCATTACTGCTCCAGCCACCGTCGGGACGACTGGCACCCCGATTCAGCCCACCGCCACCGCCGGCGGCGCTGAAGCCGGTGCGGGCGCCACCACCGCCACGGTTGGCGCCCGCGCCAAGACTTCCCCCACCCCCGCGGCTTCCCCCACGAGCACCACCACCGCCACCGCGGGCGATGAGGCTGCTGACGTTCGCCGCATCAGGCGGGGAGGGTTGACGTAACAAGGCAGCGGCAGGAAGAGCTGGTAAAGCGACGATCCCTGCCAGCAGCAGCCCAAGGCCGGAATGCACGCTCATGGCTTCACCAGCTGGCAGCCGGCGTCGTAGCAGCTGGCATCGATGCGGCCATCGGCGCCGAAATGAACTTTCACCAGATCCCGACCCGCCAGCCTGGTGGGATTGTCCTGCCGCACACTGTTGAGGTAGTTGGGATTGATGACGCAGAGCTCCTGATCGTTGAAGCAGACCGTATTGGTGGAGAACCGCCCGGAAGCATTGCGCAAGCTTTGCCACTGCTTGGCCTCAGGCCTCCAGATGCTCATCGTCAAGGGATCGTCGATGATGCGCACGGTTTCGATCACCTTGCCGATGTGATGGCGATAGCGAGTGCTGGCTCCTTCATTCACCGCTTCGACCATGCAGTTGACGGCTGCAGCGCCGCGTTGGCTGCACTGAGTTTCGAGCTTGTAGAGCACCCCTTCGGCACCGTGGCCAGGAGCCGACATCACCAGGATGGAGCCGAAGCAGCCGGCAACCAGCAACGGCCTGCAAGCCCGGCTGAGCCAGGAACTGAGCCAGGGCAAGGTGGACGGATGGGGCACAGGATCGGGAGTGCGGTGCAGATCAACGCCCTGGCCGGACGTACGCGCAGCCATGGCCTTTCGGGAACGAGACAATGTCGACCAAGCCAGTAGGAGATCGTCCAAGTTTGTCAACGGTGCGTCGTTGTTGGCAGCTAGCAGGCCTGGGGACGACACAAATCGCGATAGAAGCACCAATGGCGACTTGACGCAAGCCGTGCAAGACCATCGACGCCTCAACAACGCATGGCACTCGCGACAACATCGCCACTGACGCTGGGCACAACGCAACGAAAACCCAGATGGCAGGTGGATGTATCGATTCCCTGCGCCATGCGAGCTGCAGGGCGATAGCGGCGGCAATGGCTGGGGGCACACAGGAAGGAGCCACCTTTCACCACTTTCCGGGGCAGCAGTCCATGCTGGGAGCTGGGATCGATGCTGGCCTCTTGCGTTGCCCCGCGTGGATTTTCAGGGCTGCAGCAGCTCCCCACCGCTTTGGGGCCCTGAACTCTGGAGCCGTGGTGCTGATACCAGTCATCGGTCCATTCCCAGACATTGCCAATCATGTCGAACAGGCCATAGCCATTGGCAGGAAAAGAACCAACCGGCGAGGTGCGTTCCCAGCCATCCAGCAGGGTGTTGTGATGGGGAAAATCACCCTGAAACGTGTTGGCCAGCATCCGCCCGGCCGGATGCAGTTCTGATCCCCAGGCAAACTCCGTCGCCTCCAGCCCGCCGCGAGCGGCCCGTTCCCATTGCGCTTCACTGGGCAGTTGCTTGCCTGCCCAGAAGGCGTAGGCGAGGGCATCGCCATGGCTGATGTGCACCACCGGATGGTGCTCCCGGCCCTTGATCGAACTACCGCGCCCCTCCGGATGGCGCCAATCAGCGCCGGCGATGTACTGCCACCAGGCGTAGTGATCGTTCAGGCTGATGGCACGTGCCGGTGGCACGAACACGATCGAACTGGCTGCGAGCAGGGTGGGCTGAGCCTCGGGGTAGGCGCTCGGATCCGCCGGCAATTCGGCCAGGGTGACGTGACCCGTGGCCTTGACGAATTTGAGGAACTGGCCATTGGTGACGGGCGCCCGATCGATCCAGAACCCGGAGACGTCAACCTGATGGGCTGGCGCTTCCTCCGGGTAGTGGTGGTCTGATCCCATCTGAAACCTGCCCGCTGGAATCCAGACCATCGCCCTGTGCGGCGGCCTGCCGGGGGGGCGGGCCGCCTGCCGGCAGGATTGAGGCTCTGGGCGCGAGCGGGGCATCGTCAACCTCTGCGGTTCACCGGAGTGAGCAGCGGTGGTTTCAGGTGCCACCGCTGGCGGCCTGGACCATGTGCTGCATCACATCCTCCAGCGAGAAGCTGGCGGGCTTCTGGCGAGGCGGGAAGGACTGGAAGGTTGACAGAAACTGGGCGACGTAGGTTTGCGCTGGCACCAGCAGGAAGATGTGGTCGAACATCCAATCCCAGTAGGTGTTGGAGGTGATGTCAGCGCGTTCGTAGGGGTCGGTGAGCAGGTTGAAGATCTTCGGTACCCGCAGCTTCACGAACGGTTCAGCCCAGATCTGGCAGGTGCCGCTCTGGCGTTGCTCCATGAACACGAACTTCCAGTTGTCGTAGCGCAGCCCCACCAGATCGCCGTCGTCGGAGAAGTAGAAGAACTCCACCCGCGGGCTCTTGTCAGTCTTGCCCGTCCAGTAATCGAGCATGTTGTAGCCATCGAGGTGCACCTTGAAGGTTTTGGCGCCCGCCTGATGACCCGCCAGCAATTTCTGCTTGATCTCGGGTTCGCCGGCAGCGGCCAGCAGGGTCGGCAACCAGTCGAGATGGCTGACAATGCCGTTGATCACCGTGCCTGGAGCGATCTGGCCCGGCCAGCGCACCAGGGCCGGCACGCGATAGGCCCCTTCCCAGTTGGTGTTTTTCTCGCTGCGGAAGGGGGTCATGCCGGCATCGGGCCAGCTGTTCATGTGGGGGCCGTTATCGGTGCCATACATCACGATGGTGTCATCGGCGATGCCCAGCTCGTCGAGCAGGTTGAGCATCTCACCGATGCAGTCGTCGTGATAGAGCATCACATCGTGGTATTCCGACTGCCAGCGACCGCTGCGGCCCACGTCCTGGGGCCGGGCGTAGGTGCGGAAGTGCATGTGGGTGGTGTTGAACCAGACGAAGAACGGTTCACCCGTGGCCACCGCATCGCAGATGAAGCGCTTGGCTTCGGCCATGAACTCGTCATCGGCCGTCTCCATCCGCTTGCGCGTGAGTGGGCCGGTGTTCTCAATCCGCTGGCTGCCATCACCATTGGCCCAGCAGTGCAGCACGCCACGGGGGCCGAAACGCTCACGGAAGTTGGGGAAATCCTCAGGCTGGGGATAGTCACGCAGCTCCGGCTCCTCTTCGGCGTTGAGATGGTAGAGGTTGCCGAAGAACTCATCGAAACCGTGCAGCGTCGGTAGATGCTCATCACGATCGCCGAAGTGATTTTTACCGAACTGACCGGTGCGATAGCCCAGGGGCTGGAGCAGCTCGGCGATCGTGGGATCTTCCGCCTGGAAGCCCAGCTCAGCTCCTGGTAGGCCCACCTTGCTCAGGCCGGTGCGCACCACGCTCTGGCCGCTGATGAAGGCGGCACGGCCGGCGGTGCAGCTCTGCTCGGCGTAGTAGTGGATGAACTTGGCGCCCTCGTTGGCGATCCGGTCAATGTTGGGGGTCTGATAGCCCATCAGGCCGTGGCTGTAGCAGCTGAGATTGCTCTGGCCGATGTCATCGCCCCAGAGGATGAGGATGTTGGGCTGGCTGTTGGGCATCGGAAGCTGGGGTGCTGGCGAAAGGGTTGGGGTGGCTGCGGCGGCGCCTGTGACGCCGGCACCGAGCTGCCGCAATACTTAGAAATTATGTTCAGCTCGGGCCGAGCCGACTCTGCAGAAAGTGCAAATCTTCAGCGAGGGCATCGGGGAGCCAAAACCCAGTCGCCTTCAGGAGTCCGTCGCCTGGGGAGGCTGGAGATGGCGGCGTTTCTGCGCCAACAGGAAGGGGATCGACACCAGGGCCGTGATCAACACGTAGCTGAGAATCGCCAGCTTCACCGCCGGGATGCCGGGGGCGTGGCTGGAGGCGAACAGCAGCGCCAGGCCTGGATTACGCATCGAGGTGACCAAGGCCGTGGTGGTGCTTTCCGCTGGGTCGGGTCCGGCCAGCAGCCAGCCGATCGCCAGGCTCAGCAGCACCATGGCGGCCATCAGCGGCAGGGCGAGCAGATTGCCGACCAGGAAGGAACCCACCGCCGGCAAGGTGAAGCCCAGGATCACCACCAGCAGCACCAGCAGCAGGCCATTGGCCAACTGTTCCAGGGGACGCAACAACTTGGCGGTGACGGCGGGGAAGCAGCACTGCAGTCCGAGACCCAGCAGCAAGGGCAGCACCTGGGCCGTCAACACCTGCAGCGCCACATCGGCATGGGCCAGATCCCAGCCCTTGAGCGTGAACACCTCACGGAACAGATTCGCCAGCAGCGGAATCGTGACAATCGCGGCGATCGCCGCCAGCACCTGCAGCAGAGCCGCCATCTCCCGATTGCCGCCCTGCCTGCCGGCTTTGTGCAGGGTGAGCGGCGCGCTGGGCGACAGGGCCAGCAGGGCGATGCCGTAGCGCACCGGTGGCGCCACAGGCAACGCCAGGCTGAACTTGAGCAGCACCAGGGCCAGCAGGGGCACCAGCAGACAGCTGCCGATCAGCACCCTGGCGAACAGGGCGGGCCGCTGCCGCCATTGCTGCAATGCCGTGCCCTGCAGGCCGAGACCCAGGGTCAACATCAGAACGAACAGACTGATCTTGATCAGGAGCTGAACCATGGCGATCGGCGACGGCGAGGACTGAAACCAGGCGGGAACAACGGCTGGGTGGGGCAGCTGCGGTTCAGGACCCCAGCGCCCCGGCCAGCAGCAGCACCAGCGCCAGGACGCCGATCAGGGCGATGCTCACGGCGGTGGCCAGGGCGATCGACGGCTCCTCGCGGTAAATGAAGTCATCGCGGCGCAGCCGTTTCAGCATCTGCCGGTGCTGGGCCGTGGCCGCCAGCATCGCCAGCAGGCCGGTGAACACGAAACCCACGGCCACCAGCCGCACGCTCAGTTCGGCATGGCCCTGGCTGCCGAGGCGGCTGGTATTGATCGCGGCGATGATCGTGTCGAGGCCGAAGCCGAAGCTGATCAGGGCCAGGCAGGTGCGGATCCAGGCCATCAGGGTGCGCTCCGCTGCCGCCCGGTTGCGTTCCTTGGCCAGTTGATCGGTGAGGTTCATGGCTTCCCAGGCGAAGCGATCGGTTCATCACCCTGGCCCAGGGCAGCGGGCCTGACCAGGGCCTCCTCCGCATTGATTTCAGGGGCCAGCAACACATTGAGCAACGTGCGAATCACAGCCACGACCCCCAGCTGGATCAGATGCTGACCCGAGGGGCTGATCGTGGTGGAGACGATGTCGGCGCCGAGCTGGAACTCCAGAGCCAGCCAGCTGCCGAAGCTGAGGCGGGCGCAATTGGAGGAACGATGCGGCAGGCGGCGACTGAAGCTGGCAACGGCCCCGCTGGCGCTGGCCAGCAGCAGAGCCGGGCGCCTTTCTCGAGCGGGCGGCGCCAGCGGTTGAGAAGGCTGGAGCTGGGGTGGGGGAACGGTACTGATCACGACCACTGCCGCCATCGCGACCACGATGCCCCTGGCAACCCTGTGGACGCCGGCCGTCGATCTGGCGTCGCTGGCGTGACCGATCCCGCAGGATTGCGAATGCCGCGGCGGGCCGGG
>CALPNT020000078.1 GCA_943325005.2 Bifidobacterium breve | reverse complement strand
GCCCAGATCAGGGACGGGATGAAAGGGCGGAATCCCGCCAAAGCCAATGTAACGGAAGATTGCGCCGCCTGCAAAGGGGCATTGTGAAGAAAAGCTGTGGGGTGGCGCGGCCCTCGCCAGGTCCGAACCTGGCCAAGAACTGGCAGCGCTGCTAGGAGAAGGACCAGCCAGGCCCGCTTCGACGATGCCCATGAGCGTTCCCTTACCCCAGCTGCCCGAATCGGGCCGTCCACGGCGCCTGAGCCCCGCAGCCCTGGCCCTGGCTGCTGCACTTGTTTTGTCCGGCTGTGAGAAGAAGCCCAGCCTGGAAAGCCAGCGCATCGACCAGCTGGAGTTCAAGCTTCAGCAACTAGAAACCCGCCTCAACAAGCAAGCGATCCAGCATCCCGCCTCCGGTAACGCCAAGCAGCCAGCCGGCCGGATCAAATCGCTCACCTACCGCACCGGCAGCAGCGAGAATCGACTGCGTATCTACTGGGCTGATGGCAGCCAGAGCGATCTGGAATGCACTCAGGAACAAACCACCCTCGCCTGCGGCTGACGATGTCCCCTGCTGAACGCCTTAGCTCCGATCGGCGGCATCTCCTCCGTGGCCTGCTGCTGGCGGGTCTGCTGCTGGCACCTGCCATCGCGGCGCCGCAACTGGCCCTCGGACCTGCCCGGGCGCAGGAGCAGAACGCAGCACCGCGCTTCAGCACATTGCGGGCCGTCAACCTGGCCCGCATGCGCGCCGAGAGCCTCAATGGCGGCCTGATCGTCTACCGGCCCCAGCGCTGCATGTACGAAGACAATGGCGGTGCTTGCCTGGTGAGCAGCCATGCCAACGGCATCGTGTTCCGCTTCCTGGGAGGGCCACCTGGCTGGCAGGAGCAGAACCAGGCGCCCACTGTTGAAACCGAGATTCTGATTTCAGCTGATGGCCGCCAGGTGCTCGAAGTGCTCTACAACGGCACACCCCGCCCAGCCAACTGAAGCTGGCGCCGCCTGAACGATCACTTGCCCCAGATGTCCGGGCCGTGAGATCGGCCTGGCTCACCTGCGGCTTGTGGGTGCGGCCAGGCCAGCTCCACCACCCACTCAGGGCGCGGCGATCAGTGTTGCGGCGACTTGGGCCAGGGCCGCTCCCCAGCTCGCCTGCACCGGCCAGCACTGGCGCCGGGTGAGGCTCAGGGCGATGCCCTTCTCGCTGTAGGCCGCCTCGTTGATGAACACGGGCCAGACCGGATCGGAGCCCAGACCAGCCCCGGGCTCGTAGGGCAGGGTTTCGCCGGCGTCGCTCAGAAACAGGGGATCACCGGGCCGCAGCGGCTGCCAATCCCGGCCCTGGCGCAGTGGATGGATCACAGCCCGTGGCGCTCCATCGCCATGGCGCGGCAGATCGAGGCTGTACAGATGCTGATGCAGCACCAGTTCCCGCGGCAGCCGCAGTGGCCCGCTGCGGGCCTCAGCCAGCACCTCCAGGGTCGCTTCCAAGGCCAGGCGCGTCTGCCGCAGGATCGTCGGGTGGACCACACCCTGGGGCACCGGGCCCACTTCGATCACCAGGCCGCAGGGCCAGCGCTCCACCAGATAGCCGGTCTGGGCTGCATCGGCCTCATGCAGATAGATCGGCAGGCCGAGGCGCCTCTGCAGGGCGGCGGCCAGGGCCAGATCCGCCGGCCGCTGCCCATAGACCACCAGGCTGTTGCCCATGCTGGCCGTGGTGCTGTGCAGATCGATGGCCACTAGGCAGGGATCGGTGCCAGCGCTGCCATGGGCCGCCAGCAACTGACGAGCCCGCCCCAGCTCTAGCGCCTGGGCGCCGGCATCAGCGAGGCGATCCGGATCAAAGCTGCGGTTGAGATCCCGATCCAGATAGCGACGCCCCGCCGCTCTGGCCGCGGGATTACCGATCGCCAGCACCAACGCCAGCTCGGTATCGGGCCGGAGGCAGGGATCTCGCTGCCAGGCATCAAACAACCAGGGGCCATTGAGCTCATTGCCGTGGGTGCCGGCGACGAGCAGCACCTTGCCCGTGGCAGGGGTGCTGCGCCCAGCCAGACCATCGCCCGCCCTGACCTCGCCCGCCACCATCTGCCGCTCACGAAGCTGGGGCACCAGCCTGGCGCAGGAAGGAACCGGCGGCGAAGCAGGCAGGCCAGAGTGAGTCGATGCGACCTCCCGCCGCCTTGATCCAGACAGCCCGCGGGCTGTGGCGCTGCCAGTGGCAGCAGCTGATGGGGGGCCTGGCCCCGGCCGATGCCAACGGGCGCTATCGGCGACCGCCAGGTGCCTTCACCGCCTTGCCGCCGCTGCCGGCCGCTGCTGCCAGCCCCGGCGGACACGTGTTGATCGTGGGCCGCAGCTGCCCCTGGGCCCATCGGGCCTGGCTGGTGCACAGCCTGCGCCAGCTCGCCGGCAGCATCGATCTGCTGGTGGTGGAGCCGGATCCGGCCGCCGGTCGCTGGCGCTTTGTTGAACCGTTCGAAGGCTGCAGCACCCTGGCGCAGCTCTACCGGCGCAGCGGTGGCGATCGGCGCCAGCCCGCCACCGTGCCGGCCCTGTGGTCGCGTCAGGAGCAGCGGATTCTGGTGAACGAAAGCGCCCGGCTGATCGAACTGCTGGATCGCTGGCCGGCCGCACCAGAGGCCCGCCAACTCGCCCCCACCTCCCAGCAGGAGGCGATCGATCATTGGCGGCAACGATTCCAGGACGACGTCAATGACGGTGTCTACCGCTGCGGCTTCGCCCGCAACCAGGCCGCCTACGACGAGGCGGAAACGGCCTTGTTTCAGGCCTTGCAGGAGGCCGAGCAGGCCCTGTTGGAGCAGGAGCGCCGTGGCGAGGCCTGGCTCTGTAGCCCCGAGCCCAGCCTGGCCGATGTGGTGCTGTTCCCCACCCTGATCCGGCTGGAGCTGGTCTACGCCCCCCTGTTCGGTTGCAGCCGTCTGCCCCTCTGGCAGCTGCCGGCCCTGTGGCGCTGGCGCGCCCGTTTTTTCGCCTTGGCCGGAGTGAGCGACACCTGCTCTGCTGAGGCCTGGCGCACCGACTACTTCGGAGCCCTGTTCCCGCTCCATCCCTCCGGCATCGTCCCGGCCGGCCCCGATCTGAGCAGACTGGTGAACAGTCAGCTCGTCCCATGAACACCAGTAGCAGCAGCGATCCAGTCTTTGAAGGGGTCTTCGGGCCGTACACGATCACCGAGCGCGACCGCCGCGAGGTGCTCGGCTACCGGCTGGGGCTGACGGCGGTGGCCGTCGGCCAGCTGGGCCTGCTGTGGCAATGGCGCCAGTTCGGCGCTGAGCTGCTCTGGCCCTGGCTGCTGCTGATGGCGGCGGGTCTGGGGCTGGCTCTGCAGTGGATTCACATCTATCTGAGACCTTTGCATCTGGCCCTGAAGCTGTTCTGGCTGCTGGGCTGCGCCGGCGGTCTGCTGCTGGCCTGGCGTCTGGGACCAGCCGGGATGCTGCCCTCGCTGGCCAGTCAACCGCTAGGAATCCTGGCGATCGGACCCTTCTTCGCCGCCCTCTGCGGCGTGGGCTTCAAGGAGTTCTTCTGTTTCCGCCGGCCGGAAGCGGTTGGTGTGACCCTGCTGCTGCCCGTGGCTCTGCTGGGCCGGTTGAGCGGTCTGCTGGATCCCGATACCACCCTTGCCCTGCTGGCCCTGGAGAGCGCCCTGCTGCTGGTGCTTTGCCTGCGCAAGTTCCCAATGGCGGCCGCCGCTGATGTGGGCGACAAGAGCGTGTTCCTTCACCTCGAACGCCAACGTGCCGGCCTGGCCGTCGAGGCTTCGTGAGCCTGATCAGCCTGGTGGGGGCGGGCAAGGACTTCGGCCTCCGCACCCTGTTCGCCAACCTTGACCTGCATGTGGGCGAGCGCGATCGCCTCGGCCTGATCGGTCCGAATGGCGCCGGCAAGAGCACCTTGCTGAAGGTGCTGGCCGGCCGGGAACCCCTTGATCAGGGCGAACGGCGCTGCTCCAGTCGCCTCAACGTGGTGCTGTTAGATCAGGAGCCGGATCTCGATCCAAAGCAAACGGTGCTGGAGCAGGTGTTCGCCGGCAGTGGCGAGCGCATGGCCCTGCTGCGCGAGCACGGCCTGCTCAGCCATGAGCTGGCGGAAACCCCGGAGGACGAGCGGCTACTGGCCCGCTTCAGCGCCCTGCTGCACCGCATGGATGCCTGCCAGGCCTGGGATCTGGAGCGCGAATGCCATGAGGTGCTGGATCGCCTCGGTATCGGCGATGTGCACCGGCCGGTGGGAGAACTCTCCGGCGGCAACCGGCGCCGGGTGGCCCTGGCCGCGGCCTTGGTGGCCCAGCCCGAAGTGCTGCTACTCGATGAACCCACCAACCATCTCGATGCCGACGGGGTGGAGTGGCTACAGGGCTGGCTGGATCGCTACCCGGGCGCCCTGGTGCTGGTCACCCACGACCGCTATCTGCTGGATCGGGTGACGCGACGGATCGTGGCGGTGGAACGCGGTGAGGCGCGCCGCTACGAGGGCAACTACGCCACCTATCTGGCCCACCGCGCCGAGGAAGAGGAAGCCGAAGTGGCCACGGCGGCCAAGTTCCGCGGCACGATGCGCCGGGAACTGGCCTGGCTGCGCCAGGGCCCCAAGGCCCGCAGCACCAAACAGAAAGCGCGGCTGCAGCGCATCGAAGCGATGCGGGAGCAACCGGCTCGCCAGGGCCGCGGCGCCGTGAGCATGGCGGCCACGGCCCGACGCATCGGCAAGCAGGCGATCACCGCCGAGGGTCTGGCTGTCCATGCCGGCGAGCGACCGTTGCTGACGGATTTCAGCTACGACTTCAGCCCGGAGGACCGGGTGGGAATCATCGGCGCCAATGGCGCCGGCAAATCCAGCCTGCTGGAGGTGATCGCCGGCCTGCGAGCGCCCAGCGGCGGCCGTCTGGAACTGGGCAGCACCGTCAAACTCGCCTACTTCGATCAGCACAGCTCCGTGCTGCTGGGCGAAGGCGGCAGCACGGCCCGCTCTGATCGCCGGCTGGCTGATCGCAGGCTGGCGGAACGCAAGGTGATCGACGTGGTGCAGGAGGCCGCCAGCCGGGTGGAGGTGGATGGCCAGGAGCTGAGTGCTTCCCAGCTGCTGGAGCGCTTCCTGTTCCCACCAGCCCAGCAGCACCAGCCGGTGGCGAAGCTCTCCGGCGGCGAGCGGCGGCGGCTGCACCTCTGCCGCCTGCTGATCGAGGCGCCCAACGTGTTGCTGCTCGATGAGCCCACCAACGACCTCGATGTGCACACGCTGGGGGTGCTGGAGGACTTCCTCGATGACTTCCGCGGCTGTGTGGTGGTGGTGTCCCACGACCGCTGGTTTCTGGATCGCACCGTGGATCGGCTGTTCTGCTTCGAGCAGGGGCGCCTGCAGCGCTTCGAGGGCAACTACAGCGCCTACCTGGAGCGGCGCCAGGTGCTGGCGGCCGAGGCCTCGCGCAAACCGGCCTCCGCCAGCCCAGCCGGCTCGATCCCAACCGCCCAGGCCACGGCGAGCGCCTCAGCGCCGGCGGCTCAATCAGCGCCGGCGGCCAAGCCAACGCCAGCGGCCAATGCCGTTGCCCAGCTCAGCCAACCGCCTCGCCGCCGCAGCTTCAAGGAGAGCCGCGAGCTGGAGCGCATCACCACGGACCTGCCCAGCTGGGAGGCCAGGCGCAGCGAACTGGAAACCGTGCTGGCCGGCGGTGGCGGCGACTACACCCGCATCGAGGGCATCACCCAGGAACTGGCCGACCTGCTGGCGCGGATCAACGCCGCCGAAGAGCGCTGGCTGCTGCTCAGCGACCTGGCGGACTGAACACCGCCAACCGCCACCAAGGGCAAGGGGAAACCCAGGCTCCGTGGCCAGGAGCCAACCCAGCCGTTTGTCAACGGTGATGAGCGGCAGCGAACATGAACCCGCGTGGCATCGACCAAGCCCCGTATGGTGGGCCCGGTCAATTCCGGCACCTCGGGTCTGGACTCTCCATGAAAAACATCGACGAGCACATCGAGAAGGACAAGGTCGAGATCGAAGCCGCGCGGGCCGAGGGCAACCAAGGCAAAGTGCGGCACCTTGAAGAAGAGCTCCAGGGCCTCAAGGAGTACAAGGAGCACCATCCCGAAGACAGCCACGACCCCAGCCCCCTGGAGGTCTACTGCGATCTCAATCCCGAAGCACCCGAGTGCCGCGTCTACGACGACTGAATCCTGTTCACCCTGTGGGTGAGGGACTCGGTCCTGATCTCCGGAATCGCTGGGGCTTCCGCCCCAGCTGCAGGGCCGGCATTGCCATCGAGACCCAGCTGGGCCCAGACCGCAGCCTTCAGCGGATCCAGCCCCTGGGTCATGGCCGCTGAAATCGCCAGCACAGCGGCCGCACCCACTTCCCGTCCGTGGCAGCGGAGCTGCTCCATCGCTTCCGCCAGCTCCTCGGCATCCAGCAATTCGATCTTGTTCAGCACCAGCAGCCTGGGTCGATCCGCCAGGCCATGGCCATAGGCCTGAAGCTCCTGCTCCACCACGTCCACATCGGCGAGCAGATCATCCGTGCCGGCTTCCACCAGGTGAATCAACAGCCTGGTGCGCTCAATGTGGCGCAGAAAATCGTGCCCCAGGCCCGCCCCCTGGGCGGCCCCGGCGATCAGTCCCGGGATGTCAGCGAACACGGTGCCATCACCGCTGGGGCGGCGCACCACCCCCAGGTTGGGCACCAAAGTGGTGAAGGGGTAGTCGGCGATCTTGGGGCGGGCGGCTGAAAGCACCGAGATCAACGTGCTCTTGCCGGCATTGGGGAGGCCGATGATCCCCACCTCGGCCAGCAGTTTGAGCTCCAGCTGCAGCAGCCACTCCTCACCGTCCTTGCCCTCGGTGGACTTTTCCGGGGCCCGGTTGCGATTGCTGAGGTAGTGGGCGTTGCCGAGGCCGCCGCGGCCACCGGCGGCCACCAGCAGCTGATCGCCGGGCTCGGTCAGATCTCCCAGCAGGATGCCGGTGCGGCAATCGCGCACCTCGGTGCCACAGGGCACCTTGATCACCATGTGGTCTCCGCTGACGCCACTGGAGCGGTTGGGGCCACCGCGACGGCCGTCCTGGGCGGGAAACAAGCGCTTGTACTTGAAATCCAGCAGGGTCTGGAGGTTGGCATCAGCCAGCAGCAGCACGTTGCCGCCGCGGCCGCCATCGCCGCCGGAGGGCCCGCCAGCGGGCACATATTTTTCGCGCCGGAAGGCGACGATGCCATCGCCGCCGCGGCCAGCGCGGACGGCGATTCGGGCCTGATCGATGAACTGCATTGACTCAACCCTAGGATCCACCGGTCGCTGAGCCCGATTGGCCGAGGTTCGCTTTCAGCAGGTCGGCAAGACCTACCCCCCCCGCCGCGGTGGCTCTGGCGGCACGGCGGCCGGCACGGGGCCGGTGGAAGTGCTGCGCCAACTGGATCTCTGCATCCATGACGGCGAATTCCTGGTGCTGGTCGGCCCTTCGGGCTGCGGCAAAAGCACCCTGCTGCGACTGTTGGCCGGGCTGGAGAGCCCCAGCAGTGGCGAGATCTTCGTGGCTGATCGGCCCGTGAGCCGGCTGCGGCCCGCCCAGCGGGATGTGGCGATGGTGTTCCAGAGCTACGCGCTCTATCCCCACCTGAGCGTGGCCGACAACATTGGCTTCGGCCTGCGCCGCAGCGGCCCCCGCAGCCCGCTGCAGCAACTTCAGGACAGCCTGCATCGCAACAGCCGGCAGCTGCCTGAGGGCCTGCGGGTGCCTTCGGCCCGCGAAGAGCGCGTGGAGCGGCGCATCGCCGAAGTGGCGGCCACGCTGGAGCTCGAAGCGCTGTTGCAGCGCCTGCCCAAAGAACTCTCCGGCGGCCAGAAGCAGCGGGTAGCCCTGGGCCGGGCGATCGCCCGCAACCCGGCGGTGTTCCTGATGGATGAACCGCTCAGCAATCTCGACGCCAAGCTGCGCACCGGCACCCGTGCCCAGATCGTCGAGCTGCAGCGGCGGCTGGGCACCACCACCCTCTATGTGACCCACGACCAGGTGGAGGCGATGACCATGGGGCATCGCATCGCCGTGCTCAACGGCGGCCATCTGCAGCAGCTGGGCACGCCGCTGGAGCTGTACCAGTGGCCCTCGAATCTGTTTGTGGCCCAGTTCATCGGCAGCCCACCGATGAATCTGCTGCCGGTGCAGGTTTGTGCGCCGGGCCAGCTGCTGGTGGGTGGCCAGCGCTTTCTGCTGGAGGGCCCCTTGGAGGCCGTCAGCGCCAGCCGGGTGGGCCAGACCCTCACCGGTGGCCTGCGGCCCGAACATCTCAAGCTGTCCCCCGCCACCAACCGCAACCTGGCCGCCGAGGTGAGCCATGTGGAAGCCCTCGGCAATGAGCAGCTGCTCACCTGCCGGCTGCTGGAAGGCAGCCATCTGCTGCTGGTGCGGGCCAGCCCCGACCAGGCGGTGAGCGTGGGCCAGAGCGTGCATCTGGCGGTGGATCCGGCCGGCTGGCGGCTGTTTGATCGCGCCGGTGAGGCTCTGGCGCTTCCTCCTGCTCCCAGGGAACACCGGCAGTTGCAGCTCCCGGTTCTGTAGGAGCCGATTGCTGTAGGAGCCGGCCGCGGTACACAAGGGTTGCTGTAGGCCATCCCGGCTGGGGCGGCTGGATCAACCCAGTCCCAGGCCTGGCTGTCAGGGTGAGCAGGCCCTGATGGCCATCGGCCCTTGCACCGCTCGCCGAGCTGACCACCGTTCCATCCAGCAGCACCTCAGCGAGCGGATCGGCTGAACTGGTGGCAGCGGCGCAGGCCCTCAATACCCATGGAACCACCCCTGCCGGATCCCACCCCAGCCCCTGATCTCGCCGGCCTGCGCCGCGAGTACGGCCGCCTGGGCCTGCGGCGCCAGGATCTCGATGCCGATCCGGTGGCCCAGTTTCGGCTCTGGCTCGGCGAGGCCACAGCGGCACCGTTGCCCGAACCCAACGCCATGGTGCTGGCCACCAGCGATGGCCGCCGCTGCAGTTCCCGCACCGTGCTGCTCAAAGCCTTCGATCAGCGCGGCCTGGTGTTCTTCACCAACCACGGCAGCCGCAAGGCCACCGACATCGCCGCCAACGCCCAGGTGAGCCTGCTGTTCCCCTGGTACGGACTGGAGCGCCAGGTGGGGGTGATCGGCAGCGCCAGCCGCATCAGCGCCACCGAATCGCTGGCCTACTTCGCCTCCCGGCCCCACGGCAGCCGGCTGGGGGCCTGGGTGTCGCAGCAGAGTGCGGTGATCAGCTCCCGCCAGCTGCTGGAACTGGAATGGGAGCGGATGCGCCGGCGCTTCGCCGATGGCGAGATCCCGCTGCCGTCGTTCTGGGGTGGTTACCGGGTGACGCCCACGGAGTTCGAGTTCTGGCAGGGCCGGCCCAACCGGCTGCACGATCGCTTTCGGTACAGCCGCGGCGACCCCCAGGCGCCCTGGGAAATTGAGCGACTGGCGCCGTAGGCCAGGAGCCTCGAGCGATCGCTCCAACAAGCAGCCGACTCGCCGATCGCCACAGGCGACATCAAGGGATGCGGGGGCGTAGCAAGCCCCTGCCGATCAACACCGTTGAACCAGCCGCCACTGGCAGCTGCCGTTGGGCGCTGCGACGGGGCGCCACAGCCAGAGCCGCCACAATGGCGTTTCGTAGCTGCCCCATGCCCGTTCGATCGTTGACGCCATCGCTTCCGGGTTGGACGGCAGCAAAATGGGCGAATGACACGAGTTCCAATGCACACGTTCTCAGCGGTGATTGAGCGCTGCCCCGAGACCGGGATGCTGGTGGGTTACGTCCCCGGATTCCCTGGCGCCCACAGCCAGGGAGAAAGCCTTGAGGAGCTGCAGTCCAACCTCCAGGAGGTGATCGCCATGCTCCTGGAAGACGGCGAGCCCGCCCTGGCGAGCGATTTCATCGGGCTGCAGCAGATCTCCGTGCCGGCCTGAGCGTCGGTTCAACGCCGGTTCTTAAGCCATCAGAAGTCGCGGAGATCCTGCACAAACTGGGCTTTGAGATCGTCCGTCAGCGCGGCTCACACCAGCAGTTCCGCGATGTCCAAGGCCGCTGCACCACGGTCCCAGGGCACAAAGGTCGGGATCTTGCCCCGCCGCTGCTCCGCCAGATCGCCAAGGACATCGGCATGACGGTGGAGGAATTCCTCAGCCACCGCTGAATACTTCGAACTGCTGGCCAGCGGCTCCGCCATGGCCGACGCGCTGCTGCGTGACAGCCGCTGGATGTGGCACAGGTAGCGATCAGACGCTGGGGGAACCACGCCCATTGGTGCGCCTGTGAGGTGATCGCCTCACCATCGGATGCGTGGTTGTCATACAAGTTGGCATGCATCTCGTAAACTTCCTTGCATCACGTCTGTGGCGTTCCATGAGTGCCATAACCCTCCGACTTCCAGATCACCTGGAGCAACAGCTCAGTGAGGAAGCGCGACTCAGTGGCCAACCGCGCTCCCAGCTGCTGCGCGAGGCCTTGGAAACCCTGCTGTCCCAGCGACGGGAAGAACGGGCGCAGGCGGCCCTGAGGCTGGCCGCAGAGGCGTTGGCCAGCGATGCGGAGGCCTGTGCGGAGGCCCGGGAGCTGGCCGCCGATTTCCTGCTGGCGGAGAACGAGTCCCTGGCCGGGGCTGAGGCGCCTACCAACACGACCTCGGCCGAACCGTGGTGGCGCTGATGCGCCGCGGTGAGGTGTGGGTGGCACGCCTCAATCCCAATCAGGGAGCTGAGGTGGGCAAGCTGCGGCCGGTGGTGGTGATCCAGGCCGATGCGCTCACCGAAGCCGGACTCGCCACCCTGCTGGTGGTGCCCCTCACCAGCCAGCAACGCCGCGGCGCCGAAGCCCTGCGGGTGCCGATCCCCGCGCGCGACCGCTTGCTGCGCGAGTGCTGGGCCATGGCGGAGCAAGCCCGAGCCCTGGACCGGAACCGCATCGGAGAAGGACCGCTAACCCGGCTCAGCGCTGCTGAAATGGCCGCTCTGGAGCAGGCGTTACGGGCCGCCCTGGGATTGGCGGGCGGCTGAGGGCTCCTGTCACACCGGCCAGATTGCCTCCCGATCAAGGGCAATCCGCTGTGCCATCCCCAAGTGACCGCCTTCCAGCCTGTCGATGAGCCCTGATCCCATGAGCCAGGGATCTGCAGGAGGATGCCTTGGCCCACTCTGTTGGAGCGGTTTGCAACTCACCCGTCACGCCGCCGACAAACTCGAGACCTACGGGATTGACGGAGCCCGGCTGGAAAGCTGGCGAGCGACAGTGGAACGTGGAGATCCCTTTCTCGATGTCGTCACAGGGTCCTTGGTGCTGATCATCCACTGGGAGGAACGACCATGGATCGTGATCCTGAGCGAGGATGGGGACAGGGTCGTGACGACCTATCCGAGCGACGAACGCACCGTGACCAATCGCCGAAGAGCTGGCCGATGGATTTATCCAGCAAACTGAGCGCCCAGCTCAAGTGGATGCAGCTTCGGCTCGATCCAGAATCCGGCGCGATCCTCTTCCGCCACCCGACCCTGCGGGGCATCCCGGATCTCGTGGTGGAGGGCGATGGTTACACCATGGAGTTCATCGGCCCCACCCTGCTCTGCCTGGACATCCAGGATCCCAGCGGGATGGCTCGCCTGCTGGCCGAGCCCGTCAAGGGCAAGCTGCCGATCGGGGTCTGAAGGATCGGCACAGGAAAGGGATGTCCCCCCGCAGGGCCACCAGGAAGCCTCCGATGCCCCGCCGCTGCTCCGCCAGATCGCCAAGGACATCGGCATGACGGTGGAGGCATTCCTCAGCCACCGCTGAACACGCCGAACTGCTGGCCAGCGGCTCAGCCATGGCCGCCGCGCTGCAACGGGACAGCCGTTGGCTGTGGCACAGGTAGCGGTCAGATGCTGGGCGCATCAGGCCAGCTGGGACGAGGAACCCCCGACCGCTCTTCCGACCACGCTTGGGCACAGCGGTAGTGCCAGCCAGCCAGGGCAGAGCCAGTGAGCATGGCGCCCCCTGGCTGTGGAGCCCCAGCAGGTTGTTCAACTGAGAAGAACGGAAGATCGCCAGGAGCAAAGGGCAGTGGAAGGCGGCGACCCCGATAGGCCCACCAAAT
>CALPNT020000077.1 GCA_943325005.2 Bifidobacterium breve | reverse complement strand
GCCTTGAATAAGGTTGGGCCTGGCTGGCCGCCGGGCCTGTCCGAAGGGATCGGGCTTGGTCCTTCCAGTGCGCTTCTCGGCGCTTCCAGTCGGCCTTTTGGGCCCTCATTTAGGCAAGTGATTAGGCAAGTCGAGACCAGATCCCAGGTTTGCCAATGGGTTCGGACGGTTTCCTAAACCGTAGGTCGTGGGTTCGAGTCCCGCCAGCCCCGTTCCCGTCAGAATCAGGTCGCGTTGAGCGTTGAGACCAGCCGCCGCTGTGGCTCGGCTGCCACCTGAGGGCTTCAGCCGGTGGGGCAGGCCCGATCGGCGCGCAGCGGCCTTGGCTTGGCAATCATGGTTTTCCCCTCGCTCAAGGGGCCGACTCGTCCGCCTGGCGCAGGGCGGGCACGTAAGGAATCAGGCCTCGCGCATAGGCTTCCACCTGGATTTCCAGCGGCAGCGTACGGATGTCGAGGATGAAGCCATCCACCTCGAGCATCCAGGCCATCGGCGAGTTGTCCAGTTGGCTCGGCAGGGTCCACTTCGGATCGAACATGCCGATCTTGAGTAGATCGCGAATCTTTTTGGAATGGGCCTGACCCGTCTGGCTCGAAACGCCGAAATGGCTGTAGATGTCCGGCGCCTTGCAGTGGGGAGATTGGGTTTTGTCGAACAGGAAGTTCACCAGGCCGATCGCATGCACCACCCCTGCCGCCCAGGAGGGTTCCCGGCCCGTCAGCAGCGGTGAAGGCCGCTTGCGGGCCAAGGCACAGACGGCCGCATGGATCAGCTGCCGGTACTCCCCATTGAGCTGGCTGGCGCAGAAGTGATCAATGGGTGCCATCAGGCTGGCCACCTTGGCCTGCAGCGCCGCTGGCACCCGCTCCTTCGGGGTTGGTTTGGCCTGCCTTGTCTTGGCTGCGCTCGGTGCGGCCCCGGTCCCGGCCTCAGCCTCAGAGGCAGCCATGAGCGGGCTTGCAGCGTCTTCCTCCACTTCTCCCGCCAGGCCAATCGATACCGACACCTCCTCGCCAGCCACCAGGATCCGGTAGCGCTTGCGCAGCAGGGCTGAACGCTGCCAGCGATGGGCCAGATCGGGGACGTCGTCGATCAGGCGCACCAGGGCCCGTGCCACCCCCTCCAGGCGACGCAGATCCGAGCGGCTGGGTGGTGCCAGCGTCAGATCCGGTTCGATCAGCATCACGGTGGGGTACCCAGCCCCTTGCGCCACAGGCCAGTGATGCCGCTTGATCTCGTTCAGCAGACCTGGCGGCATGGCGGCCTTCGCCTCGAAGTTGATCGCCCGATGGCGGGGGAAATCGCGGCTGGGTCGGTTGCCTTGCTGCTCGATGTCTTTCGCTAGCTGCACATAGCGCTTGTAGGCCGTCAGCGAATCGAACAGAATCAGGCCGTAATTCTCTTCATTCTGGCCGATCACACAGCCCACCCAGCCGCGAATCCCCAGGGCCGTGGAGCTCACCTGGACCAGGTGGCCGTCGCTGGGCACCAGCAGCCAGGGCGTGCGTTCGTAGAGCGCTTTGGCCGCCTCGAAGAAACTCGCCACCGCCGCCGGCGTCACGTCCTGGGTGAGGTAGGTGGAGAGAGCCATGGTTTCGCCCGCCGCTGGCTCCTGCTGGAGCTGCTCCCGCAGGGAGGCCATCGCCCGATCCAGCGAGGGGGTGGGGCCCACGCTGATGGTCACCCCTGGCAACAGCGCCGGCAGCTGCTCCAGCAGGCGGGCGTTGGGCACCACCACCTGCTCGGGTCGGCCCGGCAGACAACCGGTTTCCGGATGCTCGATCGCCTGCCGCAGCGCCTGTTGCAGTAGTTGTTCGGACCGCTCCGGATGGCCTGTCTGCAGCGCACGGATGCGGCCGCTGCCATCGATCACCACAGCCAACAGCGGCCGCATCGGCGTGCCGTCCTCAGCCGGCACGAAGGCCGGCATCCTGGCCAGGCCGATTTCCCAGCTCTGTTGGGTGGGGCGGCCGAAGCCCTGGGAACGGTGGCGAGGAGGCGCCATGGCACAGCTGCTGGCAGAACGGCCCCATGTTGCCGCCACTCTGGGCGGTGGGTTCGGCTCGATCCGTGCGGGGGTTCCGGTTGGGGCCATGGCCGATTCGGGGCGCGAAGGCGCTACCGCTGGCGCCCTTCTCAAAACGGACTCCGCGACTAGCGTGGCGCCAGTTTTCCGCGATCGGATGAGCCAGCTCCACGATCTGCGGCTGCGGCTGCTGGTGCAACAGGAAAGCGAGCGCATCGCCGACAGCCAGCTCGAGGAGCTGGATCTCTCGGTGGTGCAGGCCCGCTGCCTCTGCTGGCTGGCCCTGCTGGCCGAAGCGCATGAGGATCAGGCCAGCGACGCCGAACGCCAGGGAGAGGTGGAGCAGGCCATGGGCTGGTTCGCCGATTCGATGCGGCTACGTGATGTGATTCATGTGGTGAGCTCGATCGAAATCCCCCTGCCGGCCGCCCTCGATAAGGATGAGCCTGGCGGTGATCAGCTCGGCGGCGACCCTTCCCGCCAGGGGCCATGGGCGGCCTGAGCCTGAGGCGGTGTCAGCCTCGAGTTGGGTCAGGTGCGGCCTTGGTTGTGCCTGGCCACTGCTGGCTGCCGCGCAATGCCATGATGGGGTTTGATGAGCAACTAGGGATTCGGTGCCTGAAGAGCCCTGCCAATGCCCTGACTGCCAGCGCTTCTATCGGGAACACGACCGACTGATCCGCGAAAACCCCAGCCTGCGGCAGCAGCAAGAGCTCAACTGGGCCGCCCTCCAGTCGTTTCGAACTCTGGCTGGTCGCGTGCTCGAGGAGCTGCAGAAACAGCATGGCGATGGCGAGGGAGCGGCGCTGCCCGGACCCGGCACGCCCCAGCCGGCAGCGGATCCCGCCAACAGGGGCGGCTTGGCCGATAACGACGCCGAAGGCGACGCGATTCAGCAGGCCATGGGCGATCTGGAAAATATCAACGCCCACCTGTTCTCAATTGAGGCCCTGATGGAGCGCATCTTTGATGTGCGGGTGCCCGAAGAGGTGGAGCAAACCTTCCGGGAAGTGGCCGGTGAACTGGCTCCCGATCCTCTCAATGCCGATCGCCTGCGCCTGAATCGGCTCCTGCATCAAACACCTGATCTGCCCGATCACCGCGGCTGAGAGGCGCGCCGCGCCTCCGCGTTTCCGCGCGGATTTCATTCGATCCTGGCGGCAAGGTGGAGATTGTGCATCCCCCACCTTGCCGCCAGGCCTCAGTCGAGTTCGCAGGTGATGGTCACCGGGAAGGCTTCCGCCTGCCAGATGCGTTCGGCATACTCGCGGATTGAGCGATCTGAGGAGAACATGCCGCTGCGGGCGGTGTTGAGCAGGGACATGCGGTTCCAGCGTTGCCGATCCGCCCAGGCCCGATCCACCTCATCCTGAGCGGTCATGTAGGCCTGGAAGTCGGCCAGAGCGAAGTAGGGATCACGGCCGGTGAGGTTTTCCAGCAGCGGCCGGAACAGATCGCCGTCACCGTTGCTGAAGTGACCCTGCTCGATCAGGCGCAGCACCTCCGGCAGTTCGGGCACCGTGGCGATCAGCTCCCAGGGGCGATAGGTCTGGCGCAGGGCGTTGATCTCGTCGGTGGTTTTGCCGAACAGGAAGAAGTTATCGGCTCCCACTTGCTCGCGGATCTCCACATTGGCACCATCAAGTGTGCCGATGGTGAGAGCACCATTCATGGCGAACTTCATGTTGCCGGTGCCGGAGGCCTCCAGGCCAGCAGTAGAAATCTGCTCGGAAAGATCGGCAGCTGGGTACACCCGCTCTCCTAGCTTCACGTTGTAGTCCGCCAGGAAGATCACCCGCAGCCGGCCCTCCATATCGGGGTCGGCGTTGATCGTGTCGGCAATGCCGTTGATGAAGCGGATGATCAGTTTGGCCATGTAATAGCCCGGCGCTGCCTTGCCCCCGAAGATCACCGTGCGTGGCGCCAGGTCATCACCGAGACCATTCTTGATGCGCAGATAGCGGGCCACCACCTGCAAGGCATTGAGGTGCTGGCGCTTGTATTCGTGGATGCGCTTCACCTGGACATCAAAAATCGAGGCCGGATCCACCAACACGCCCGTGTGGCGATGGATGTACTGGGTGAGGTGGCATTTCACCGACAACTTGGTGGCACCCCAGCGCTCCAGGAAACTGCTATCGCCGACGTGTTGTTCCAGCTGCCGCAGCTGATCCAGATCACTCACCCAGCCTTCGCCGATGGTTTCGTTCAGCAGGCTCGAGAGCTGGGGATTGGCCAGGGCCAACCAGCGCCTTGGCGTGACGCCATTGGTGACATTGGTGAACTTTTCGGGCCAGAGGCTGGCGAATTCCGGGAACAGATCCTGTTGCACCAGCCGGCTGTGCAGCGCCGCCACGCCATTGACGTGGTGGGCCGCCACCGTGGCCAGGTGCGCCATGCGCACCGCCTTGGAACCCTCGTCGTCGATGATCGACAGTTTGCGCAGAATCTGATCGTTACCGGGGTACTTGAGCCGCACCTGTTGCAGGAAACGGCGGTTGATTTCGTAGATCAGCTCCAGGTGCCGCGGCAGCAGCGAGCCGAACAGGTTCAGACCCCACTTCTCCAGGGCCTCTGGCAGCAGGGTGTGATTGGTGTACGAGAGCGAGCGGCTGGTGATGTCCCAGGCTTCGGCCCAATCGAGATGTTTGTCGTCGAGCAGCAGCCGCATCAGTTCCGCCACGGCGATCGCCGGGTGGGTGTCGTTCAGCTGCACAGCCCAGTGATTCGGGAACTCGCGGATCGGGATGCCGCGCATGTCGAGGCTGCGGATCATGTCCTGCAGCGAGCAGCTCACAAAGAAGTGCTGTTGCTTCAGCCGCAGCTTGCGGCCCTCATCGGTGCCATCGTTGGGATAGAGCACCTTGGAGAGGGTTTCCGAACCCACCTTCTCTTCCACGGCGCCGTAGTAATCGCCGCTGTTGAAGGCAAAGAAATCAAAGCTTTCGGTGGCATCAGCCCGCCAAAGGCGCAGGCGATCGCAGGTGTTGACTCGATAGCCCAGCACCGGCACATCGTGGGGTACACCGATGGCGTGTTCGGCCGGGATCCAGCGCACCCGGTAGGAGCCCCGTTCATCGCGGTAGCTCTCGGTGCGGCCACCAAAACCGACGAAACAGGCCTGGTCCGGATGGGGAATCTCCCAGGGCCAGCCCGCCTTCAGCCACTTGTCGGTGATCTCCACCTGCCAGCCGTCGCGGATCAGCTGGTCGAAGATGCCGAACTCGTAGCGGATGCCGTAGCCCGTGGCCGGGATCTGCAGGGAGGCCAGGGATTCGAGGAAGCAGGCCGCCAGACGCCCGAGGCCGCCATTGCCGAGTCCGGGTTCCTCCTCCACATCGAGGATTTCTTCGATGTCGTTGATGCCGAAACGACGCAGAGCCTCGGCCACTTCATCGCGGATGCCGAGCATCAGCAGGTTGTTGCCCAGCTGGGGGCCGATCAGAAACTCGGCCGACAGATAAGCCACGGCCCGGGTGGGGGAAGAGCCAATCGCCTCGACGCCTGCCAGGTAGCGGGTCATCAGCCGGTCCCTCACGGCATAGCTCAACGCCATGTAGAGGTCGTGGCGGCTGGCGGTGGGCGCGAGCTTGCCAAGCGTGTAGAAGAGATGCTCCGTCATCCCATCGAAGAGGCCTTCAGCCGTAAGGCCGCTGCGGTCAGGGTCGGCGTAGCAGCCTGGGGTGGGCAGGCGCAGGTCGATGGGATGGTGCTCGGGCATCTCGTGGGTGGGCTCCAGACACGAAGCACTGGCCAAGACCGTAGCTATGGATGCGGTTAAGAGATCCGATCGCGAGGCTGGGATGTGCAACCGAACACCCTGGGCCTGCCGCCTAGGGTCACTTCGCCTCGGCCGAACAGGCCCGTTTTTATGACGATGCCCACCTTGCTCCTGGCGATCGGCAACCACCAGATTGAGGTGGCTGAAACGCTCATTCAGGTCGGGCGGTTTCTGGTGCTGTTCATCGCTGCCCGGATGATGGCGGAGCTGATGGTGCGCCTTTCCCTGCCCACGATCCTGGGCGAGTTGCTGGCTGGTGTGCTGATCGGGGTTTCCGGCTTCCATTTCCTGCTGCCGCCCGAAACCGGCGCCCAGATCAACGTGCTGTTGCTCGATCTGGTGGCCTCGCTCGCTGACGTCACCCCGGACACGGTGCAGCAGCTCTACAACGAGAGTTTTCCGGGCCTGGAGCAGATCTCGGTGCTGGGTCTGTACGCCCTGCTGTTTCTGACCGGCCTCGAGAGTGAGCTTGATGAGCTGATGGCGGTGGGTTGGCAGGCCACCACGGTGGCGGTGACGGGTGTGCTGCTGCCTTTTGCCCTGGGTACCGCCGGGCTGGTGCTGCTGTTCCAGGTGCCGTTGATCCTGGCGATCTTCGCCGGTGCGGCCATGACCGCCACCAGCATCGGCATCACGGCCAGTGTTTTCGGTGAACTGGGCTGGTTGCGCCGCCGCGAGGGCCAGATCGTGATCGGTGCCGCCGTGCTCGATGACATTCTCGGCATCGTCATCCTGGCGGTGGTGGTAGCCCTGGCCGGTGGCGAGGGGCTCACGCCAGGCCCGATTGTGAAGCTGGTGGTGGCGGCGGTTCTGTTTGTGGCCGCGGCCCTGTTTCTCAGCCGCACCGCCGCACCGCTGTTCGACTGGGTGCTCGATCACCTCAAGGCCCCCGGCGAGGTGGTGGTGGCCGGTTTCGTGGTGCTCACGCTCTGCTGCTTCCTGGCCCAGGCGATCGGTCTGGAGGCGGCTTTGGGGGCCTTCGCCGCCGGTTTGATCCTCAGTCGCTCTAAGCACACTGAGGCGATTCAGGCAACGGTCAAGCCGCTGGTTGCCCTGTTCGCCACCGTGTTTTTCGTGTTGATCGGCACCGGCATGGATCTCTCGGTGCTCAATCCGCTGGAGCCCGCCAACCAGCAAGGCCTGGTGGTGGCCCTGTTCCTGTTGCTGGTGGCGATCGTCGGCAAGGTGGCCGCCGGCTGGACCTACACCAGCAGTGAACCCACCAATCGGCTGGTGGTGGGGCTGGGGATGATGCCCCGTGGCGAGGTGGGTCTGATCTTCCTCGGCCTGGGCACCCAGGCGAAGCTGCTGACGCCGGCCCTGGAGGCCGCGATCCTGCTGATGGTGATCGGCACCACCTTCCTGGCCCCGGTTCTGCTCCGGCTTGTGCTGTCTGGCGATGACGGCACTGTTGCTGAGCAGCCGCTCTGATCGTGCAGCGGCCGCTTCAGGTCTTGTCCTGGCGGCTGGCCACGCTCCAGAACAGGCCCGAGAGCACGGCCATCAGACCGAGGCTGGCGGACCAACTCGGTCCGAGGGCCCAGCACAGCAGGATTTCGATCACGACGCCCACCGCCAGGGCCAGGGCCAGGCTGGCGAGCACCAGTAGCAGCTGCTGGCTGCCGGCATCGAGCGGGCCTGCGGCCAGGCTTTCCTCAAACCGGGTGATCGGCCCGCTCAGGGGCAGATAAAGGGCCAGGGCCCAGAGGGCAATGCCCGGCAGCAGCGAGCTCCAGACGGAAAACGGCAGCTCCGGTGGCATGGCGGCTCTGGGGGACCCGGTGAACTGTCGCCACCGCGATCAGCTTCCTAGCATCGCTTCCCCTTGCCCTCGCCGCGTGTCACGGTCCGCCGCCCCTTCCCTGCCGGAGGCGTCCTGGTGCTTTCAGGGCCATGCGGTGCATAGCCTCTGCCGCCTGCCGCAGCTGCCGGTGGGACCAGCGATTCTGTTGGTGCATGGCTTCGGCGCTTCCACCGATCACTGGCGTTACAACATTCCAGTGCTGGCTGAACAGCACGAGGTGCATGCCCTCGATCTGCTCGGTTTCGGCCGTAGCGCCAAGCCGGCGGGACTGGCCTATGGCGGGGCTCTGTGGCGCGATCAGCTGCTGGCCTATGTGGCCGAGCGCATCGGCCGGCCCACCGTGCTGGTGGGCAATTCCCTCGGTGGCTATGCCGCCCTGGCGGCGGGGGCTGCCCTGGGCGAGCAGGCGGCCGGGGTGGTGCTGCTTAATGCGGCGGGCCCCTTTGCCGCCGAACAGTCGGCTCCCGTCGGCAGCTGGGGCGCCATTGCCCGCCGCACCATCGGTACGGCTCTGCTCAAGAGCCCGGTGTTGCAGCGGCTGCTGTTCGAAAACCTGCGCCGTCCTGCCACGATCCGCAAAACCCTCAATCAGGTGTACATCGATCGCACCAACGTCGATGAGGCCCTGGTGGAGGCGATCCGCCGCCCCTCCCTCGATCCCGGCGCCTTCGGTGTGTTCCGCACGGTGTTCGATATTCCCAGCGGCCAGCCGCTCGATCAGCTGTTTGCGGACCTGACGGCGCCGCTGCTGCTGCTCTGGGGCATCCGTGATCCCTGGATCAACGCGGTCGGTCGGCGGGGTGACTTTCAGCGCCATGCCCCTGCGGGTACCAGCGAGGTGGTGCTGGAGGCGGGCCATTGCCCCCACGATGAGGTGCCGGAGCAGGTGAACCGGGCGCTGCTCGACTGGCTGGCCCAGTTGCCGCTTGCTGCGGTCCAGGATTCGGCGACAGATCGACCCCAGCCCCTGGCTACGGTCGGGGTAACCAGCAGCGATGCCTCAACGCCCGCCAGTGGCGCCAGTGGCGACGTTCCTGCTCCCGCCCCTGCCTCCAACCATGCCGCTGCAGCGCTGCCTTGAGCCCTACGCCCACTGGTTGTTTCACGATCCGCTGAGCGGCGACAGCCTGCGGATCGTGCCGGAACGGGGTGGGTTGGTGAGCAGCTGGCGCTGTGGCGGCCGCGAGCTGCTGTATCTCGATGCCGAGCGCTTTGCTGATCCGGCCCTTTCGGTGCGGGGCGGTATCCCGGTGCTGTTCCCGATCTGCGGCAATCTCCCCGACGATCGCCTCACCCTGCCCCAGGGCTCGTTCCACCTGCCCCAGCACGGTTTCGCCCGCGATCGGCCCTGGCAGCTGCAGGAGCTGCCCGCCGGCGACGGCATCGTTCTCGTGCTTGAGGACAGCGCCGAGACCCGGACCCAGTTCCCGTTCGCCTTCCGGCTGGAACTGGAGCTGCGGCTGGAGGCGAGTGCCCTGGCGATCACGCTGCGTCTCCACCATCGCAGCGCCGATGGGGATCAGGAGCCATCGGGGGCGATGCCGTTCAGCTTCGGCCTCCATCCCTATCTGGCCGTCGTGGATCCGGCGGCGGTGCGCCTTGAAGGTCTGCCCGAGCGCTGCCTGGATCACCACACGATGACGGCGACCGGCACCGCTGAGCAGCTGGCACGGCTGGGTCAGGGGGTGGATCTGCTGGCCGGTCCGGTCGGCGCGGTGCGGCTGTTGGATCCGTTGGCCGGGTTCGCCATCACGCTGGAAACCAGCGCTCCCTGGGATCTGGCGGTGGTCTGGAGCGATCCCCCCCGGCCGATGGTCTGCCTGGAGCCCTGGACCGGCCCCCGTGGCGCCCTGGTGAGTGGCGATCGCCGCCTGGAGCTGTCACCCGGCCAGAGCCAGGAGCTCAGCTGTCGCTATCGCGTTACCCCGATCGCCTGACCCTGGCGGCAGGGTTCGCCACGCCCGGCAGCCGGCCCGGCGCCAGCTGCAGCTGCGGATCGAACTGGCGCTTCAGCCGTTCGATCATCGACCGTGAGGGCGCATCTTCCCAGGCGGCCACAGCGCTGCCCTGGGGTTGGCGCAGCACCTGCAGCCAGCCGCCCAGGCGCTGGCAGTGTTGGCGGAGGCGGCGGACGCGTTCGGGTTCGAGCGCGCCCGAGCCGGCAGCGGCCAGGCTCCAGGCCAGACCCAGGCCGCTGCCGGCCGCCAGTTCGATCGCCAGGCCTTCCAGTTCGGGAGCGGCCAGGGCTTGGGTTACCCGATCGGGGCTGAATCCCAGGCGCAGCAACCAGGCGGGTTCAGCACTCAGCTCATCGCCCCTGGCGATCGGGTCATCACCGCGGGCGTGGGCCAGCAGCTGGTCGAGGCTGGCGGCCTCCAGCTGGCGCAGGGGCAAGGGGGTCTGGGCGGCAATGGCCGCCTGCTGCTGCGTCAGGCTTGCGGCCGAAATGCTGGCCAGGGCGATCAGCAGCAGGGGTGCCGCCTCCAGCCCGGCAGCCGCGGCCAGGGGGGCATTCCACCAGTCGAGGCGTTCGGGGCTGAGGCTCGAACCCAGCAGCCATTGGCTCAGGGAGCCCAGCTCGGTCAACGATCCCTGCAGCACCAGGCCGCGGCGGATCGGCGGTAGCGGCAGGGTGCGCAGACTGAGTTCGGTGATCAGGCCGAGCGAGCCCCAGCTGCCACAGAACAGGCGCATCAGGTCGTAGCCGGCCACGTTCTTCACCACCCGGCCGCCGGCTCGCGCCGCGGTGCCATCGGCGCGCAGCAGCGACAGACCGATCAGCTGGTCGCGGATGCCCAGGTAGCGCTGGCGGTAACCGCCCGCCAGGCCCCGGGCGACGAGGCCGCCCAGACTGCCGGCACCGCGTCGTTGGCTGCCCCAGGGCTGGTCCACCGCCAGCCACTGGCGATGCGGCGCCAAGGCCGCCTGCACCTCCAGCAGTGGCGTGCCCGCCCGCACGCTGATCGTGAAATCCCCCGGGTTGTGGTCGACGATGCCCCGCAGCCGGGTGCAGCTCAGCGGCAGGCCGTCCTGCAGGGGCGGGCCCCAGTCGAGGCGGCTGCCAAGCCCACAGGGCACCCAAGGCGATCCCTGCCGGTGCAGCTCCCGCACCAGCTCCTGCAGCTCGTTGGCATCGGGGCTCATCACGGCACGATGGTGCCATGCAACAGGTGGAGTGCGCGGGCCCGGCCGCCCCTGAACCGGCCCTGAAGATCGTCGTCATCGACGATGACCCCACCGGGTCCCAGACCGTGCACGGCTGTCCGCTGCTGCTGCGCTGGGATGCAGCCAGCCTGGCGCAGGGTTTGCGGCAGCCTTCGCCGCTGCTGTTCCTGCTGGCCAACACCCGAGCTCTGGATCCGGATCAGGCTCGCCAGCGCCTGCGCGAGATCTGTCGCGCCCTGAGGCCGGCCCTGGCGGCAGCGCAGGCCGAGGGGGTGATCGATCGCTGGTTGCTGGTGAGCCGCGGCGATTCCACCCTGCGGGGCCATTTTCCCCTGGAGGTGGAGGTGATCCAGGCGGAATTGGGGCCATTCGCGGCCACGTTCCTGGTGCCCGCCTTTCTGGAGGGGGGGCGCACCACCCTGGCTGGGGTGCATTGCCTGCATGGTCAGCCGGTGGCGGAGACCGCCTTCGCCCGCGATGGCCTGTTCGGCTTCCACAGCAGCTATCTACCCGACTGGGTGGCGGAAAAGAGCGGCGGCCGCATCTCGGCCGCTGCGGTGCAGCGGCTCTGCCTGGCCGAACTGGAGGGGCCGGCACCGGCGCTGCGTCAGCGCCTGGCGGGTCTGGCGGGCCAGGTGGTCGTGGCCGTGGATGCCACCGAGCCCCGCCATCTCGGCGCCTTGGCGGCCGCCGTGCACTCCCTGCAGGTTTCGGCCGCCCCGCCCGACTCCCTGGCGCCAGCGGGGCTTGCACCAGCGGCTGCCGCCGTCGCAACCCGACCACCGCGCTTTCTGTTTCAGAGCGCCGCTGGCCTTCTCGCTGCCCTTGCCGATCTGCCGCCCCAACCCCTCGATGCCCAGGCCCTGGCCGGTCTGCGGCGGCGCGGCGCCGAGGGATCCTGGCCCGGGCTGGTGCTGGTGGGCTCCCATGTGCCCCTGGCGGATCGCCAGCTGGCCCGGTTGCTGGCCGAGGAGCGTTGCGGTGGCGTCGAAGTGGCGGTGGCCAAGGTGCAGCGGCTGTTGGAGGGCCCCGTGCCCGAGCCGTTGCTGGCCTCGCTGGAAAGCGCTTGGTTGGAACAGCTGCGCCAACAGCTGGCGGCGGGACGCACGCCCGTGCTGCACACCAGCCGCGGCGAGCTCCGCTGCCGGGATGGGGCCGAGCGCCGGCGGTTGGGACTGGTGCTGGCGGCCTGCATGGCCCGCTTGGTGGCCGCCCTGGCACCGCAGTTGGGCTATGTGATCAGCAAAGGGGGCATCACCACCCACACCCTGCTGGCCGATGGGCTGGATCTGGCGGCGGTGCGGCTTCAGGGCCAGCTGCTGCCGGGTTTGTCACTGGTGCTGGCGGATCTGCCGGTTGAGCTGCCGGGCGAGGAGCCGTCGCCGGCGGCCCTGCCGGTGCTCACGTTCCCCGGCAATCTCGGCAATGACGACACGTTGCTGCAGGCCTGGCGCCGGATGGAGGACTGAACGCCGCTTGCCCGGCGGGTTGGTTCACAGCAAGCGGCGACTGGTTCAGGTCTCCAGGCCTCTGCCGGCTGGAGCGGGTT